>NZ_WVUD01000019.1 GCF_009856865.1 Solidesulfovibrio aerotolerans | reverse complement strand
CCACAGGGCCTCGCCCTTCGGGCGAATATACGTGTTGCCGGTCGAATTTGGGAGTTGCTGCGGGGGCACGCCCCACCCCGTTAAAAGTTTTTGTGGAAGGTGGGGGTCTGGGGGAGGGAACCCCTTTTTTCCAAAAAGGGGTTCCCTCCCCCAGGATCTCACTATCCATCCACCATAAAGGAGAATCGCGATGAGTGAAGCGTTCGACGCGCTGCGGGCGCGGGAGCAGGCATCCGTCATGAGCACCTATGGCCGGTATCCGTTGGCCGTGGCCTCGGCCGACGGCTGCCGCATGCGCGATCTCGACGGCCGCGAATATACCGATCTGCTGGCCGGCATTGCCGTGTGCAATCTGGGCCATTGCCAGCCTGAAGTGGCCGACGTCATTGCTGCCAAGGCCCGCGAACTGGTGCATGTGAGCAATGTGTTTTACCAGCGCGAGCAGGTGGAACTGGCCGAAGCCCTTTTGGCCACCTGCCACATGGGCAAGGTCTTTTTTTGCAACTCCGGGGCCGAAGCCAATGAAGGGGCCATCAAGCTGGCCCGGCGCTATATGCGTACGGTGAAAAACCGCGACGCCTATGAGATTGTGACGCTCACCCAATCATTTCACGGCCGCACCCTGGCCACGCTGACGGCCACCGGCCAGGACAAGATCAAATTCGGCTTTGATCCGCTGCCCGAGGGTTTTATCACCGTTGCGGCCGGCGACATCGAGGCCCTGCGCGCTGTTATCAGCGAGCGCACGGCGGCGGTGCTCCTGGAGTGCATCCAGGGCGAGGGCGGCGTGAAGCCCTTTGCACCGGAGTATCTCGACGCCGTGGCGCAGCTTTGCCGCGAGCGCGATGTGCTTTTTATGATCGATGAGGTCCAGACCGGCATGTGCCGCACGGGCAAGTTCTGGGCTTTCCAAAATTACGGCCTGACCCCGGATGTGTTCACCTGTTCCAAGGCCTTGGCCAACGGGCTGCCCATGGGCGCGGTGCTGGCCGCCGACGCTGTGGCGGCCGGCTTTGTGCCCGGCTCCCATGCCACCACCTTTGGCGGCGGGGCGCTGGTGGCCTCGGCGGCCCTCAAAACCATCGAGATCATGCACCGCGACAAGATTGCCGAGCGGGCCGAGCGCATGGGCGATTTCGCCTTGGCGCTTTTTGGCGAACTCAAAGACCGCTTCCCGGACAAGATCGCCGATGTGCGCGGCATGGGGCTGATGCTTGGCATCGAGCTGACCTTCCCGGGCGCGGCTGTCTGGAAGGCGCTGCTCGACGCGGGCTTTGTGCTCAACCTGACCCAGGACACGGTGCTGCGTCTGCTGCCGCCGCTGGTCATTACGCAGGAGGATCTCAAGGCGTTTGCCGAGGCTTTGGCCCAGGAATTGGCCCGGGTCTAGCCGACGTTTCGAATGCTCTTTTTGACAAAAACCGAATATTGGCCTGGGGCGGCGGGAAAAACCGTTGCAACGTCGGCCGGCTGCGCAAACGTCCAAAAGGGGCGGCAGCCGGCCGGCCCGGCCTTCTTTGAGAGTTTTTTTGTCAAATAAATCAGTGGTCTTTCCCTTTTTCGCCGATTGGGCAGCGCCTGCGCCGCCTGGGTTTTAACCTGCCGGAAGCCCTGAAAATTCCGCTTTTTTTTCCGCTGATTTTTTCGTATAGGGTCAGTCCCATGGCCCACTTGTGTCTTTCCGACGTCAGCGTCCACTTCGGCGGGCTCCAAGCCCTCACGGAAGTCAATTTCGATCTGCGCCCCGGCGAGATCGTCAGTCTCATTGGCCCCAACGGGGCCGGCAAAACCACGATCTTTAACGTCATCACCGGCGTCTACCGCATTTCCGGCGGCGCGGTGAGCTACGACGGCCAGACCATCTCGGGGCTGCGCCCCCACCACATCCTGGCCCGGGGTATTGCCCGCACGTTCCAAAATATTCGCTTGTTTACCGCCATGACGGCCCTTGAAAACGTCATGGTGGCCCGGCATTGCCGCAGCCGCGCCGGCGTCGTCGGCGCGATCCTGCGCACCCGGCGGCAACGCACCGAGGAGCGCGACGTGCGGGATCGGGCCATGGCCGCCCTGAGCTTTGCCGGCCTTGGCGAGTTCGCCCATGCCGTGGCCAAAAATCTGCCCTACGGCTTGCAGCGTCGCCTGGAAATCGCCCGGGCGCTGGGGTCCGACCCCAAAACCATCCTGCTCGACGAACCGGCCGCCGGCCTCAATCCGTCGGAAAGCCGCGAACTCATGGCAATGATCCAGCGTATCGCTGCCAGCGGCGTCAACGTGCTCCTGGTCGAGCACGACATGAGCGTGGTCATGAACGTCAGCCACCGGGTGGTGGTCCTTGATCACGGCGTGTGCATCTGCCAGGGCACGCCCGAAGAAGTCCGGTCCAATCCGGCGGTTATCGAGGCTTATCTCGGTTCCGAAGTCGATTAGACAACCGTGCCGCGAAAACGCCCGCACTGGCCGCAACTTCGCGGCGGCAGCGGCGAGACCATGAAGACAGGAGGTTTGCGGAACATGAAAGCCAGAAGCATCATCCTCGCCCTCGTCGCCCTGTGCCTGACGGCCGGCACGGCCTCGGCCGCCACCCTCAAGATCGGAAGCTTAAGCCCGCTCACCGGCTCCTACGCCGCCGATGGCAACGACATTGCCAACGGTACCCGGGCCGCCATCGCCGCCATTGAAAAGGACGGCGGCATCCCCGGCTTTGACAAGATCGAGCTGTTTGCTGAAGACAGCGCCTGCGATCCGCGCCAGGCTGTGGCCGCTGCCAACAAGCTGGTCAACGAGAAAGTCGTCGGCGTCGTCGGCGCGTATTGCTCCTCGGCCACCATCCCGGCCTCGGAAGCCCTGGCCGAAGCCGACATCCCCATGCTGACCCCGGCCTCCACCTCGGAAAAGGTCACCGAGCGCGGCCTGCCCTACATGTTTCGCGTCTGCGGCCGCGACGACGACCAGTCCATCGCCGCCATGAAGTTCATCAAGGACGTGCTGGGAGCCAAAACCATTTTCATCGTGGACGACAAGACCACCTATTCCCAGGGTCTGGCCGACAACGTCGAGAAGCTGGCCGCCAAGGAAGGCCTTAAGGTCATCGCCCATGACCACGTCAACCAGGGCGACAAGGACTTCTCGGCCGTTCTGACCAAGATCAAGGACGCCAAGCCCGATGTCCTGTACATGAGCCTGCAAAACTCCGCCTCCGGTGCCCTCATGCTCATCCAGGCCAAGCGCACCGGCGTCACCGCCGCCATCATCGGCCAGGATGCGGTCTACCATCCCCAGCTCATGGAAATCGCCAAGGACGCCGCCGAAGGCATGTATCTGACCTTTGGCTACATCGACGAGTCCACCCCGTCGTATAAGAAGTTCATGGCCGCCTACGAGAAGTTCGGCAAGCCCGGTGCCTATTCGGCCTACGCCTACGACGCCGCCTATTCGCTGCTCTCCGCCATAAAGGCCACCAAGAGCACCGATCCGGCCAAGATCAAGGCCGAACTGATCAAAACCGAGATGCAGGGCGCGTCCAAGAAGATCAAGTTCCAGGCTAACGGCGAGTCCGGCTCCAACTACATCATCCGTGTGGTCAAAGACGGCCAGTTCGCCAACTTCTGGGATCCCCAGACCGGCAAAAAATACTAGAAACGCTTCGTACAGCAGGGGGGAGGGCGGCCTCCCCCCACCCGGCGGCACCGATCCATGGATTATCTTTTCCAGCAGCTCATAAATGGTCTGACCCTTGGCGGCGTCTATGCCCTGGTGGCCCTTGGCTACACCATGGTCTATGGCATCATCTCGCTTATCAACTTCGCCCACGGCGAAATTTTTGCCGCCGGCGGCTACCTCGGCGTCATTCTTTTAAGCTACATGGCCTCCCAGGGCGTCATGGACAACCATCCCTGGTTCGGCCTGGCCTTTGCCCTGATCCTGGCCATGGGCTACTGCGCCATGCTGGCCATGGCCGTGGAAAAGGTGGCGTACAAGCCGCTGCGTTCCTCCTCGCGCCTGTCCGTGCTGCTCTCGGCCCTGGGCATGTCGATTTTCCTGCAAAACGGCCTCATGCTGACCCAGGGCGTCTACGACAAGGCCTATCCCACGGAATTTACCCACGGCGGTTTCGAGTGGCTCGGCGTTCGCGTCAGCTTCATGCAAATCGGCATCCTGGCCGTCACCGGCTTGCTCCTTGTCCTGCTCAACGCCCTGGTCTTTAAGACCCGCATCGGCAAGGCCATGCGGGCCACCTCCCAGGACAAGGTCATGTCCGCCCTGGTCGGCATCCACTCCGACAAGGTCATCAGCACCACCTTTGCCATCGGCGCGGCCCTGGCTGCCGCCGCCGGCATCATGGTGGGCCTGTACTACGGCTCGGTGCGCTACGACATGGGCTTTGTCCCCGGCATCAAGGCCTTTGCCGCCGCCGTCCTGGGTGGCATCGGCAACATCACCGGAGCCATGATCGGCGGGCTTATTATTGGCATGGTGGAGATTCTGGCCGCCGCCTACATCCCCCACGGCGGCGAGTACAAGGACGTCTTTGCCTTTGTCATCCTTATCGGGGTGCTTTATTTCATGCCCACCGGCATCATGGGAGAAAACGTCGATGACACGCGGGTCTAGGAAATCCTGGCAGTATTTCGGCCTGGGCCTGGCTTGGTTTTATCTGCTCCTGTGGCCGCTTTTGGGCATCCGCGACGGTGCGCTGCATTTTGCCGAAACCACGGCCGTCTGGCTGCGGGTGGCCCTTGGCGCGACCCTCTGCTTTGCCCTTTACCGCCTGGGCAAGGCCGGCCGATTGGACGCGGCCTTAAAGCCGCTGGCCGCCGCCCGCGACGCCGTTGGCAACACGCTCGCCCGCGCCCCGCGCTGGATGCTGCTCCTGCCCCTGGCCGTCTTTGCCTTGAGCTACCCCGTGCTCACCAACCGCTATGCCCAGGACGTGGCCATAAATGTCCTGGTCTACATTTGCCTGGGCCTGGGGCTTAACGTGGTCGTCGGGCTGTGCGGGCTGCTCGATCTGGGCTACATCGCTTTTTATGGTGTGGGGGCCTACACCTACGCCCTGCTTTCGATCCACTACAGCCTGCCGTTTTGGGTGTGCCTGCCCATCTGCGCTGCCCTGGCCGCCATTGCCGGCTGCCTGATCGGCTATCCGACCCTGCGTATGCGTGGCGACTATCTGGCCATTGTCACCTTGGGCTTTGGCGAAATCGTGCGCATTGTGATTAACAACTGGATGGCGCTGACCGGCGGACCCAACGGCCTGCTCGGCATCAAATCCCCGGGCATCTATCTGCCGCAGTTGGTCGATGGCTCCTTTTCTTTTGAATATCTGGTCATCCGCAAGCTCGAATACCTCTATTATATCATCCTGGCCCTGGCCGTTTTTACCATCATTGCCGTGTATCGCATCAATTTTTCCCGCATCGGCCGGGCCTTTGAGGCCATCCGCGAGGACGAGACCGCGGCTGAGCTTATGGGCGTGGACACCTTTCGCTTCAAGCTTTTGGCCTACGCCCTGGGTGCTGTCTTCGGCGGTCTGGCCGGGGCTTTTTTTGCGGCCCGCATGCGCTTTGTCAGCCCCGAGAGCTTCACCTTCATCGAGTCGGCCATGGTGCTGGCCATGGTGGTGCTGGGCGGCATGGGTTCGATTCCCGGCGTTATCCTGGGCGCGCTGGCCCTGGTCGCCCTGCCGGAAATGTTTCGGGGATTTGAATTGTACCGCATGCTGGCCTTTGGCGGGGCCATGGCCTTTATGATGCTGGTGCGCCCGGCCGGCCTGTGGCCGGCGGCGCGCCTTGGCAAACGCAGCGACGATACGGAGTAGCCTGTGGCCGCGATTTTGGAACTTGAGGGCGTGTGCGCCCATTACGGCCGCATCCAGGCCCTTCGCGACGTGTCGTTGCACGTTGGCGAAGGCGAAATCGTCACCATCATCGGAGCCAACGGCGCGGGCAAATCCACCACGCTCATGACCATCTGCGGCATCGTGCGGGCGAGCAAGGGCGACGTGCGCTACCAGGGCGCGTCCATTCTTGATAAGCGCGCCGACGAACTCCCCGCCTTGGGCCTGTGCCAGGTGCCTGAAGGCCGACGCATTTTCCCGCGCCTGACCGTGCAGGAAAACCTCGACATGGGCGCGTTTTTGCGCCGCGACGCCGATGGCATCGCCGCTGACCTGGGTATGGTCTTTCGGCTTTTTCCGGTTTTATTTGAGCGGCGAAAGCAGCACGGCGGCACGCTGTCGGGTGGCGAGCAGCAGATGCTGGCCATTGCCCGGGCCTTTATGGGCCGGCCCAAGATGCTGCTTCTGGACGAACCGTCGCTGGGGCTTTCGCCCATGATTTCCCAGCATATCTTTCGCATCATCCGCAACGTCAACGAAGAGAGCGGCGTGACCATCCTGCTGGTTGAGCAAAACGCCAACATGGCGCTCAAGCTCGCCGACCGGGCCTACGTCATGGAGACGGGTGCCGTGGTGCTGGAAGATACGGCCGCAGCCTTGCGGGAAAACGCCGACATCAAAAAGGCCTACCTCGGGCAGTAATCGCCGGCACGCGCCTCCCCCGGCTGCCCCGCGCTTAGCCAACCACCTCCCGACACCCCCCTTAAAAACCTTCTCCCATTTGGGGGGTCCGGGGGGATCATCCCCCCGGCCGCCGGAGGCATCTTCCCTCTTTGCCTTTTCTCTTCGCTTTCTTTCTTTGCCTTACTGGCCCCCGTGGTCGCACGGCAGCGGCGGCGGGGCTTCGATGGTGTCCAGGCGGCTGCCGCCGCCGGCCACGCGGCTTAAATAGAGGGATTTGACCGGGTTGCCGTCATCGACGAAATCAAACGTGCCGGTCACGCCGTCGAAAGGCGGCAGCTCCATAAGCGCCCGGGTGACGGCTTCGGGCGCGGTGGACCCGGCTCGGGTGACGGCAGCCAGGACCACGCCCACGGCGTCTTGCGTGAGCGCCCCAAGTTCGGTGGGTGCTCGTTTGAGCCTGCGTTCAAAGGCCTCGCCGTAGGCCTTGGCCCGGGAGCCTGGAGCTTCCACGCGCCAATGGTCCACAAAATAAGCACCGTCAAAGGCGGCCAGGCGGGAGACTTCCGGTCCGTCCCAGCCGTCGCCGCCAATGAGCAGGCCGGTAAATCCGGCCTTGCGGGCGGCCAGACCAGCCAACACCGATTCCTTGCTGGCATTGGGCAAAAAAAGGGCCTGGGGCGCGTCGGCCAAAGCCCGATCCATGAGGTCGCTGAAATCCCGGGTGCGGTCCGGGTAGAAATAAACGTTCGGCCGGCCGCCGCAAGCGGTAAACGCCTGGACAAAGGCGTCGGTCAGGGACTGGCTGGACAGGGCGTCCTGGTTGGCGAGAACGGCCACCCGGGTCAGTCCCAGTTCCCGGCTGGCCAGTCGCCCAAGCACCATGCCCTGGAAGGCGTCGCTAAAGGCGATGCGAAAGATGTGGGGGCGACCGGCCGTGACCACGGCAGCCGTGGACGAGGGGGCGATAAGCGGCACGCCGGCAGCCTCGGCGGCCAGGGCGGCGGCGTCGGCCTGGGAACTGGCATAGGGTCCGATGATGACGGTGACGCCGTCTTTCCCCACTAATTTTTTGACGGCCAGGGCGGCCTCTTCCGGGGAATCCTTGTCGTCGGCAATGAAAAGCCGCACCCGGCAGGGCTGGCCGTCGATGACCGCCGTGCCGGCTTCGTTGGCGGCATGCACGGCAAACCGGGCCGCTTCCAGGGCGTCGCGTCCGGCCCGGAAGCCTTCACCGCTAAACGTGGCCACAAAGCCCAGGCGCAGTTCGTGCGGTTTGCGGCCAAAGCAGCCGGTGACAGCCAGCAGACCGAGCGTCAGGGTCAGGGTGGCGAGGAGGGCCGGCACGAAGAAGCGGCGGCGCGGGTGCTGTGGCATGGACGCTCCTCGTCGGGCAGACGGTTGTGAAGGACAGCCCCGAAATGGTCTTCCCACCAGGCGAGAAACGACTGGTCGGTAAAAAGGGTCGGACCAAAGACCACTTCCGGGTCATACGTCCAGACCGACAGGCCGTCCAGACAGGCCCCGCCCTGGCGCAGCTTGAGGTCAAAGCGGGGGCTGGTGACGATGACCGAGACCTTTAAGCGGATGGCGTCGGCCCGCAGATGCTCGAAATCCTGGCGGGTGAAGCGGTGGCGGTCGTGGACGTAAAAGGCCATGCGCGGCGCGGCTTCCAGGTCGCGGCGAAACAGTTCCGGCAGGCTGTCGCGGTCGGACTCGCCAAGCACGGTGATGTAGGGCGTGCCGGCCAGGGCCGAGGCTGCGGCCGGGCCGTCGGGACCGCGCCAGCGCCAGATGGAAAAGGTCATGCCGAAGACGGGTTTGCCGTAGACGGCCAGCCGTTTCTGGGCGGCGGCCATGGCCGCGTCCAGGGTCAGCGGTCCGGCGTGGACGCAAAAGGCCGCCGCCCGGGACAGCACGTCCGGGGGGCGTCGCCAGGAGCCGGCCGGGAACACCCGGCCAAAGCCCGCCCCCAGATCGTCGGGGGTGAGGATGGCCAGTTCCAGATCGCGGCGCAGGCGCGGCTCGCCCAGGGCGTCCTGGAGCACCAGCATGTCCGGGCCAAAGGCGCGCACGGCCGAGGCTGCGGCGTCGCGCGGGTCGGCGTCGATGAGCACGCGGCCTGACGGGGCGTAGCGGGCGAGAAGGGCCGCTTCAACGCCGGCTTCCTCGGGGCTGGTGCCGGGCATGACCTGGAAGGGCCGCACCGGCGGACAGCCGTCGCCCACCGGCCCGGCCACGGCGGCCGTGACGCCCCGGGCGGCGGCCCAGCCCAGCAGCCAGGAGGTCAAAAGCACCCGGCCCCGGCAGTCGGCCGACATGCCGCCCACGGCCACCGTGGCCGCCGCCGGCCGACAGACCCTGGCCAGTCCCAGGGCAAAGCAGCGGGCTTCAAGCCGTCGGTAGAGGCTGAAAAAAAATGCCGGCAGGGTCAGCAGCAGGGACAGGAACAGGCGGCCCCATTCCCGGGGCGCGGGACGGGTGGACGAAAGGGCAGAGGGGCGGGAAGGCTTATCCCTTCGCCGCCGGGTGCGACGTGCGTTGGCCATGGCTGGGATGGCCCGTTTCCGGCCCGAAGACCGGCCGGAAACGGGCCGTGTGAATGGTCTCGCCTAGTCCCGGCTTGAGCCGCCGCCGAAAAGGCGCAGCATCATGAGGAACAGGTTGACGAAATCGAGGTAGAGGGTGAGCGCCCCGAGGATGGTGCCCCGGCGCACGGCCGTGGCGTCATCGGCCGGAGCCATGTCGCCCATGACCTTGAGCTTTTGGGTGTCATAAGCCGTCAGCCCCGTAAAGACCAACACCCCCACGCAGGAGATGATAAAGTCCATCGCGGCGCTTTTGGTGAAGATATTGACGACAGAGGCGATGATGATGCCAATGAGGCCCATGAACATGAAACTGCCCAGGCCCGTCAGGTCGCGCTTGGTCATAAGGCCGTACAGGCTCATGGCTCCGAACATGCCGCCGGTGACCAAAAAGGCCTTAAAGATCGTGGCCTGGGCGTAGACCATGAAGATGGACGACAGGGTGACGCCGTTTAAGGCGCTGTAGAGCATGAAAAGGCCGCTGGCGGTGCCGGCGGACAGCCGGTTGATGGCGGCGGACAGGCCGACCACCAGGGCCAGTTCGGCGATGATCAGGCCGAAAAAGATGATCTGATTGCCGAAAACGGCCTGGCGGATGGCCGGGCTGGTCACGACGAACATGGAAACGGCAGCCGTGACCAGAAGGCCCAGGCTCATCCAGCCGTAGACGCCGCGCATGAAGGCGTTTACAACCTCGGCTCGGGACTGGGTCGTTGGCATCGAGCGATATGGGGAGCTCATCCGTGTGTCCTCCTTACGAGTAACAAAACTATTTTCAGTCTATAACGCGTCGTTTGGCCGGTGGCAAGGGGAACCGGCCCGGGCAAACGGCGGGGGCAACCCAACGGAAGGGGCATGGGGCACGCGCTTTTAGAGGTTACGGGGCTGACCACGGTGTTCGACGGTCCGGGCGGGCCGGTCACGGCCGTGGACGGCGTGAACCTGTCCGTGGACCGGGGCGGCGTCCTGGCCGTGGTGGGTGAATCGGGCTGCGGCAAGACGGTCTTGTCCCTGTCCATGCTTGGCCTTGTTGCGCCGCCGGGGCGGGTGACGGCCGGGCGGGTGGTTCTTTCCGGCACGGACATCCTGGCCCTGCCCGAATCCGGGCGCCGGGCCATCCGGGGCCGGCGGGCCACCATGATCTTTCAGGAACCCATGACTGCGCTCAATCCCGTTTTGACCATCGGCGAGCAGGTGGCCGAGCCGCTGCGCGTCCATGCCGGGGCCTCGCGCCGGGAGGCGCTTGACGCTGCCGAGGCGATGCTGGCCCGGGTGGGGCTGCCCGAACCGCGCCGCCGGATGCTCGGCTATCCCCACGAACTGTCCGGCGGCCAGCGCCAGCGGGTCATGATCGCCATGGCGCTCATGCTGTCCCCGGAACTGCTTATTGCCGACGAGCCGACCACGGCACTCGACGTCACGGTCCAGGGGCAGATTCTGGAACTCATGCTCGATCTGGCCAGGGAGGCCGGCACCGCCATCCTGCTCGTCACCCACAATCTGGGGGTGGTGGCCCAGACCGCCGATGCCGTGGTGGTCATGTATTCCGGCCGGGTGGTGGAAAACGCCCCGGTGGCTGCTTTTTTTGCCGGTCCGGCCCATCCCTACTCCCAGGGGCTGCTGGCCTCCCTGCCCCAGGTGGGCGACCTTGGGCGACGGCTGACCCCCATCCCCGGCACGGTGCCGAGCCTGTCCGCCCTGCCGACCGGCTGCCATTTCCATCCCCGCTGCCCCCGGGCCTTTGAACCCTGTTCCCGGCAAACCCCGCCGCTCTTTGATCTTCCCGGCGGCCGGCAAGCGAGGTGTTGGCTCCATGCATCCTGACGCCCCCGCTGCCACCCTGCTGGAACTGTCCGGCGTGGCCCGCCATTATACCACCAAAGAGGGATTTTTCGCCCGCCGCGAGCGCGTGGTGCGGGCTGTTGCCGGGGTGGATCTGACCGTGGCCCCGGGCGAGACGTTGGGGCTGGTCGGCGAGTCCGGCTGCGGCAAATCGACCCTGGCCCGCATGGCCGTGGGCCTTGAGCCGCCCAGCCAGGGCACGGTGCGCCTGGACGGCCTTGATCCCTGGGCCGGTTCGCCGGCCGGGCGGCGGCGTTTGCCGCGGCTGGTGCAGATGATTTTCCAAGACCCGTATGCGTCGCTTAATCCGCGCCTGCCCATCGGCTGGACCGTGGCCGAGGGGTTGCGGGCCATGGGCGAAGGCTCGGCCCGGGAGCGTCGGGCGCGGGTGGCTGAACTGCTTGAGCAGGTGGGGCTGTTGCCGGAGCACGCCAAGCGTTTCCCCCACCAGTTTTCCGGCGGCCAGCGCCAGCGGGTGGCCATTGCCCGGGCCTTGGCGCTCTCCCCGGCCCTTTTGGTCTGCGACGAGCCGGTTTCGGCCCTGGACGTGTCGGTGCAGGCCCAGGTCATCAATCTGCTGGCCGATCTCAAGGCGCGCCACGGGCTGGCCTATCTGTTTATTTCCCACGATCTGGCCGTGGTCGGGCATTTAAGCGACCGGGTGGCGGTCATGTATCTGGGGCGGGTCATGGAACTGGCCCCGGCCCGCGCGCTTTACGCCGGGCCGCTGCATCCGTATACCAGGGCGCTGCTCGCGGCCGTGCCGGGACTGGACCCCGGGGCGCGGCGACGGGCGGCGCTGCCCGGCGAGACGCCCGATCCGGCCGCTGCGCCGTCCGGCTGCGTCTTTCATCCGCGCTGCGACCGGGCCATCCCGGCCTGCGCCGAGGCGGTGCCGCTTTTGGCCGAGGTCGCGCCCGGACATTTCGCGCGCTGTGGGCGTTTGTAACGACATGTGAAGGAGAACTCGCGATGGACAACATCGAAGAAAAAGCCAGTCAGGAAATCTTTCGGGTGTTTATGGCCGAGCACTGGGTGCGGTTTTATTTCGCCATGGAAAACGAGGGCGTGGTGTTCCTCGACGTGCCGGCCGAGGCGATTGAGGAGCTTAAAGGCTATGATGCGTCCCTGGCCGAGTTCGTGGCCGGGGTCAATGGCCAGCCCATAGACCAGGAATCCTCGCGTCGGGCCGTGGGCGAGTTTGTCTTCCGGGTCATGGAAGGCGGTATCTATCCTCCCGGACTTGTGGCCCGGGCCTTTGACGGCAAACCGCTGGGTCTGCTGCTCAAGCTCTTTTCCGTCTGGCTGTCCGGCCACGAAGGCATGCTCGACGAGGCCGTACTGCCGTTTTCCCAATGGGAACAGCATTTTGGCACCTGGCGCCAGGATCCGGCCGTGGCCCGCTTTGCCACGACCCTGGCCGCTGCCGGCAATCCGGCCACCCCGGCCAGCGGCGCGATTCACTAAATCCCGTAACGTCCTTTCCTTCCGGTCAATGCGGCCCGGAGACGCGGTTGCGGCCGCGTCCCCGGGCCGTTTTTTTTGATCCGGCCCGTTTCCCCGCCGGTTCCCATTATTATTTGCGATACCGCCAGCCGCGATTGTGCATGCACCGGGTGTAGGCGTCCTGGTTGGCGTCGTCTTCGACCACGTTGGCCACATAGCGCCCGGCCTGGGCCTCGATGGTGGGGTCGAACTCGAAGCGGTCCAGGGCGTAGGTGGGTGGCACGGCGTTGTTGGCTTCGGCCTTGCACAACTCTTTGTCCTGGGCCAGCCGTTGCTTGGCCTGGGACTGATCAATGATGTTGGGATTGACGTAGGACGCACCGCAGCCGGCAAGTCCGAGGACAATCGCCAGCAGTGCGGCGGTAATCGCCGCCGGATGCAGCGTCAGATTCATGTGTCTTCCTTTGCTGGATGATTTCATGGAAGGATAGAAGACGTGGGGGAAGGGTGCAACCTTTTTCGCCCGGCAGCGACTGAGCATCCAGACCTGCTGCGAAAATCGTCAATTGATCCTGAAAAAGCCCGGAGGAACCGATATGGAAACGCATGTGTCGCTGGCACTGGAAATCGTTACAGCCCAGGCCAAGGTCCGCATGATGGGTGAAGAAGAAATCCGGTCCATGGTGGCCAGTCTGTCCGCTGTCATCCGCAGCATGGAACAGGCCCCGGGACTGGTCGAGGATTTCCCGGCCGGGACGTCGGCGAGCGCCAAAAAGGCGGTCAGGGAACGCACCATTACCTGTCTGGAGTCGGGCAAGTCGTTTAAAATGATCACCCGCCGGCATCTGGCCAAGTATGGTCTGACGCCGGACGATTACCGGGCCAAATGGGGCTATGCCAAGGGCACGCCGCTGGTGTGCAAGTCCCTGCAACGTTTGCGCCGCAAAAAGATGCAGGAGATGCGCTTGTGGGAACGCCGCACCCAGGACCAAAGCGCGGCCTAGCATCACGTTCTGGAAACGCTGCCAGGGCTCATACTCCGATGCAGCTTACGATTTTCTCAAGGGGCGTCGGATAATGCGTACGAAGAAAAAGCTGCTCCTGATCAATCCGCCGGCCAACGCCAATACCGGCAGCCAACTCCACTTGGAAAATCTCGGGCTTGCCTCTGTCGCCGCAGCCGTGCGGCAACAGCTTGGCGACACGCACGAAGTCCATCTCTGGGACTGTTCCCTCATCGATCCGTCGGCCCACTACATCCCGGCCTTGCTGCGCTCCCTTACGCCTGACTACGTCGGCCTGACACTCTCGACCATGAACGCCGAACACGGCGTGCGCATCGCCAAGCAGATCCGGCAATGTGACGCGGGCATCCGCCTTCTGCTGGGGGGGATTCTGCCCACCACCCTGACGACGGAGGATCTCGCCTGTTTCCAACCGGACGCCATTGTCCGTGGCGAGGGGGAAGTCCTCACGCCCCGGGTGCTGACAGCCCTGGACGCCGTTACGCGGTGGGAGCAGGCCGAAGTCCTGGAATTCCTCCAGGACCAGCCGCTTGACGTTGACACCCTGCCCTGGCCGGCCCGGGATATGCTGCCCTGGCAGCTTCGCCTGCACCCGCAGACGAGTATTGCGGCTTCACGAGGCTGCCCGCACAACTGCAGTTTTTGCAGCATCCCGCAAGCCGGCGGGAAAAGGCTCTGGCGGCCGCGGGATATCGAGGACGTTGTGGCCGAAATGCAGGCTGTGTACCAACGGTATCATTGCGCGCATTTCTATTTTGTGGACGACAATTTTCTGCTTGATACCCCCAGGTCACAACAGCGGGCCGAGCGCTTCGCCACCCTTGTCCTGGAGAAATTGCCCGACATCCGGTTCGGTTTCATGTGCCGTTCCGCCGCAGTTCGGGCTCCACTGTTTAAATTGCTGAAAAAGGCCGGGTTGGCCGGCGTCTTTCTGGGCATCGAGTCTTTTTCCCAGCCTGTTTTAGACCGATACCGCAAGCAGGAAACCGTTGAAGAGCACTTGGAAGCCATAGCAATATTGAACGACCTTGGAATTGTCATCAATCCGGGATTCATTTTCTTCGATCCCTGGACGCGGACATCGGAGATTAACGAGACCATAAACGTCATGAAGCGCATTCAGTTTCAGTCGCTGGAATCAATTAATTCCCGCCTGACCTGCTATGTGGGATCGCATGTTGCGGAGTGCGTCACGGAAACAGTTTCAGGAAAACGTAAAATCGGCATAAAAGACTACGTTATCGAGGACGCCGGCGTCAGAAATACGTTTGAGCAGTGCTGCACGCTTTTTTATTCAATATTGCCTGGAGTGGAAAGTTATAACCAGTACCTCAACAATAGGTACTGCGTAGGTTATATGCTCCCGTATTTTCTCAACGGTGAGCGCGAAGCCCTGCTCATGAAATATTATCGGGAGAGCCGGGCCGGCTGGGAGAAGGGCGACGCCATCGTCATCAGTCTGCTGCAGCAGTGCGCCAATGATGTCCAGTTGGCGATTGAAGAGCTCTGGCCGCAACATTGCGCCGCCGCCGAGGATTGCTGGCGACAGGGAAACGAGGCGTCGGCACGATTTTTCCGGTTGGCGCACATCGTTGCCGTCAATCATATGAAGCGCGGCAAATCTTCCCTATCGCGCCTCATGGCGCTGGTCTTCACGACACCGCACAAAGATTTTAATCTGGATGTGCTGTTTGCGGCCGAAACGGACGGGAAGCGCGACAATGCTGCCGTGCTGGCGGAAATGATGCTGCAGTACCGGGGCAGTCAGACCGAAACCTATTTTCACTATTTATTAAGTCACAACGATGACGCCGCTGCCGCTGCTGCAGTCGAGGCAGCCCTGCACACCTGCCATGCCCCGGTGCTTGCACTGGCGCAAGCCTGTGTCGAGAAGCGCCACACTGCCGTATCGCAGGCGCTGACGGCAAAGCTTGCCCAGGCGAAAGCACTCATTGGACTGGGATTTCCAGAATATGTGCTCGGGCTGGCCCAAGGCGGTTTGGCGGCCCAGGGCCCTGCGCGGCACCTCGCCGTGAAACGTCCTACGTCCGCTTCGGCCAAGCCTGCGCTGACCTAGTCGCTGATTACGCCGTTAACCCCATTTTAAACGGCGCACGCTTCGCACGATCCTGCGCCGACCAGACGCGGATCACAGGGGGGGCCTGGCGGGCGAGCCGGTCCGGTTTTTCCCTGCGGGATTGCCGTCCCAGGCGGTCGGGAGAAAAGCGATCTGTTTTTTTTCGTGCCGCCCCGCCCTTGACTCGAGAACACAACCGCTTACATTCTTTGGCGCTCGATCATACCGAGTGCTGCCGGAATTATCGCGGCGGCTCTTTGCCGGCCCTTGACAAACCGGGGCCGAAGGTGGACTGGTTTCGGCCGGATTTTACGGTCGCAAGCCTTGTTTTGGGAGAGGATCATGCCCATCTACGAATACAAATGTACCAAGTGTGGCAAGGAATTTGAAGTGCTCCAGCGCAGCTACGACGTCGACGAAGCGCCTTGTGAGTATTGCGGCGCGCCCGGCAAGCGCTTCATGTCCAACACGTCCTTCGTGCTCAAGGGCACGGGCTGGTACGTCACAGACTACAAAGCCAACGGCGGCTGCAGCGCCTCAGGCGGCGGCGAGGGCGGCTGCTCCAAGCCAGCCGATGCCCCGGCAGCTGACGCTGCCCCTGCCGCCTCACCCTGTTCGTCCGGCACCTGCGCATCCTGCCCCAGCGCCAGTGCAAGCGCTTCTGCCAGTTCCGACGCCAGCTAGGCGTCGCCCTGGCGACGCCTGAAGAAAGGCAGAAGATGCCTCCGGCGGCCAAAGGGGTGGCCCCTTTGGAATCCCTCCTGAAAGGCAAGGGGTTACGGGGGGAACGGCGGTGCCCTTCTCCCCTTGAAATACTTCTCCCACCCAGGGGGTCCGGGGGGGATGATCCCCCCCGGCCGCCGGAGGCATTCTTCGTCTTTGCCTCTCTCCGCCGTCAGGCGCGCAGGCGCGCCCGCCAGGTATCGACGATCTCTTTTTCACGCCGGGCCGGTTCGCTGGCCGGGTTTGTCTCGCAGGCCTTGGCTGCAGCTTCGGCCGCCTGCTGCATCCAGCCGCCTTCACGCAGGCTGCGCGAGGCCATGACGTACATGGACTCCGGCGCGGTACCGTAAATGCCCCGGAGCAGCTCCCGGTAGCTCTGGCTGAACACCTCGCGCACGATCTCGTTGCGCTTAAACAGAAACCGCGCCAGCCAGTGGTTTTCCCCCTGGTCCGACAGGTACATGGGAAACAGCTTGCGGCACTCGCCGAAAAGAAACCGGATGCGACGGATTTCGCGCTGCATGCTCTCGGTGGTCTGCATGAGCAGCTGGAACAGTTCCCGGCTGATGATGAGATCCTGCTCCGGCAGCTCGCGCTCCTGCATGGAACGAAACCAGGGGGCGTAGTTTTGCTGCTGGTAGGCGTCTTCCTTGAGCTTCATGGATTCGTGGAAGATGTAGCCGATGCACCAGTCGAGAAACTGTCCCACCGGGCTTGAGGTGCCGCCCTCGCGAAAGAGATGGTGCGCCGTGTCTTTCAAGCGCCACAGCAGGCCCTTGTTCATCTCTTCGCCCAGCAGATCGCGCAGATCCTCAAAGACCACCCGGCCCGAACGGTCGAACTCCTGAAAGAGCTTCTCCAGCGTCTCCACCGACAGGCAGTAGTCCCGCAGCAGGTC
This sequence comes from Solidesulfovibrio aerotolerans, assembly GCF_009856865.1. Lineage (GTDB taxonomy): Bacteria > Desulfobacterota > Desulfovibrionia > Desulfovibrionales > Desulfovibrionaceae > Solidesulfovibrio > Solidesulfovibrio aerotolerans. The sequence goes on along the minus strand of NZ_WVUD01000019.1, from coordinate 60,248 downwards.
GCGGCTGAACTCCTCGCGCTTTTCGTCAAACCAGGTGCTCGACATACTGCTTACCCCTGTCCGGCCTGGGAAACGAAACCGCTCATGGGGGCCAGACGGGCCAGACGGGCCAGACGCTCGTCCACCAGGGCATAGAGGCTGCCGGTGGGGAATTTGCCGTCGTCGCCCTGCTTGCCCACCGGCAGGCCGGTCAGGATTTCCATGGCTTCCTCGATGGTGGTCACCGGGTGGATGTGGAACTGCCCGGCGGCCACGGCAGCGGTCACCTCATCATCAAGCATGAGGTTGACCACGTTGTCGGCCGGCAAAACCACGCCCTGCTCGCCGGTCAGGCCCCGGCGGCGGCAGACCGCGAAAAAGCCGCGAATCTTTTCGTTGAGCCCGCCAACGGCCAGGATGGCCCCGGACTGGGACACGGCCCCGGTCATGGCGTAACAAAGCTTGAGCGGCCTTTCGGCCAGGGCCGACAGCAGGGCCGCCAACTCGGCCCCGGAGGCTGAATCGCCTTCCACGGCGGCGTAGTTTTGCTCGAAACACAGCGACCCGGTCATGACCAGCGGTTTATCCTGGGCAAAGCGGCCGATCAGGTAGCTTTTTAAAATCATCATGCCCTTGGTATGGATGGGGCCGCCAAGCTCGGCCTCGCGCTCAAGGTCGAGGATGCCGCCGTGGCCAACGCCCACGGTACAGGCAATCTGGTGCGGCAAACCAAAGGCGTAGTCGCCAAACATGCGCACGGACAGGCCGTTGGCCCGACCGACCGCCTCGCCGCAGGTGGCTACCTTGATCATCTGCCGGTCGTATTCTTCGAGATATTCCTCCTCGAAGAGATTGACCCGGAATTCGCGCGCCTTGCGGGCCAGGGCCAGATGGTCGGCAGCGACAAGCGGCGCGCCGGCGCGCCGGGCCAAAGCGTCGGCCTCGATCATCACTTCCCGGGCCATGGGGATTTTGAGCGACAACCGGCTCTGGTCCTCGGCCGCCACCGAGGCGTATTCCACCAAGCCGGCCAGGGCCGAGCGGTCAAAGGGCAGCAGTCCGGCGTCGCGGATGGCCCGGGCGGCCAGGGTCAGGTAGATGACCACGTTGTCCGGGGTGCGCGGCATGGTTTCCTGGAGATGGGCCTTGAGCTTGAACAGCTTGCCGAACCGCTCGTCGTTATACAGCAGCAGCTCATAGGCCTCGTCCGGCCCGACCAGCACCACTTTGAGATCCAGCGGCACGGGTTCGGGCTCGATGGTGCGGGTGCGCACATGTTCGCCGCCCTCGGCCGGATCTTCCACCCGGGCCTGGCCCGAGCGCAAGGCCCGCAGCAGACTGTCCCAGGCTCCGGGGTTGGCCGAAAGGTCGTCCACCCGGATAATCAGGAAGCCGCCGTTGGCCCGATGCAGGGAGCCGGCCTTTATGAGCGTGAAATCGGTATAGAGCGCGCCCATTTCCGATTCGCGCTCGATGCAGCCCATGAGGTTGAAATAGGTCGGGTGGTCCTCGACGATGACCGGCGCGCCCGAGAGCTGGCCGTTGTCCACAAAGAGGTTGGCCTCGTAGCGATAGAACACGTCATCGGGATAGCCCGGCTCGCCGTGGGGCGAGACCGGGGCGGCCGGCACGGTCGGAGGCATAAACGCATCGAGATTTTCCAGCATGTCGGTGCGCATGGCGGTCAGGAACTGCTCGATGGCCGGGAAGGCGGCGCGCAGTTCGGCGAACTGGGCCAGCTGGGCGTCGCAGACTTCGCCGGCGGTGGCCCGCTCCAGATCTTTTTCCCGGTCGCGGTAGCCGCGCTCTTCCTTGGACAGCCGGCGCAGGGCCGAGCCCATTTCTTCCAGCAGCCGGTCGCCCTTGGCTTTGAGGGTCTTTTTGAGTTCCGGCTCCAGGCGTTCGAACTCCTCGTCGCTCACCACCTTGCCTTCAAGGAGTGGGTAGAGGGTAAAGGCTCCCTGGTCGTCGATAAACAGGCTGTAGCCCTCGCCCTTGGCCCGTTCTTCCATCTCTTCGAGCATGGTTTCGCGGTCGGCGTTGTAGCCGCGCATAAGCGTCTGTTTTTCGGCCAGATACGCTTCGCGCTCGAACCGGGCCGGAATTTCCTCGCGGATATCGGCCACGGCCTTGGCCAGGGCGGTTTTAAAGCCGCGCCCCTGGCCGGGCGGCAGCGAGATGGCGCGCGGCCGGTCCGGGTCGTCGAAATTGTGGACATACAGCCAGTCCGGCGGGGTGGGGCCGGCCTTGGCCGCCGGATCAAGGAAGCTGCGGGCGAAATGGGTACGGCCCATGTAGGGTTCGCCGGCCAGATAGATGTTGTATTCCCGGCCGCCGATGGTGAGCGCCAGGGTGAGGGCGGCATGGGCGCGGGGTTGGGTCCGGGCCAGGGCCGTGGGATCGTCGGGGATGTCGCGGCTGTCGTCAAAGGGCAGGGAAGCCGGGTCACAGCAGGCGCGCAAGTCCTTGGGGGTCAGGTGTCTGATCATGGATTCCGTCTGGGAAAGGCGTTTGGGGGATTAGGCCGCACAAGCTGGCCACCCCCATAGATAGGGCCTTCCGGTCCGTTTGTCATCCATGCCCGGACGGCCTTTTCACAGCGGGGCCAGGGGCAGGCGCCCGCCCAGGATGATGCCGGTCGGCGTGGCCGCGGCCCGATAGGGCAGCACCAGCACCCCGGCGGCCAAAGCCTCGGCCAAAAGTGCTGCGTACTCGGGATCGATGACCGCCGCCGGGGCGAAGCAGTCGCCGTCCGGGCGCTGGATGCAATAAAAGATGGCGGCTTTGTCGATTCCTTCCCGGGCCAGCCGGGTCAGTTCAACCAGATGCTTGCGGCCGCGCTCGGTGGCGGCGTCGGGAAACATGGCCGCCCCATCCTCCACCATCGTGACGTTTTTGCATTCCACAAAGCACCGCCCGGCCGGGCCGGTCAGCAAAAAATCCAGCCGGCCGCCGCCAAAAGGTGGTTCCGGGCGCACCGCGTCATAGCCGGCCAGCTCCGGGAAGGCCCCGGCCAGGGCACCCAGGCGAAAGAGCCGGTTGGGGGTGAGTGTATTGACCCCGACCCAGAACGCGCCCCGAAAATCCGGCAACCGCACCATTTCCAGGGTGTAGGGCAACCGGCGCTTGGGATTGTCCGACACGGACAGGGCGATGGTCGCACCGGGTCGCAACAGCCCCAGCATGGAGCCGGTGTTGTTGGCATGGGCCGTAATCGGGCCGGCGTCGGTTTCGGCGTCGATTAAAAACCGCTTATAACGCCGCACGAACCGCGCCAGGACCAGCTCCCCGGCCAGGGGCAGGCAGACCCGCCCGATTGTCGTTTCCGTCATGATTTACCTTTTTGCAATTCTGCTCTAGAGTACTTGGCGGCCGCATCTCGCGGCACCCCGTCGTCAAACCCCAAGACAAGGATTTCGGGCCATGCGCACCGCGCTTCGTATGCGTCTCGTCGCCCCGTCCGCCACCCTCGGCATGGCCGCCAAGGCCGCCGATCTGCGCCGTCAGGGCAAGGCCATTCTCGATCTGTCTGCCGGCGAACCGGATTTCAATACGCCGCAACACATCAAGGACGCTGCCAAAAAAGCCATTGACGACAATTTCACCCGCTACACCCCGGTCCCCGGCATCCCCACCCTGCGGGAAGCCGTCACCGGCTATTATAAAAAACTCTACGGCGTGCCCATCCCCAAAGAGGCCGTCATCGCCACCAACGGCGGCAAACAGGCCCTGTACAACCTGTTTCTGGCAGTGCTCAACCCCGGCGACGAAGTCCTGGTGCCGTCCCCGTACTGGGTGAGCTACCCGGACATGATCCGGCTGGCCGGGGCCGAACCCGTGCCGGTACCGAGCCGGCTGGCCAATGGCTTTTTGGTGTCTGTCGAGGATCTCGACCGGGCCGCCACCCCGGCCACCCGCGCCCTGGTCCTCAATTCGCCGTCCAACCCCACCGGGGCGCATTACACCGCCGCCGAGCTTGACGCCATCGTGGATTGGGCCGTTTCCCGCGACATCTATATCGTCTCGGATGAAATCTATGACCGGCTCGTGTACGATCCGGCCAAGCCCGCTTCCATGGCCGCCAGCTTTGCCATCCACCCCGACAACGTGGCCGTGGTCGGCGGCCTGGCCAAAAGCTTTGCCATGACCGGCTGGCGCATGGGCTACTGCGTGGCCCATCCTGACGTCATCCGGGCCATGACCACCCTGCAAAGCCAGTCCACCTCCAATATCTGCTCCATCGTGCAAAAGGCCGCCATCGCCGCCCTGACCGGCCCGCTGGAGTGCGTCGAAGAGATGCGGCAAGCCTTTGCCCGGCGTCGCGACCTGTGCCTGTCCATCATAAAGACCTGGGATCGGGCCGTGTGCCCCACCCCGGCCGGGGCGTTCTACCTGTTTCCCAGCCTGTCGGAATATTACACCGCTGCCGTGCCCAATTCCACGGTCCTGTCCGAAGCGCTATTGACCGAAGCCGGCGTTGCCACCGTGCCCGGCGTGGCCTTTGGCGAGGACCGGTGCGTGCGCCTGTCCTATGCCACCAGCGACGAAACCCTGGAAAAAGCCCTGACCGCCATGGGCGCATTCCTGAAAAAGCTCTCCTAACGTTTCCAACCCGCGCCCCGGTCCGGCTGCCGCCACAGGCCGCCGGACCGGACCCGGGAAGGCCCTTCGTGAAAAAACCCCTGCGCGATCACGCCGACCAGTCCCTGGGCTTCGTCAAATTCCTGTCCTGGAGTTCGCTGGCCCTTATTCTCCTGGTCAATCTGTTCCTGTCCATTTTCCTGTCCAACTACGCCCGCCAGGACGTGCTGGCCAAGCAGAAGGAATTCGCCCTGCTCCTGGCCGAAAACCTCAACCACCAGATTTATCAGCGGTTTACCCTGCCAACCGTCATCGGCTTTGGCCGGGTGGAACTGTCCCAGCCGGCCCAGTACGACCGCCTGGACAAGACCGTGCTCTCCACCATCCACAGCTTCCATGTCAGTGAAGTGCGCATCTACGACCACGACAAGCGCGTGTCCTACGCCACGGACAAAGAGTTGGTGGGCCAGTCCGGCTACGCCGGCACGGCCATCCTCGAAGCCCTGGAACAGGGCACGTCGAGCTTCCAGGTGGTGACCCGGGCCGGCATGCTCGGCGGCATCTTCGATTTCACGCCCCAACCCGACACCGTGACGCTCAAAACCATCTACCCCCTGCGCACGGAACGCTCGCTGATCCCGGGCAATCCCCAGGGCTTTATCATGGGTGCCCTGGAATTCACCCAGGACATCACCGGCGATTACCAGAAAGTCGTGGATTTCCAGCGCATCATCATCGTGACGTCGCTACTCTCCTCGCTGCTCCTGTTCGTCTTGTTGCGCGTCATCATCAGCCGGGCCGGCCGCATCAACGCCCAGCGCATCGCCGACCGCGAACGCCTGGAGCGCGAACTGCAACAGCAGGAAAAACTGGCCGGCATGGGCCGCATGGTGGCCGGCATCGCCCACGAAATCCGCAATCCGCTGGGCATCATCCGCTCCACGGCGGAACTGCTGCTCAAACGCGGCAAGGACGCCGATCCGGTCAACATCCGGCTGCTCTCGGCCATTTTCGACGAATCCAAGCGCCTGTCCAAGACCGTGGGCGATTTTCTGGATTACGCCCGGCCCAAGGCCCCGCGCCAGGACGAGGTGGATCTGGCTGTCATCTACGATCAGGCTTTGACCTTTCTCGAAGCCAAGTGCGAGGAGCTTGGGGTGGTGGTGGTGCGCGACTACACCCCGGGACTCTGTGTTCGCGGCGATAAGGATCTGCTCTATCGGGCCATCTACAACGTGCTGTCCAACGCCATGGAATCCCTGGCCGAAGACAAGGAGAAAAAGCGCGAGCCGGTCATCACCGTGGGTGGCACCATGACCGAGGACGAGGTCGTGCTGGCCATCACCGACACCGGCCCCGGCTTTGGCCCGGACAACAAGGACCGCGCCCTGGACCCCTTTTTCACCACCAAGGACGCCGGCACGGGCCTGGGGCTGGCTATCGTGCGCAATATCGTTGAGAGCCACAAGGCAACGCTCGCCCTGGACAATGCCCCGGATTCCGGTGCCCGCGTCACCATGACCTTCCCGGCGGCCTGAACCTGCGCTACACTGCCGCCACGACCGCCGCGTTTCGCGGCGCATCACCCGCCCACCTCATGCCGGATACAAACACATGCCAAGCCAGATACTGATTCTCGACGACGAAAAAAACTACCTGCTCATCCTTGATGCCATGCTCGGCGACGCCGGCTATGCCGTAACGCCCCTGGACGACCCCGAGACCGGTTTGGCCTTTCTCGATGAGTCCGAAGTGGACGTGGTCATCACCGACATGAAGATGCCCAAGTTCACGGGGCAGCAGGTGCTTGAACACGTCAAACGCAACTACCCCTACATCCCGGTCATCATCATGACCGCCTTTGGCAGCATCGAAGGCGCGGTGGAAGCCATGCGCATCGGGGCTTTTGACTATATTGCCAAGCCCTTTGCCAACGACGAGTTGCTGCTCACCGTCGAAAAAGCCAGCCGGTTCGCCGCAGCCCAGCGCGAGAACATGCTGCTGCGCCAGTCCCTGGAGGATCGGTTCTCCAGCGAACACATCATCGGCCGGGGCAAGGCCATGCAGCGGGTGCTGGAGATGATCGGCAAGGCCGCGCCCACCCGCTCGACCGTGCTGATTACCGGCGAATCCGGCACCGGCAAGGAACTGCTGGCCAAGGCCATTCACTATGCCTCGCCGCGTAAAAACGCCCCGTTTGTGTCCGTCAACTGCATGGCCCTGGCTTCGGGCGTGCTCGAATCGGAACTGTTCGGCCACGAAAAAGGCTCGTTTACCGGGGCGGTGGCCCGAAAGCGCGGCCGGTTCGAGATGGCCCACGAGGGCACCATCTTTCTGGACGAAATTGGTGAGTTGTCGCCGGAATTACAGGTGAAGCTGTTGCGCGTGATCCAGGAGCGCAAGTTCGAGCGGGTGGGCGGTTCCGACTCCATCGAGGTGGACATCCGCATCCTGGCCGCCACCAACCGCAATCTGGCCGAGGCCGTGGCCGGGGGCTCGTTTCGCGAAGACCTCTATTACCGCTTAAACGTGGTCCACATCCAGACCCCGCCGCTGCGCGAGCGCCGCGAGGACATCCCCATCCTCGCCGCCCACTTCCTCAGCCGCTACTCCGGGGAAAACGACAAGAAGTTCCGGGGGTTTTCCCCGGAATCCATGGATTATCTGACGGCCTACGAATGGCCGGGCAACGTGCGCCAATTGCAAAACGTGGTGGAACGCTGCGTGGTGCTCTCAGCCAGCGACATGGTGCAGGTGGAGGATCTGCCCAGCGAAATCCGCGACGAGGAAAGCCAGTACAAATCCGCCGTGGACCTGCTGCCGGTGACCATCAACTTAAACGACACGCTGGAGAAAATCGAAGCCGCGCTCATTCGCCGGGCCTTGGCCCGCACCAACTTCGTCCAGGTGAAAGCGGCCGAGATGCTGGGCATTTCCAAGAGCTTGTTGCAGTACAAGCTCAAAAAATACAAGCTGACCGGGCATTAAGCGAAAAGGCCCCCGGCGGGTGGACTGCCGTGCCGGTGGCTTGACGAAAACGCTTGGGCATGGACTCATCAGGGTGTGGGAGTATCGTAAAACCCACAATCGCAAGGAGAGTCCCATGGCGCGAGTGATCCCTTACAACGCGGATCTGGCCGACGCGTACCGCAACCTGTTCGCCGCAGCGACCCTTCGGCCCGAGCGGGCCGGGGAAGTGGCCCGGATGGCCAGGCGTCTGGCCGAGCCGGTCCGGGCCAACCGCTACCGGACCGTGGCCGACCGGATCGGCGCACCCTGGTTTGTCGTCGGCATCCTCCACGCCCTGGAAGCGAGCCTGGATTTTGGCCGCCACCTGCACAACGGCGATCCGCTCTCGGCCCGCACCGTCCGGGTGCCCAAGGCTCGCCCCCTAAACGGTAATCCGCCTTTTGCCTGGGAGGACAGCGCCGTAGATGCGTTGCTCCTGTCCGGTCTTGACGCCTGGGACGACTGGAGTGTGGCCGGGGTGGCCTATATCCTGGAGCGTTACAACGGGTTCGGCTACCGCCGTCGCACGCCGCCTGTTCCCAGTCCCTATCTGTGGAGTTTCACCACGGTGTATGTATCGGGCAAATATGTGGCCGACCATACCTGGTCCGATACGGCAGTGAGCAAGCAATGCGGCGGCATGGCCTTGCTGCTGGCCCTTCGCGACGCCGGGGAGATCAACGTGGCGGATTGATGCAAGCAGCGGGCGTCCAGGCGGCTGGTGCCGCACAGCCTGCAAACCATTTTGGCCAAAGGGTGAAACCCTTTGGCCGCCAAATAACGATGATTTTCGTCAGGCGCCCTCTCTGCTGCCCCGCTCCCCAGACACCCCGCTCGCCAGTCAACGCCAAGACCCCGCAACACCTTCTTCCCGTTGGGGGGGCCTCTTTTCTTCTCAATGACGCGATTACGCCCACTCGACCGGCAGGCGAACAATCTTGCCGGCCTTATTGGTAAACAGCAGATAGCCGTTGTCGCGACCAAAGAGGTAGAGGTCGCGGGTGACGGCCACGTCTTGTTTGCAATAGGTGGTGATTTCGTCGAGACGCCCTTCTTTCCACCAGGTGAGCGCATCCAGGCCGGAGGCGGATTTCTGCGTGCCAAGCGTTGCCTTGGCCAGCCCGTCCAGGGACAGGCGGTAGCCCAGGCGGGCGTGGACGCGTTCCAGGATGTCCAGGGTGGGCAGCGTGCGGTGGTTGAGTGGTGCGGCACCGTCCAGCACTTTGTAGTCGAAGCGCAGGATATTAAAGCCCACGATCAGATCAAGGTGGGCCAGCGCTTCGTAGAGGGCGGGCAGTTCGTCCTGGCTGTAGGGGATGAACTCGTCGGTGCCCGAGTCGTAGAGTACGGCCACGGAGATGCCCATTTTGTGGGCGTTGCCCCAGCCACCCACGTCGGCGGCGGCGCGGCGGGTTTCGACATCCAGGACGCCGAACCGGGCCGGGGCCTTGCCCTTGGGGCGGGAAGTGGCCTGTGGTTCGTTGGCTTGTGGTTGTTCGTTGCAGTCGGGCCGACACGGTTCGGTTTCGGGGAGTTTTCCGGACATGAGCAACTCCAGGAGGTAGCGGGCGGCAATCTTGTCGATGGGACGGTTGCCGGAGCCGCATTTGGGGGAATGCACGCACGACGGACAGCCGGTTTCACAGGGGCAGCCGGCCACGGCGGCCAGGGTGCGGGTGAGCGCTTCGCCTGCCCGGGAAAAGGCCAGACGGGTCAACCCCACGCCGCCGGGCGCGCCGTCGTAGACAAAGACGCAGGCCCGCCCGACTTGCGGATGCAGCGGCGTGGAAATGCCGCCGAGGTCGTTGCGGTCGGTGAGGACGAGCAGCGGCAAAATGCCGATCATGGCATGTTCCATGGCATGGATGGCCCCCATGAAATGGAACAGGCGTTTGTCCAGTTCGGCCTGGACGGCTTGGGGGATGACCCACCACAGGCCTTCGGTCTCAAAGATCATGGGCGGCAGATCAAGGGGCACGATGGTGAGGAGTTGGCCGCCCCGGGTGCTGCGGCGCTCGTAGCCGGTGACGGTTTCGGTGACGCGCAGCCGGCCGAGAAAGACGGGCACGCCGTGCACGCTCCCTTCGCCGAGGACTTCCAGGATGTCGGTGGTCTTTTGGCCGCGCGCCCGGGTGTAGTAGTCGGCCTTGCCCGGGATAACGACCACCCGGCGTTCGGGGATGTCCAGGGATTTAACCAGATAGGACACGCCCCGGTGGATGTAGACCGCGCCGGGGTGGGTTTCTTTGTAGGCCCGCAGCTCATCAATCTGGCCGATGACGGCACCGCCGGCCTCGATGGTAAACTGGCCGCCCGAGCCGCGCAGATTGACGTCGCGGTGGGGGCGTTTGCGGGCGGCGAAATAGCGTGTGCCGTCCTTGTCGCGCAGGAGCAGGCCCCTGGCCGCGAGGCTTTCGGCCTCGCGGCGGATGGCCGGATCGGCCAGATAGGGTTCGGTCAGCAGGATAGGCAGCTCGGCGGCGGCGCATTCCAGGTGTTTGGCGGCGATGACCGGATTGGCCGGGTTAATGACGGCCGATTCCGGCGGGCGGTCAAAAAACTCGGCCGGATGGCGCATGAAATACTGATCCAGGGCGTCTTCGCCGGCAATAAGGGCCACGGCGGATTCGCGTCCGGCCCGGCCCACCCGGCCGCCGCGCTGCCAGGCGGACATGACCGAGCCGGGATAGCCGCACAGGATGCACAGATCCAGGCCCCCGATGTCGATGCCCAGTTCCAGGGCCGAGGTGGAGACGACGCCGAGGAGCTTACCCGAGGCCATGGCCGCTTCGATGTCGCGGCGTTCCTGGGGCAGAAACCCGGAGCGGTAGGCCGAGACGCGCGAAGCATACGGCCCGGCCTTTTCGCGAATCCACAGGCTGATCAGCTCGGTCATCTTGCGCGACTGGGTGTACACGATGGTGCGCAGCCCCCGGCGCAGGGCGGCGGCGAGCAGCATGACGGCGGTTGTGGCGGCAGACTGCTCGGGATTGATAAACAGGAAATGGCGGGCAGCGGTGGGCGCGCCGGACTCGGTGACGGTTTCTACGGGCAAACCGGTCAGATCCGTGGCCAGCTCGCCGGGATTGCCGATGGTGGCCGAGGAAAAGACAAAGGACGGTTGGCTGCCGAAACGCCGGCACACGCGGCCCAGGCGGCGAAAGACGTGGGCCATGTGCGAACCCATGACCCCCCGGTAGGTGTGCATTTCGTCCACGACCACGTGGGTGAGGCCGGCAAAAAGCGTGCTCCAGTTGTCATGGCCGGGCAGCAGCGAGAGATGGAGCATTTCCGGGTTGGTGATGAGGATATGCGGCGGATTGTCCCGGATTTTGCGGCGAAAGTGGGCGGTGGTGTCGCCGTCGTAGATGGCGACGGTTGGCCGGGCCGATTCGGGCAGGCCGGCCGTCAGTTCGTTGATGGCTTTGAGCTGATCCTGGGCCAGGGCCTTTAAGGGATACAGGAAAATGGCCCGTGAATCGGGATTTTTGATGATTTCTTCCAGGACCGGCAGCAGATAGGTCAACGTTTTGCCGCTGGCGGTGGGGGTGGCCACGGCCACGTGGCGTCCGGCCCGGGTCAGGTCGGTGGCCCGGGCCTGATGGGCATAGAGCCGGCCGATGCCGCGCCCGGCCAGCAGGCCGGCCACAGGGCGGGGGAAAGGGCGCATGGGGTCGGCATAGACGGCCGGGGCGGCCGGCAGGATGCGGTGGTGGACCACCAGATGCCCCAGGCGTTTGGAATCGATAAGCGCCGCCACGTAGGCGGCGATGGTGCATTCGTCGGGGGCGGCTGCGTCGGGCAGTGGGGAAGTGTCGTCGTTGGGCGGCATGGTGGTATCACGGCTTCTCTGGTGGGATGGTCATGGTCTAAAAAAAGGCTTTGTGCAAGGTGGCCGCATTGCCGGGCCAAATTGTTTCGCGTAAAGGAGCAGACCTTATGCACACTGTACGTTCCTGCCTCGTCTGTGGGAATGGCAACCAATGTCAGGGCGGCGGATGCGACTGAAACAACTGAAACAATCGTTTGGGCTTGATACGTTGCGCGGGTTGTTGCGTTTTTACACCGTGCTGCTTGTCTCGCTGCCGCTGGTGCTGGCGGCGGGATTTTTTTTCTTTTTCCAACGCGGCCAGGTGATCGAAAACGAACTAAACGGGCTGCGGGAGTCGCTGGCCAAGGAACGCAGCGTGGTGCGGTCGTGGATTGGTGAACGCTTTGCCGACGCCCAGTATCTGGCCCGGCTGGAGTCCACGCAATTAAACGATTTTACTGCCATGAACCGCGATTTCGCCATCTACAAGCTGACGCACGCTCCTGTATCAGCCGTGGTGTACGTGACGCCTGAGGGCTATACGGCCGTGGATTCGGATGGTTCGCCGAGCGTCTACGTGGGTGACCGTGAATATTTTCATGAGGCCAAGGCCGGCCGTGAGGTCTTGGTTTCCGGGATTTTGGGCCGCACCTCAGGCAAATTCATCTGTATTTTTTCCTCGCCGGTCACCCGCCCGGACGGAAGCTTTGGCGGCTTGATCTTCCTGTCGGTGCAGCTCGACGTGCTCGATGTCTGGTTGCGCGAGGCGACCGCCGGGCCGGATGGCGGCGTCATGCTGTGCGACAACGCGGGGCGCATCCTGGCCCCGAGTGCGGCAGTGGCCGCTGGCGGGGGGCCGCTGACCGCCCTGGTCTCGCAGCCTGTCCTGGCGGCGGGCGAGGCAGGGGCGCTCTACCGCGACGCAGCCGGCCGGGAGATGCTTGGGGCAGCTGTTACCCTGGACCGGGGCGGCTGGAAGCTCGTGCGCGAGGAGCCGGTGTCCCTGGCACTGGCCGGCTACCGCAACCAGGCCATGTGGGTGGCCCTTGGCACGTTGGCCACCATCTGCATTGCCTCGCCGTTGGTGCTGCGGTTGTGCCGCAGTCTGGAAGAGCCGTTGGAAACGCTGGCCGGCTATGCCCGGGAGTTGCGCTCCAAGGGCTACGGGGAAACCTGCTCCCTGGCCGCGCCGCAGCGTATGCCCCGGGAGATTCACGATCTTTTTGACGCCTTCTCCGACATGGCCTGCCAGATGCGGGGGCATATCGACGCCATCGAGCGGTTGAGTATTCAGGACGCCTTGACGGGCTTGAACAATCGCCGCTTTCTTTTTTCCGGGGGGCTTAAGCTCCTCAGCGCCGCCCTGCGGGCCGGGCAGCCCTGCGCCTGTCTCATGCTTGACGTCGACCATTTCAAGCGGGTCAACGACACCTTCGGCCATCAGGCCGGGGATCAGGTGTTGGCCCATCTGGGGCGGCTGCTGGCTGGCGCGGTGCGCAAATCCGATTTGGCGGCCCGGTATGGCGGCGAGGAATTTGCGGTGCTGTTAATCGGCGCCGGTCTGGCCGAGGGTTTGGAACTGGCCGAGCGTATTCGCCGGGCCATGGCCGAGCAGCCGAGTCCGGCCGGTGAGCGGACCCTGGCCGTGACGGTGAGCGTGGGGGTTGCCGAGGTGCGGCGTTCGCAGGCGTTTGGCGAGGCCGATCTGGACGATCTGCTGGCCCGGGCCGATGCAGCCCTGTATGCGGCCAAGGCGGCCGGCCGCAATCGGGTGGTGGCGGAGCAGGCTGTCCCGCCAGCGGCCTGACGCTCGCGGTGCCCCTCCTTGCTCCCTTGCCTTCCAGGAGGGATTCCAAAGGGGCCAGCCCTTTGGAATCCCAAGGCCTCTTTACTCTTCCTCGCTGAAATCTTTTAATAAAGCAGCAATTTCTTCACGGATGACGGCCGCTGCCGCCTGGGGCACGGTGCGTTCCATGCTGGCGGTCAGCTCGGCCCGCAGGGTGTCAAGGGCGGCGTCGCAGTCGGCTCTGGTCAGCCGGGTGTCCAGTCCGGCCAGGGCCTTTTGGGCGGCGGCGTCGGCCTTGGCGGCCAGAGCGGCCGCTTCCTGGAGCGCTGTGGGGTCCAGGGCATCGGAGAGCAGCGTCTCGCGCAGTTTGGCACCCAGGGCGTCGGGGTCGATGCGGTTGGCTTCCAGGGCGTCCAGGCGGCTGGACAGCGGTTCGCTTAAGCTTGCAGCCTCGGCGCGGGCGGCGTCGACAGCGACTTTCAGGCGGTCGTCAAGGCCCACGGCCAGATCGTCGGCCAGGGATTGGCGCAGAATCTGGGCCAGGGCTTCGGGATCGACGCGGTCGGCTTCCAGGGCGTCCAGGCGGCTGGCCAGCGGTTCAAGTGCCGCGCCGGCAGTCTGCCGGGCGGCCTCGGCCACGGCGTCCAGGCGGGCTTCGAGGCTGGACGTCAGGTCATCGGCCAGGGTCTGGCGCAGGCTGTCCAGGGCCTCGGACAGGCTCTGGGGCGAGACGAAATCGGTGGGCGCGGGCAATTCCCGGCGCAACTCGGCGATTGTGGTCTCCATGGACCGGGTGAAGTCGTCAAACTGGCTCTGGCGGTCCTGATTGCTCGCTTCCAGCCGGGCCAGGGCTTCGCGCAGGCCTTCCAGGGCGTTGGTCAGGTCATCGGGGCGCACCAGTTCGCTTGGGGCGGGAAGTTCGCTGCGCAGGGCGTCGCGGTGGGCGGCCAGGGCGGCGTGGAGTTCGTCCATAAGGCCGGCTTTGAGGTCGTCCAGGTCCGGGGCAACGGGCTGGCTGGCAAGCAAGGCTTCAAACCGGGCGGCCAGGGAGTCTTCCAGCCGGTCGGCCAGGGCCTGGGCCAGGGCGTCCTCGCTGGGGGCCTGGGGCAGCGCGTCGAAGCGCTGGCCGAGGCTGGCGGCGGCGGCTTCCAGGGCGTCCAGGCGGGCGAGCAGGGCTTTGTCCGGGGCGGCTGGTGTCTCGGCGGCGGCGGACGGGGCCTTGGAAGAATCGATGAGTGTGTCGAGGGCGCCCAGATCGATGCCACCGACTGAGGGGCCGGCATCGGACTTGGCTGTGCCGGCGGCGGCCATGGCGGCCAGGGGAATGGCGGCAGCGGCCAGGACACCGGCGGCAGCGGCCAGGGGCGGCATTGTCGGATGGGCCTCGTCGGAGGGCGCGACCAAGGCGGCCGTGTCGGCCATGTCGGCCATGTCGGGTGCTTCGGCCACGTCAGGCTGGCCGGCCGGTTCGGCTTCGTCAGGAAGCGCGGCCAGCTCGGGCAACGGGGCATCGGGCAGTTCGCCGAGCAGATCGGCCATGGCGGCGTCGCTGGCCGCTTCGTCCGATTCGGGCAGCAGGGCGTCAAGGTCGGCGTCGGAAATGTCTTTGCCCGGGCTGTCGTCCCCGCTGGTCAGCAAGGCGGCGAGATCGGCCGCGGCCTGCGGGCTTGGCGGCTGGCTGTCCTCGAAATCAAGGGCATCGTCGGCCAGGGCGTCTGCGACCGCAGCGGTTGCGGCAGCGGGTTTTTCTTCCAGGTCGCCAAAGTCGAAGGCATCCAAACTGTCTGCCGCGTCTTGGGCTTTGGGGGTGTCGTCGGGCACCAGATCATCGAAACCCAACTCGGAAATATCCATGGTGTCATCGGCAACGGCAGGGGCCGCGGCCTCGGCCGGAGGGGCCGGCTGGATGTCGTCGAAGCCGAGGTCCGGGAGGCTGTCTCCTGCGGGCGTGTCGTCGGCGATATCGAGGCCCAGGCCGGAAAGATCCATGATGTCGTCATCGGCGTCGGCCAGGGCCGGTTTGGCGTCGGTGACGTCGGCGCCGTCTGCGTCGGCGACTTCGAAGCCGGCCAGATCGAACAGATCGTCGGTGTCTTCGTCGGCGTCGGCAGTGGCTGCGGCGGGCGTGGCCTTGGCGGCCGGTGCGGCTTTGGCAGGCATGGGTTCGGCGTCGCCGAAGAGGTCGTCGAGCTCTTGTTCAAAGCTCATATCCACGCCGTCGTCGGCGGCAGCACCGGCAGCGCCGCCTGCGGCAGAGCCTTCTTCCACGAGGTCGGTGAGATCGATGATGTCGTCGTCGCTGTCGGGAAGGGGCTTGTCGGTCGCCATGTGCAATACCTCGGCCGATTTGGCGGTCATGCAGAGAAGCGAGGCCGGGGGGATAGGCACCCGGCCTCGCGGCGTTGATGAAAGTTAAGCGCCTTCCTTCTTGGGATGGCACTCAGGGCACTTGGTGGGGCCCTTGGTTTCCTTCTTGTGGCAGCCAACGCAGCTCTTCTCGCTCTTCATGTCATGGAAGGCACGGTAGAACGACTTGTCGCTGGTCTTGTCCTTGGGGTCGAGGCTGTCATGGCAGCCGGCCGAGGAGCACTTCTGGGTGGCTTCGCCTTTGTGGTGGCAGACTTTGCAGTCAACCTTGGCGTGGCCTTTGTGGGAAAACTTCACCGGAGACTGGGTGGCGGTCATGCCCTCAGGGGCCTTGACGACACCGTCAGCCGGCGCGTCCACGGCCTGGACCATGGGCAGTCCCACAAAACCCACCAACGCAGCGCACATCACACACGATAACAACGCTTTTTTCATCCCTCACGCCTCCTTCCAAGAATAATTTATCACTTAGAGGGTGTACGGCCAGCCAGGACAGGCTGTCAAGGTGCAATGCCCGGAAAAGACGGGAGATTGCTCACCACAACAGTCGGAAATTACTGTCCCAGGGCGTATTTGCCGGCGTAGCCGCGCGGGGTCAGGATGCGCCCGGCGGCCAGACGGCTGGCGCTGTTGCCGACGATAACCAGGGTGAGCATGTCGGCCCAGGCCGCATCGGCGGCGGCCAGAGGGGTGATGCGTATCTCCTGGTTTGGGCGATAGGCGTTTTTGACCATGCCCACCGGGGTGTCTGGGTGGCGATGGCGGGCGGCGCAGGCGAAAGCGGCGGCCAGATATCCCGAGCGTTTGCGGGAGCGGGGATTATAGATGGCAACCACGAAATCGGCCGCAAAAGCGGCTTCCAGGCGGCGTTCGATGACAGGCAGGGGGGTGAGCAGATCCGACAGGCTGACAACCGCGAAATCGTGGGTCAGCGGCGCACCCAGGAGTGCCGCTGCAGCGCACACGGCCGGGATGCCCGGCACCACGGAAAAGGCAATGCGGTCGGCAAGCCCCAAGGCTTCGAGCATTTCCAGGGCCAGCCCGGCCATGCCGTAGACCCCGGCATCGCCGCTGGAGACCAGCACCACGCGTTTGCCGGCGGCTGCCGCTTCCAGGGCGGCCCGGCAGCGGGCCACTTCGCCGGTCATGCCGGTTGCGGCCACGGTTTTGCCGGCCAGCAGCTGCGCCGGCACAAGTTCAATATAGGCGGTGTAGCCGGCCACGACCTCGGCGGCGGCAAGGGCCGCCTCGGCCATGGGGGCAAGCAGGACGGGGTCGCCGGGGCCAAGCCCCACTACAGTCAGCGCGCCAGGGCAATGGCCGTTGTGGAGAAGCCGGTCCGCGTCTTGGGGGCGAGCAGCCTGCCCCCGCCTGTCGCCAGTATCGCTGCCGCTTCGCATACGCTGCCCACTCCCATATGTTTGGCCACCACCGCCGAGGGGTGGGGCACGCTGACGCCGGCCAACTGGTCGGCCCGATAGAAAACAAGGTCCACGCCAAGGGTCCGGGCCGCTTCCAGCAGGCCGATCTCGTCGCGTTTGGCCTCGATGCTGGCCAGGGCAGTGATGCTGGCCTGGGCCAGCCCGCGCTCCCGGCAGACATGGCTGATAAGGGCCAGGATGTCGGCGGCCGGCGTGCCCCGGCGGCAGCCAACGCCGGCAATGAGCGTCTTGGGGCGCAGATACAGCCGGGTCGGGGTCAGCGGGCCGACGCGCCAGTCAACGACCACCAGGGGGGTGTCGTCCGGGATCTGGTCCGGGCCGGCCACCCAGGCAAAATGCCGGGCGGCCGTGGCCCCGCCGGGGGTAAAAAGCCCCAACGGATCAAAGACGGCCACGGGTTCGCCGGCAGCCAGGGCAGCGTTGACCCGGCGGGTGGCCAGGGGATTGTCCAGCGGCAGCCCCAGTTCGCGGGCCAGCAGTTCGATGGCCGGGGCGTTGGCGGCGTCGGTGGCGGTGGTGACCACCGGGGTCGCGCCGACGATGGCCGCCGCCTGCCCGGCCAGGGCGTTGGCCCCGCCCAGATGGCCGGAGAGCAGGCTTACCGCGAAGCGCCCGGCGTCGTCCAGGCAGACCACGGCCGGATCGCTGGCCTTGTCGCGGATGTGCGGGGCAATGGCCCGCACGGCGATGCCGCAGGCGCAGATAAAAATGTGGGCGCGGCAGTGGTGAAAGGTCGTTGCCACGAGTTCGGCCAGGGAGGCAAAGGGGGTGGCGTCTGGAGTTGCCAGCCGGGCCGGGGCGTAGAGGCGGCCGCCCAGGGCAGTGGTGAGTTGCCGGCCCAGGCGCAGGCCTTTTTCGGTGACGGCGTAGACGGCGGTGTCGGGAATAGTCATGAGGCAAGGAGCATAGATTATTTTGTCCCGGGACTAAAGAAGCGATGGGCAGGGGCCGATAAGAGAAATGAAAAGGTGTAAACCTTGAGGAGCGGGCCATGATTGATGCGGTGGACAGCGGCGGTTTCGGCGTCCTTGGGCTGTATGCAGCCCGGGCTCCGGTCGTGCCCGAACCGCCGGACAGCCCGCCGGTCACCAGCTCCGCAGCCGAGCCGGCCGGCACGACCCAGGACGCGTCGTCGGTGCTGGCTCAGGGGAGCGGCCCCTTGCCGGCGGCCGATCCCGGTGCGGACGGTTCGGCCACTCCTGGCCGCGATTTCGGCGACAGCGCCCAGGGCCAAGCCCGGCAGACGGCTGTTTTGACCGCCCTGGTCGCCACTTCCGGTGCGGCCAGGGGTGGCGCAGCCGCAGCGTCTCCGGCTGCCTCCCCCCAGGCAACCCCGGCCACCCGGGCGCTTCGGGCCTACGGCCGGGCCGGGACATCGGTGCCGGCCGGCAGTGCCAGCGGCATCATGGTGGCCCGGCGGACCTGACGCCGCGCCAGAACACCACCGCTGTCCGGCCGACGCAGCCACAATGCCAGCATCTTTAGTGTCGTTGCGGGTTTCCGGCCAGGCCCGGGGCTTTGCCGTGCGGCGCTGCCAGTTGGCAGTTGCGTTGCGCTGTCTCACCGCAGGGGCGCACGCCTACCGCACCGGGTAGCTGCCGACGCAGGCATCCCCTTCGGGAATGCCGTCACGCCAGAGCATTAAATCCGCCGTGCGCCGTTTGGTCAGCGCAGCCAAGGCATTGCACCAGCAAAGGTTGAAGATCGAGCCGTATTCCGACGTGTCTTGCGCCGGATAGCGCGCCCCCATTTCGGCGTCGCGGAAGGCGACCCAGGCCCGCTGGGCGGCCTTGAGCTTGTCGATGAAAAGTCTGTCCCCGGCGTTTTTCTTGAGGATCGCCGCGTACACGGCGTTCAGTTCAGCGTCGGCCTGCTTGGCCACGCCGCAGGCGGTCGCGTTTAGTTCCATCTGGGACTGGGCCAAGACTGGGATCACCGGGGCGATCAAGGCCACGACCAGGGCGACGAGCGCCAAAGGCAGGCATTTGCGCATGGGGTTCCCCTTCGGCGGCAGGCTTTTCTATTTGAGGATACCTGCCCGGACAGCGACGGTTTTCTCCGGCGTGCGGGGCTTGGGAAACGCCACCGTGACGGTGGTGCCTTTCTGCTCCGAAGTGGCCATGGCGATTTTGGCGCCGTGGATTTGCGCGATGAGCTTGGCCCCGTAGGCCCCAAGGCCGGTGCCGTCCTTTTTGCCGGCAGTGGCGAATTTGGCGAAAAAGCGGTCCCGAATCGTTGCCGGCACTACCCCGGCATTGTGCACGGCCACATCCAGGGTCCGGCCTTCGGTCAGGGCCACGGTGGCTTTGGCTCCGGCCGGTGAGGCTTCCAGGGCGTTTTTGATCAGATTGGACAGCATGGTATAAAGAAGCATTTCTTCGCCGCGCACCGCGAAAACGTCGTCCTCGGCCCTGGCCCGGCCCCGTACCGTCACCTCCAGGCTCAAATCAGTCGCTTCGATGACCCCGCGCAATTCCCCGGCGATGTTGTCCAAAATGGGCAGCAGATCCACGGACTGGGGCGAAAGCTCGTAGACGCCGCGCTCCATGCGGTAGAGATCAAGGGACTGGTTGATCATATGGAGCATGCGGTAGCCGGCGTGCTGCATGAGGCTTAACATGTCGTTTTGCCGCTCGGTCAGGTTGCCGTCGCGGCGCAGGAGCTGGGGCAGGGTCAAGACGGCGGTCAGCGGCGATTTAAGGTCGTGGCGGGTCATGCGTTCCACGTCCTCGCGCAGGCGTTCGGCCTTTTTGCGGTCCGTGACGTCAACAATGGTGTAGCCTAAGATGTCGGCAAAATGGGTGGCGAACTCCGAACCTTTCTCGCTGGTGTAGCGGTCGGGGTTGGAGTCGAAAAAACTGAGGATGCCGACGAGCTTTTGCGGACCGAATTTGTCGCGCAGCGGATAGATAAAGCACGAGCCCAAAAGCAGCACCTTGCGCTCCGCACAAAACCCCGGGCCGAAAAAAAAACCCGGATCGGGCACGGCTTTGATCGATCCCATAAACGGCCCCGGACCGGTGGCCTTGGGCATAAGCGCAGCCAGTCCCTTGCGCAGCGCGGTCGCTTCGGCCAGGCGCGCCCCGGGTGGCTCGAAGGGGGCGTATTCGCCGGCGTCCAGGAGCAGGCTCACAGCCCGCAGCCCGAACAGTTCCTTGATGCGGTCCAGTACGGCCGGCAAATCCTCGTGGCTGCGCATAAGCTCAACCACCCGGATAGCCTTGCGAAATTTTTCAAAGGCCGTGAACGACCCCTCAAAGCGATCCACCACGGTCTTGAGCTTGGCTTGCAAATCCACACATTGTTTGCGGTTGCGTTCGGTTTCCTTGCGACTGTCCAGGATCTCGGCCTGGGCCAGGGCGGTGGTGTTGGCCCGCATTTTGACCGCCCGGCGCAACTCGGCCATGGTTTTTTTAAACCGATAGGAGTTGTGGTCGGCAAAGGCCTCTTCCAAGGCGAGCAAGCGTTCCTGGATGTCGGGAAAATCGTATGAATCAGCCATGGAAGGGATCAGCGCCGGCCGCAGGACAGGCGGTACAGGGGGTTGTCCGGCCCACACCCGCAAGCGCCGCCACAGCCCGCAAGCGGGCAGCGTGACGGGCACATGGCACACCTCCGGCACCGGTCAAAAAGGCCGGGCTGGTCGGGACGGGGACGATACGCGACATGAAAGGCTCCCTGGAAGGAGCGGAGGGCGCACCGGCCTCGCCCGCTCCATGCCGGCATAGTACGGCAAGCGGCCGCCCGGTGCAACGCCGGGAATCCGGGCTTTTGACTTTCCTTTTGGGCGCGGGTAAAAGCGCATCGTCGCTCCCGGCGTCAGCCCGGCATTACGCTCGGCACTTCGCCGCGCAAGGGGAATCCAACCACATGCAATACGCACTTCGCGCCACCATCATAGCGTTTCTGACCATCCTGACCTTGGTTGCCGCTCCTTTAAACGGCCTGGCCAAGGACACCGGCCACGCCGATAAGGAACGGGCCAAGTCCGCCGCCCAGAAACCAGCCAAGGCGGCCAAACAGGCCAAAGCCGAACCACGCGGCAAGGCCGAGCGGCCGGCCAAGGTCGGCAAATCCGCCCGGGCGGCCAAGGCAGTGGCGGCTGATGCCGCTGTCCAGAAGCCGCGCCGCGGCAAAAAGGCCGCTGCGGTCAATCCCGACATCGAGAACGAAGAGGGCGATATCGGTGCCTGCGCCGTGCCGACGCTGACCGTCAAATCGGCCATCCTGTGGGACATGAACTCCGGTGAGGTGCTCTACGAGCAGAATCCCGATGTGCAGATTCCGCCGGCCTCGCTGACCAAGGTGCTCACCCTTTACATCCTCTTCGACGCCATCCGCCAGGGCCGGCTGCGCCCCTGGGATGTCATCGAGGTCTCGCCGCGGGCTGCGACCCAGGGCGGGTCCAATATGCACCTGCGCTCCGGCGAGCAGATCAAGATTACCGATCTCATCCAGGGCATTGCCGTGGCCTCGGCCAACGACGCCTGCATGGCCGTGGCCGATAACCTGGAAAACGGCAACGCCGATGCGTTCGTGGCCCTTATGAACGACACGGCCAAACGCCTGGGCATGACCAATTCCGTGTTCCACAACCCCAATGGCCTGCCGGCCGAGGGCCAGGTGACCACGGCCCGGGATATGCTGAAGCTGGCGGCTGCCTACCTGGAGCAGTTCCCCAAGGCGCTGACCATCCATTCCATGCAGTATTTCACCCACAACAACCGCCAGCGGCACAATGCCAATTCGCTTCTGGGCCGCTATGAAGGCGTGGATGGACTCAAGACCGGCTTTGTCTGCGCCTCGGGCTACAACATCGTGGCCACGGCCAAACGCGGCGACACGCGTCTGATTGCCGTGGTCCTGGGGTCGCGCAATCCCCGGGTGCGCGAGCGCGAGACAGCCAAGCTGCTGGACAAGGGCTTTAAGCTGGTCCAGGCCAAGAAAACTGCCTCGCCGGCCCCGGTCGCGGCAGTGGCGGCCCCGGGCGTGGGCGCGGCGGCCCATCCCTGACCGGCCCCGGTTTCCTCCCGGCCCTTGGACCGGGCAGGTGGTTACGCAATGAAAAAGGGAGCGCCTGGGCGCTCCCTTTTTTTGGGGTCCGATACGGAGGCAGCATGGGGCTGGCGACAGCGTTCGCACAGATTTGCCGCAGCTGGCCAGGGTCGAAGCCCACAGGCCTTCTGCACGGCCCTTGGCTCTGCGGCGCTACTCGTCTGCCGGCTGCGGGGCAGCCGTTTTGGCCGGGCCGCCAAAGGCCTCGTCCATGGCCTGCTCGAACTGGCCGGCGGTGAAGAGATCGCGCAGCACCAGCGGTGCCTGGGCGTCCCGTCCGGCCGGGAAAAAAGCGGCCGCCGGGATGGACTGGCTGCCCAGGGCGCGCAAAAGCGCCATGGCCGGCGGCGTCTGGCGGGTGAGATCCACCTTCATAAAGACCGCTTTGTGGCGGGTGCCCCACTGGGCCACCCGGGGGGGGGTCAGCACCGTTCGCTCCAACAGCTTGCAGGTCGGGCACCAGTCGGCCGTGAAATCCAGCACCAGATTGTCCTTGCCCAGGCGTTCGGCAAAGGCCTCGGGCGTATAGGCCACCCATTCGGCCTCGGCCGGCGGGGCAAAGGTCAGGGCGAAAGCCAGGCCGCCTGCGGTCACGACCAGGGCAACGAGGCCCAGGAACAGACCGCGCAGGGCGCTTTGGGCCAGATGCATGCGGCCAAGCAGGGTGGCCCCCACGGCCGTGGCCCAGAACGCGGCCAGCGTCGGTAAAATACGCCCGGGTGGCAAAAGCGCCAGGAAATAGAGGCAGGTGGCGGCCAGGATAAAGGCCATGGCCCGCTCTAATCCCTGCATCCAGACGCCGGGCCGGGGCAAAAAGCGCACCAGCCTCGGCCAGATGGCCAGAATGCCGTAGGGTGTGGCCATGCCCAGGCCGATGGTGGCAAAGACGGTCATGATGATCAACTGGGGCTGCAGCAGGGTCCAGGCCAGCACACCACCCAGAAACGGACCGCTGCACGGGGTGGCCAAAAGCGTCGTCAGCATGCCGGTCAGAAAGGCCCCGCGCCGGGTATGCCCCCGGGTGCCGGAGGAGATTTTCAGATCCACCACCGGCAGATGAAACACGCCAAAAAGGCTCAGCGACAGGGCGAAAAGCACCACAGCCACCACGATGGCCAGGGCCGGCGACTGAAACATCTCCCCCCAGGCCAGGCCAAAGGCCCCGAGGATGAGGCTTAGGATCAGAAAATAGACAACGATGCCCAGGGCAAAGAAGAAATTGTGCTCGCGCAGGATGCGGCGGCGCTCCTGCCGCCCCTCCTCGCCGCTGATGGCGAGCAGGCCCGACAGCTTGAGGCTGACCACCGGCAGCACGCAGGGCATGAAATTGAGGATGAAACCGGCGGCAAAGGCCAGCATGGCGGCCTTGAGCAGCCCGGACACTTCCAGGGCCGGCGTGAACGAGCGCGGGGTCAGTTCGGGCGCGGCCTGGCTGCTCGCGGCCGGGACGCTGCCCGCAGCGGTGTCCACACTGTTTGGTGCCGCCGGCAGGCGTAGGCCCGGCGGCAGGGACGGCTCGGGACAGGCCGACAGCGGCGACGCCAGGGCGGCGTTTCGCAGGGCCAGAAACAGCGGCCACCACGGCTGGGCCTCGGCCAGGGGCAGGGCCGCGACATCTTCCCCGGCCAGGGGCAGGGCCACGGCCAGGGTCGAGGGCCAGCAACTGGTCTCGGAACAGGAAAAGACCCGCACCTCGCCGGTCAGACTGGCGGCGCTGCGACCTTGCTCGGAGAGCGGCACAAACACCGGGGTGCGGCCTGTGTAGACCAGGACGTTTTTGTCAGGTTCCAGCAGATCCGGGGTGGGTATTCCAGGCGGGAACAGGGCCGGGGCCTGGACATCGCCGGCGGTCAGGGAGGCTTTGGCCGATTGGCCGGATTCGGCCGGCCCCACGGCGTAGGCGTGCCAGCCCGGGGCAGACACCAGGGTCAGGACGGCCAGTACCGGGCCGGAGGGGTCACCTTTGGGCAGACGGAAAAGCGCTGTTTCCAGACTGGCCGGGAGCGTCTCTTTTGCAGCTTCGGTCTGGCTGCCCGAGGGCTGGGAATCGCTGGCCGGGGATGCGGCCTGGGCCGCGTCCAGGTTCGCCAGCCCGGCCCGAACCGGGCCGGCGGCGGCCAGCAGAACCAGCAGTGCCAGACCGGCCAAAACACCCCGGGCCGACATGGTGTGGCAAGCTCCACGTTTCATGGCGGTGCGGCCTTTCGCCGAAAGGCTGGTCAGTGCCCTGGCGGCGATCCCTGGCACAGTCCCGGGTAAAAGGGCGGCCCGTGGCTGGCGCATGGCGCGGGGAATCACTCGAAACAAAACTCCAGGGTGAAATCCCCGTATTCGGTTGAAAACGGGATGGCCACCACCGGACCGGAGGTGATGTGGCTGACGGTGTGGTTGTCACCAAAAATGACGGTGGGCGTTGACGACGAGAGGTTGAGTCCAAGCTGGCTCAGTCCCGCCCGGGCCTGGCCGGAAATCATGTTGGTGATCTCGCCCACAGCGTCTTTGGCGTCCTGGATGATGTCGACAATGTCGTCACCAAGCATGTTTTTCACCACGGCAATGGCACACTTCTTGGAAAAGCTGATGGAAATGCTGCCGTTACGGTCGCCGGTCAGGCCGACAATGGCAGAAACGTCGCCAGCAGCGGCTGACGCTTTTTTGACGTAAGGTTTGCCAGGCTTGGGGTCGAGCTGGGCCATCATCGTCAGGACATGCCTGGTTGCGTCGACAAAGGGCTTGGCTACATCGGCATCAGTCGGCTTCATGTGGATTTCCTCGGGTTGCCTTCCGGCGCGGCAGCGTCGGCGGGCTTGACAGCGAATATGCGTATCGCGCCCTCCCATTACATCAAAAAGGCCCGTTCTGTCACTAGCAGCCTGCACCCGGCCGCGACCGGGGAATTTCGCCTTGCCAGGGCGGTTGGGATTGCGTAGAAATAGTACTGGAAGGTGTTGTTTTGATGCAGAAAAATGCTGCTATACCAGCGCGTTGCGTGATCCTGGGCGGTGTGTCGGGGTGCGTGGGCGATTGTCCCCGGGGAGCGCGGGAAGCATCCCATGCATAGACACGCCCAAGGACACGGGAGCCATGGGGCCAAAACTGCCGGCGGTGTGGCGGATTGGCAGGCCCTGGAAGTCCAGCTCAACCGCACCCGCATCATGCTGCAGGAAATTCTCGTCCATCTGCAGGAAGTACTCAAAAATCTCCGCACGGCCCGCAATGGCGGGCCGACCGTTGCCGGCCGGCCCGGGGCAGAGCAAGCCCGCAATGCCTCTGCCCGGGACAGCCGTTTTCGCAGCCAGGCCACGCCGGGGGCCGGTGCCTCCGACCGTTTTTCCAGAACCCAGACCCAAGGCCCCGCCGCTTCGGCCTCGGCCGGCACTTCCGAACGCAGCCGCTTCAAGGCGCGCGCCCCTTTCGAGACCAAAGGCCCCACAACCGCCGGTGCCGCCGGCAATGGCCAGACAGCCGGCACCGCCCAGCAACGGGCCGCCGGTTTCGGCCAGCCCGCCGGCGACGACAAGGCCCGTACCACTACGGCCGGGACAAGCCGGCCCGGACAGGCAACGTTTCGCGCCACCGCCGGCCCGACAAGCGCCCAGCGGGAACGACCGCGCCCGGAATCGACCTTTCGGGCCAAAGCAGCCGGTCCCGACCCCGCCGCCGGCCGCGCCGCCGGGCAGCAATCCCGGACCACCGCCGGTTCCGCCCAGGGTGCGTCCAGGGGGGCCGCCGGTTCTACCCAGGGTGCCTCCCGGGGGGCAAACGGTTCCGCCCAGGGCGCCTCCCGGAGTTCAAACGGCTCCGCCCAGGGCACCACGCAAGGCACCTTCAGGGCTTCGGCCCAGGGAGCGGCCGCCGGAGCCTCGCGCCCCCATGCCCGGCCCCGGCCGGAACGCCCGGCCGACAGCTTTCGCCAGGACAACGAGCGGCAACACCGCGCCCGCGAAACCGCCCGCAAAAACGGCATGAACCTCAAATGCGCCTACGACATTCTGTGCATCAACTATCCCTGCACCGTGGATGAAATCAAAAACGCCTACCGCTCCATGGCCCGCCTGCACCACCCCGATCTCGGCGGCGACGAAGAAGCCATGAAAGATGTCAACGTTGCCTACGAGCTGGCCATGCGCTTCTCCGCCGGCCGCCGCACCGCCACGGCCTGGGCTGTGTAAATAAAAAAGAAGAATAGAAGAAGAGAAAAGAGAAGAGGCCTGCGGCGGCCAAAGGGGTGACCCCTTTGGAATCCCATCAGGAGGCAAGGGGTTAAGGGGGGACGGCGCTGCCGCGATGGTGGGCGGGATCAAAGTGCACTTGCGTCGGGTGGGCAATGCCGCAAGGCAAGCTTGACGGGAACCACTGTTACTCCAGTTGCCCTTGCGCTGCCGGCCAACTGACCAGCCAGCCCCTTAAACCCCTTAGAATACTTTTCCTATCAAGGGGGTCCGGGGGGGATTACCCCCCCCGGCCGCCGGAGGCATCTTCTGCCTTCTCCTCTCACGCTCCCCCGACTCTCTATTTGCGCTCTGCGCCGCGGCGGCTGAGCACCAGGGCCAGGGCCGTGGTCAGTTTGACCAGTTCCACGTTGTTTTTGCGTACAACGCCGGCCAGCCGCCGGGCCAGCACGGTCAGCAGCTTGACGCCGATGACCGGATTTTCGGCCACGAAGGTGAAAAAGCGGTCGCGGTCGATGCGCAGGAAGCGGCAATCGGTCAGGCACGTCACGGTGGCCGAACGGATATCGCGATCCAGCAGGGCCATTTCGCCGAAAAAGGGGCTTTGGGCGTCCGAGAGTTCGACCAGGGTTTTTTCGGCCTGTTCGGCGTCGAGGATGGTGGCGGAAATGTCTTTAAGCAGCATGGATTTGCTGACCCGCACCCTGCCGGCCACCAGCAGAAACATGTCGTCCCCCGGTTCGCCTTCGGCGATGACGGCGGTGTGGGCCGGCCGGGTCACGGTTTCAAAGCACGGGGCCACCAGGGCCAGTTCCTCGGCAGAGAGCCGGGCGAACAGTGCCGCCCGGGTCCAGGCGTCGTCGCTCATGCCGGACCTCCTGCGGTGCCCGCTGCGGCGGTTGCGGCCGGAGCGGAGCTGGCCAGCACGATCAGGCCGTCAAAGCCGGCCAGATCCACATCGTCGCCGGGGTTGACCACCACCGTCGGCCCTTGCCGGCCGATGCGGTCTTCCTGGCCGTAGGCGGCAAACAGCTCCAGGATGAACTGGTCCAGGGCCGAGTCGGCGTCGAGGAGTTCCTTGATGGTGATGTCGCGTTTGAGGCGAAAAACGGCCACCGGCAGCCGTCGGCCGTCGGCCAGGGACCGGGCCACGAGCTGGGACCAGCGCAGGCCGCGTTCGTCGTGGGCCAGGGGGCGGGCCTGCATGCCCCGTCCGCCCGGCCCGCCCAGCAGGCGCTCCATGAATTGCCACAGGGCCGGGTGTTCGCCCATGGCTCCCAAGGCCCGTTCGGCCAGATCGCCGCGAATAAGGGTCACGTCCACGCCGGCCCGGGCCAGATGCTTGCGGTTGGTTTCCAGCAGCGCCTCGGCGTAGAGTTGGACCTTGGGGGCCAGGCCCCGGAAAGTCAGGGCGGCGAGCAGGGTCTGCTGGTCGGCCTCGTCCGGGGACAGGCCGTCCTGGGACAGGATGTAGGCCGCCCGGGCCGTAGTTGGCGAGGCCCGGCCGACCACGCTTTCCTGGGATGGGTCGCCGCGACAGAATTCCAGGCGGTCGGCCAGTCCGATGTCGGCGGCGATTTCGGCAAAAGTTTCGGGAGTGATGGGCGCCACAAGGACCACGGCCGGTCCCCGCGAGGGTGGCGCGGCGGCGGCCAGGGCCTTTATGAGTCCCGGGGCGTGGGCGTTACAGCCAAGGACGAGACAGTGTCCCGAGGTTTTCACAGGCAGCAACCCCTGGCGTTTGCGGTTGCGGCGCTCAATGAGCGCCGAGGCCAGATTACCGGTCAAAGCGGCCATGATGCCGATGCCCGTGCCCATGATGCCCATGCCGATGAGGCGGCCGGGCACGGTGACGGGCACGAAATCGCCGTAGCCCACGGTGGACAGGGTGACCATGGCCCACCACAGGGCGTCAAAGAGTGTGCGTTCGGGGTTGTGACGCAGTTCGAAGTAATAAAAGCCGAACGAGGCCACGACCAGGATAAGGACAACCAGGGCTGAGGCCGTGGCCAGGGTGGAGGCCAGCAGCCGGCGCAGGAGGGTGACGGGCGCGGTCATGGGCGCATCCGGCAACGGGCGCTGGCGAGCCGGCTGGCGCGGCCAAAGCGCCGTACGCCAGCCGGTCCCCGGCAAGCAGACCGGCCAGGAGCCGGGCAAGCCGTCCCGGTGGCAACGCTGCTGCCAGCGCCGTCACGCCGTCGCGTCCGGGACTGTATTTGATGCGGCCAGATAACCATGGGCAAACCGGGTCTGCGTTGCCGATTAGTTATTGATACCGACTTCCTTGGCCACTTCCAAAACCTTCTTGCCGGGTTTTTTGGCGCAGGCTTCCATGAGGGCACCGGAAAAGCCTTCCAGGGTCTTCCAGTTGAGCGTCGTGTCGCCGGAGACGCCGCTTAAATAGCCGTCCAGCCACATGAGGATAAAGGCCACCGACTCCTCGTCGGAATCGGCCATTTCCACGACGAATTCCTTGCAGGTGATGGCTCCGAAATTGATGTTCTGGGGCTGCTGGGATTTCTTGGCCAAGGCGGGAACGGCCATGGCGGCGATGAGGAGGCAGGCGCAAAGCAGGCGGCAGACAAGACCTTTCATGAAATCTCCAAGAGTTTGGCCGCCGACCGTGCGCCGCCGGAGGGTTCGGCGGGCCAGTTGGCGACGCGGTGCGCGGGACGATCCGAAACTAGTGTATTTGCTGGCGACGCGCCAGGGGTGTCCAGGCTTTGGCCGGGCAGCATGATTGCGCCGGTGGACGCGACTGTCCGGGGCAAAACCCGCCATCGGGCCACGGCGCGCCAGTCCCGCACGGCGGGCAGCGGGCATCGGGCTGCACCGAACTGCGGCGCTACCAGGGCTCGTGGGCAAGAGGCAATCCTAAAACAGACCGTACTCGCGGATTTTGCGATAGAGCGTCTTGCGGCAGATGCCCAGCGCCTCGGCGGCGAGCGAGCGGTTGTTGTCGTAGAAGTTGAGCACCTTGGTGATGTGCTCCTTCTCCTTGGCTTCCAGTGTCTGGATTTCCTCTTCGGCCCTGGCCGGTTCCAGAAACTCGCGTGGCAGGGCGTGTTCGGTAATCAGGCTGTTTTCCGACAGGATGATGGAGCGTTCCATAACGTTGCGCAGTTCGCGCACGTTGCCGGGCCAGTCGTAGCTGGTTAAGCATTTCATGGCCCGATCGGAGATGCGAAACGGGGCCTGGCCGGCGGTTAGGCGCGACAGGAAAAATTCCACCAAAAGCGGAATGTCTTCGCGGCGTTCGCGTAGCGACGGCATTTCGATATTAAAGACATTGATGCGGTGGAACAGGGCCTCGTGAAAGCGGCCCTCGGCCACTTCCCGGACCAGTTCGCGGTTGGTGGCGAACAGCAGGCGGATATCCACCCGGCGCTCGTCTTTTTCGCCCACCCGGCGGTAGGTTTTATTTTCCAGCACCCGCAACAGCGCCGCCTGGACCTCGATGGGCAGTTCGCCGATCTCGTCTAAAAACAGCGTCCCCTTGTTGGCAAAGGCCATGAAACCTTCGCTGTTCTCAACCGCCCCGGTAAACGAGCCGCGCAAATGCCCGAACAGTTCGCTGCGGGCCAATTCTTTTTGCAACGTAGCGCAGTTTTTGATGAAAAATGGCTTGTCCGGCCGTTTGGACAGCGTTTGAATAAGGTGGGCGGCCACTTCCTTGCCAGCCCCGGATTCGCCGGTAATGAGCACCGGCACTTCGGTGGGGGCGACTTTTTCGATGAGATAGCGGACCTGTTTGATGGCCGGGGAGTTGCCGACCAGCTGCACCGGCGGGGTCTGGCCCTGGAAATGGCGCAGCCGGCGGTTTTCCCGACGCAGGTAGGTGCGCTGGTAGGCCCGCTCGATGAGCAGTTCCAGTTCGGCCAGATTAAACGGCTTGGTGACGTAGTCAAAGGCCCCGAGCTTCATGGCTTCCACGGCCGTGTCGATGGCCCCGTGGCCGGTGATGAGGATGGTTTCCAGATCTTCCTGGCGCTTGCGTAATTCGACCATGAGTTCCAGGCCGTTGGCATCAGGCAGGCGGATGTCGAGAACCGCGACCTCGTATTCGTTTTTGGCCAAAAGTTCCCGGGCCTCGCGGGCCGAGGCAGCCACATGCACGCAGCGGGCGGGCGTTGTCAGCTCCTTTAACAGGAGTTTGCCGATGGAAGGTTCGTCATCGACCACGAGAACGCAATAGGAACTGTTCACTAGGGGTGCCCGCTATCCAGAGGGAGTTTCACGGTGAAATGCGTGCCGATACCCACTTCGCTGGCCACTTCAATGACCCCGTGGTGTTCGCGCACGATGCTGTAGCAGGTGGACAGGCCGATACCGAGGCCCTTGCCCACGGGTTTGGTGGTGAAAAAAGGATTGAACAGCTTGTCCATGTTTTCCGGCTGGATGCCGCGTCCGGTGTCTTCCACGGAGAGGTTGACGGTGTTGTCGTTTTCCGGGTGCGTGGTGATGGTGATTTCGCCTTCGGCCTCGATGGCGTCCATGGCGTTGACCAAAATATTTAACAGCACCTGTTTGAGCTGGGCCTCGTCGCCCGGCACCGTGGGCAGGCCCATGTGCAGGTTGACGGTCAGGTGCAAACCGGCGCAGGAGCGTTCTTCCAGGCGGCTTTTGAGAATATTGAGGGTGTCGGTGACCACCTCGTTTAAGCACACCGGGGAAAAGGCCAGGGTGTGGGGCCGGGAAAACGACAACATGGAGCGCACGATATCGCGGCAGCGGCGGCATTCCATGAGGATGGTTTCGGTATATTCGGCCACGTCGGCGTAAAGTTCGCCGTCCACGGCCGACTCAATGGCCGGCAGCCGGCGGCGGATGCCCTCGGCCAGACCATAGACTGCGGTCAGGGGGTTGTTGATCTCATGGGCCACGCCGGCGGCCAGCATGCCGATGGTGGCCATCTTTTCCGCCTGATAATATTTGGCCTGGTATTCGTTTTCAAGGGTCACGTCGCGCTTAAAGATAAGGATGCGCGACTCGGGGCTGTCGGGATTGTAAATGGGCGAGGCCACCATCTCAAACCGGCGCAGCACGCCGTGGATTTTAAACGTGCCCATGCAGCGGCACACGGCATTGGAGCGAAACGACCGGTGGGCCGGGCATTCTGGACATGGGGCCGCGCTTTGCCGAAACAGCTTGTAACAATACTGGCCTTCGGGGCGCGGCACGTCGAAGAGTTCGTCAAAGACGTGGTTGACGGAAATGATGCGCAGGTCTTTGGTCAGCACCATCATGAGATCGGTGATGCCGTCGAGGATCGCGGCGATCTCCTGGCGGCGCAGTTCCGATTCCTGGTGGGCGTCTTTGAGCTCCTCCACCTTCTGGCGCAGTTCCTGGTAGAAGCCGAGTTTGCTGTGCTCGATGCCGATGAGATCTTCCAGGGACGGCGGCTGGGGCAGGGTGTCGCCGGTCTCGGGGGCTAGGGAGCGTCGAGGTAAGGGGGTGCGCAGCCGCGAAGGCGTCATGAAGGACTCCCGTCCGTCGCGGGCCACATCAAGGGTCAGCCGGCGCAGGGGCAAGGTGCGCGTGGGGCTTGGCAGGAGGCGGTCCCGGGTGGTGCTCGCAGCGGGTCGCTGTGGCGTGTCCCGGGATTTTTCATCCTCTCCGGCGGGTGCGGACATGATGCCGTCCATGGGAAACGGCCGTCAGGACAGGAGCAAGCAAGCCGGTTCCTCGCCGCGGGCCGCAGGCCGGGAGACGATGAGGCGGTCGGGACCGGCGGACTCTATGGCAGCAATGGCCCCAAGGTCCAGAAAATCCTGGAGCACGGCCACAGCGCGCAGGCGAAAAGCGGCCATGGGCTGCCGGGACAACCCCGAAAGACGGCGCAGGGCACCAAAGTCCAGGCGCAGTGCGGCCGGACCAGAGGACAAAAAGGCAGCCAGCCAGCGGGCAAAGCCGTCGTTGCCAAGGGGCGCGCGGGCGGCCAGCAACCGCTCCAGACGGGCCGCGTCGTCAAAGGCGGCCAGCATGCGGGGGCTGACGTCCAGGGCGCAGATGCCGGCGGCGCGGTCGCATAAAAGGGTATTGAGCAGGCGCACCTGGATCACGTAACAGCCGGCAGCGTCTTCGATGTCGATGCGGGCCGAAGCCAGCCGCCACAGGGAGCGTTCCAGGCGTCTGGCGTCGAAGCGCCGGGCCTTGGGGTGGATCAGCCGGGCCAGATCGCGCAGGGAAAACCGGGCCGAGCCCTTGGCCTGCCCGCGAAAGGCCAGCAGCAGGCAGCCGAGAAAAGCGTCGAGGTCGTCCTGGTCCAGCCGTTCGCCGCAAAAGCGGATGGCAGCACCCGGCCAGCAGGTTTCCAGGGCAACGCCCTCCTGCCATTGCCGGGGCGACCAGCTGCGGGCGGCAAACAGGTCCGAGGCCATCACCAGGCCGAGCAGCCGCCCGGAGAGCCCTTGCTCCAGGCTGTCCACGGCGCAGGTCGGATGGGCACTGTCCAAGGGGCTGGTCAAGGTCATGGTGTCGAAGCCGATCTCATCGTGGTACATGGTCGTTCCCCCTGGCTTCTACCTGTTTGGCCCCAATGACGCGGGCTCGCCTGCCGTCAGGCTCTCCGGCTGGTTATGGGCTGGGGGCGTCGCTGGCGACGCCCCCGGCCCAAGGCGCTCTATGCGTTGCGACGCAGGGTGGCGAGCATGCCGCGCAGTTGGCGCAGATGCCCGCGTTCCTCGTCAAGAACCTGTTTGACAATACCGGACTCGGCGACCGGCATCAGATCCATCATTTCCCGAAAGTAGAGGATGGTGTCTTTTTCAAACCGCGAGGCCAGTTCAATGGCGGCAATGGCGTCGGCGGCATCGGCCAGGTCTTTCTCGGGTGCTCCGCCGCAAAAGAGTGCGTGGGAGTCGAGCAGGGCCTGGACGTATTCCATGTATTCTTCTTCGTTGCTGCCGGCCGGAACCTCGATTTTGGCGATGCGCCCGGCCATGGCTTCGAAAATGGCCTGGTGGCGGGCCTCTTCGCCGGCGAAAAACTGCAGAAAGCTTTTGACGTCCGGATTCGTCGCGGCGGCAGCGGCCTTGCTGTAGACGTTGCGGCCGCGACGCTCGATCTCAATGGCTGTGCCGACGATGTCGCTGGCGCTAAAAAAGCTTGCCATATGCGTCTCCCTTGATTGTAAGAGGCCTCCGGCGGCCGGGGGGGATCATCCCCCCCGGACCCCCTGGATGGGGGGATGGGTGTCCCCCCGAGCCTGTGCGTCGTACGCGATTGCTCTATAACTCGTTGGGCAGGGCCTTTAACTGGGCGTAGGTGTACACCGGCCCGTCCACGCAGACGTAGCTTGAGCCGATGTTGCAGCGCCCGCAGATGCCGATGCCGCATTTCATGCGTTTTTCCAGGGTGGTCAGGATCTGCTCATCCGGGAATTCGAGCTTTTTGAGCGCTTCCAGGGTGAACTTGATCATGATCGGCGGACCGCAGGTAATGGCCACGCAGTTCTCGGCCTTGGGGGCCATTTCCAGGAGCACGTTGGGAATAAGGCCCACCTTGTGCTCCCAACCGTCGGCCTCGCGGTCGATGGTCAGCGTGGTTTCGATGTCGGTACGCGAGGTCCACTCGGGCAGCTCGGCGGAAAAGGCCATATCCAGCGGCGAACGCGCGCCGTAGAGCAGGCGGATTTTGCCGAAGTCGGCCCGGTTGTCGAGCATGTAGAGGAACAGGGTGCGCAGCGGGGCCATGCCGATGCCGCCGCCGACGAACACGATGTCTTTGCCCTTGAGATCCTCGA
Organism: Solidesulfovibrio aerotolerans; assembly: GCF_009856865.1. Taxonomy (GTDB): domain Bacteria; phylum Desulfobacterota; class Desulfovibrionia; order Desulfovibrionales; family Desulfovibrionaceae; genus Solidesulfovibrio; species Solidesulfovibrio aerotolerans. The sequence continues at coordinate 26,302 of NZ_WVUD01000019.1, read as the reverse complement.
CCGGGAAGGGCTTGCCCAGGGGCGCGCGCACGCCGACCTTGTCGCCGGCCACGAGGTTGTGCAGCTTGGCGGTCACTTCGCCGGTCCGCATGACCGAGAATTGCAAATAGTCCATGCGGGTGGGGGGCGAGTTGATGACGAAGGTGGCTTCGCCGATGCCGGCGGCCGAGAGCTGGCCCACTTGTCCGGGTCCGAATTTGAACGCGGCCATTTTGGCCTCGTCGTCAAAGCGCACCCGGAAGGTCATGATGTTATGCGTTTCCTGGACGGTCTCCAGGATGGTGGCGACTTCCGGCAGATAGGGATTGAATGGTTCGCTCATCTGGACACCTCTAGGCCTTGGCCTTGGCGACGGCGTTTTGCACGATTTCGCGGATGTCCACGGAAACCGGGCAGCTTTTGACGCACCGGCCGCAGCCGCAACAGGCGATCAACCCATCATGCAGGGTCGGGTAATAGCTGAACTTGTGGCCGACGCGATTTTTGAGGCGATGGGCCTTGGTCGGGCGCGGGTTGTGCCCCGAGGCCTCCAGGGTGAACTGGAAGTGCATGCAGGCGTCCCAGGAGCGCAGACGCTTGCCGCTCATGCCCGAACCTTCGTCGGTGATGGAGAAGCAGTAGCAGGTGGGGCACAGGTAGGTGCAGGCCCCGCAACTGATGCACTTGTCCGACTGGTCACGCCAGAAGTCCATGTCGTCAAACCGCGCCAGCAGCGCTTCCTTGGACGTGGAGATGTCCGGGGCTTCGCCCAGGGCCGCCCGGGTCTTGGCCTTGACCTCTTCAGCCTCGGCCGCTTTGGCCGCGCCGTCGGTCAGGGCCGGGCTGGCGAGCAGGGGCTCGCCCTTGGCGCTGACCGCTTCGACCAGCCAGCCGCCGGCCACTGGCGTGAGCAGCAGATCGGAACCGGCCGGATCGGCCGGGCCGGAGCCTACCCAGTGGCAAAAGCAGGTGTTTTCCACCGTGTCGCAGGCCATGGTGACAAACACCGTGGCTTCGCGGGCGGCGATGTAATACGGATCAGGGAACTTCTTGCCCATGTAGACGCGGTCAAAGATCAGAAAGCCGCGTGCGCCGCAGGGTTTGGACCCGAAGACCACCGTGGGTTCGGCGGTCGTTTTGGGATCGAGGGTCAGCGTGGGTTTGGCGTCCTCGCCTTCCTTGCCATAGGTGTAGCTGAAAAGCTCCTTGCTGGCAGGGAAGACGGAACCCTTGGGCGGGGCGGTGGCGTCGGAGCCAAAGACCGGCGCTTTGGCCGGATCGTAGGCCCGAAACACCACGGCACCACCTTCCTCGACAGGGACGAGCAGCCGGCGCTCGGCAGCCAGGGCCTTGAGCCACTCGGGGAGTTTCTCCCGGGAGATGTATTTGACGGCGGCCATTACCAGCTACGCTCCTTGATGTTGACTTCCTCGGTCTTGAACTGCAGCAGCGGCGGAATCGCGGCAGCGTCAACGCCGGCCTGGTAGTCGAACAGGTCGTGGATGGTGCGATTGAGGTGCTTTTTAAGGGCCAGGACCGGAATGTCCATGGGGCAGGCCCGCTGGCATTCGCCGCACTCGGTGCAGCGCCCGGCCAGGTGCATGGCGTGCACCACCTGGAACATGAGCTTTTCCGTCACCGAGTCGTCCTGGGACAACCAGTGCGGCTCACGGCTTTGGGCGATGCAGTGGTCGCGGCACACGCACATGGGGCAGGCATTGCGGCAGGCGTAGCACCGGATGCAGCGGTCCATGTGGTAGCGCCAAAAGGCCATGCGGTCGGGAACGCTCATGGCGTCCAGGGCGTCGAGGTCGGCATTGGCCGATGGGACAGGGGTCGGCTGCGGGGCCGGCGTGCCGACAAAGGTGTCGGCCAAAACGGCATTGGGGTACTGGCAGCGCAGGCACTTATCCGCCGCCACTTCGGCCATGGGCATGGCCACGGTCTTGCCCCCGGCCGTGACCGAGACGGTCTTGCCGTCAGCGGACACAGCCGTGACCACGCCGGCGCCGGTTCCGGCAGCGGCGAGTTTGGCCTTGACCTTGGTCAGATCCACCACGCCGTCGCAACCGGCGGCGAAGATGACGATGTTGTCGCGATTGATGAGGTTTTCCTGGAGCAGTTCCACCACCGAGCGGGAATCGCAGCCCTTGACCACCACACCGACTTTCTTGCCGGCCATGGTCGGCAGGTAGACAGCGGGGTTGTGGACGTTAAGCGCTCCCCATTCGAGTTTGTCGACATCCTCGGCGCTGCGCATAAACAGCGGGGTGTTGTGCAGGGCGTCGTAGCCCTTCTGCCAACCGATGACGCATTCAAGGCCGGGCAGGGCCTCCTTGATGCGGGTTTTGAGTTCCTCAAGCCGCGACACGGTTGCCTCCTTGGCTGATGGCCCCAGCGACCTTGGCCAAAAGTTCCGGTGCCACGGCATCAAAGCGCGGCGCCGGTCCCAGGGTGTGAATCTGTTCGGTAAATGCCGTCACCACTTTCTGCCAGCGCTGGCCTTCGGAAGCCGAGACCCAGGTGTAGTCGAACCGACCCGGATCGATGCCGAGGATGGGCAGAAAGCGCTTGAGGACTTCCAGACGACGGCGGGCGTAGAAGTTGCCCTCGGCGTAGTGGCAGTCGCGCGGGTGGCAGCCGGAAACCAGCACGCCATCGGCACCGTTGATCAGCGTTTTGGCGATGAACAGGGGATCGATGCGGCCCGAACAGGGCACGCGGATGATCCGCAGGTCGGTGGGCTGGTTAAAGCGTCCAACGCCTGCCGTGTCCGCGCCGCCGTAGGAGCACCAGTTGCACAGGAATCCGACGATTCGCAGTTCCTTGCCGGTCAGGACTGGCATAAGGCGTTGACCTCCGCGAGGATTTGGTTGTCCGTGAAGTGCGACAGCTGGATAGCGCCCTGGGGGCAGGTCGAGGTGCAGATGCCGCAGCCCTGGCAGACGGTCTCAATGACTTCGGCCTTTTTCTGACCCCTAAATTCCACTTCCTTGATGGCCTTAAACGGGCAGGTCATGATGCACTTGCCGCAGCCGACGCAGCGTTTGATGTCCACGCGGCTGATCTGCGGATCGCTTTCCAGCATGTCCTTGGAGAACAGTGCCAGCACCTTGGCGGCAGCGGCGCTGCCCTGGCCCACGGACTGGGGAATGTCTTTGGGGCCTTGGCAGGAGCCGGCTAAGTAGACGCCGGCGGTATTGGTCTCAACGGGCTTGAGTTTGGGGTGGCTTTCCATGAAAAAGCCGTATTTATCGTAGGAGATGCGCAGCTTTTCAGCCAACTGCGGCGCGCCCTTGGCAGCTTCGGCGCCAGCGGCCAGGACCACCAGATCGGCTTCGATCTCGACCTGTGTTCCGGCCAGGGTGTCGGCCCCGCGCACCATGAGCTTGTCGCCCTTGGGGTAGACCATGGCCACGCGGCCGCGAATGTAGCGCGCCCCGTATTCCTCCATGGCCCGGCGGGTGAACTCGTCGTACATCTTGCCCGGGGAACGGATGTCCATGTAAAAGACATAGGACTGGGAATCGGGGATGTGGTCCTTGGTCAGGATGGTCTGCTTGGCCGTGTACATGCAGCAGAAACCGGAACAGTAGGGCCGATCCAGCGACTTGTCGCGCGAGCCGACGCACTGGATAAACACGATGTTTTTGGGTTCCTTGCCGTCCGACGGGCGTTTGATGTGGCCGCCGGTGGGACCGGAAGCCGACAGCAGACGCTCGTACTGCAGGCCGGTGATGACGTCGGGGTAGGTCCCGCTACCGTATTCCGGGATCTTTTTGATGTCGAACAGGTCGTAGCCGGTGGCGGCGACAATGGCACCGACATCTTCGGTGACGATCTCATCGGTCATGTCGTAGCGGATGGCTCCGGTGGGACAGACCTTGGCGCACACGCCGCACTTGCCTTTGACGAACTGGCGGCAGGTGGTGGCGTCGATATAGGCTTTTTTCGGAATGGCCTGGGGGAACGGGATGTTGATCGAGGTGCACGGCCCGATTTTTTCGTTAAAGGCATCGGGGTTTTTCTTGCTCGGGCACTTCTCGATGCAGGCACCGCAGCCGGTGCACAGTTCCCAGTCCACGTAGGTGGCTTTTTTCTTGACCTTGACCTGGAAGTTGCCCACGTAGCCGCCGATGGAATCGACTTCGGAGTAGGCGTGCAGGGTGATGTTGGGGTGCTGGGCCACGTCCACCATCTTGGGGCCCAGGATGCAGCTCGAACAGTCGACCGTGGGGAAGGTCTTGTCGAGCTTGGCCATCTTGCCGCCGATGGTGGATTCGCGTTCGACCAGGACGACCTGCAAGCCGCCGTCGGCGCAGTCGAGTGCCGCCTGGATGCCGGCCACGCCGCCGCCGATGATCATGACGCGCTTATTGACCGAGAACTTGCTGGGGATCAGCGGCGCATCGCGGCGCAGCTTTTCCACCGCGATGCGCACCAGATCCAACGACTTGTTGGTATTGGCCTCGCGGTTCTTGCCGATCCAGGAGACATGCTCGCGGATGTTGGCCATTTCGAACATGAAGCGGTTAAGCCCCGCCCGTTCGACGGCCTTGCGGAAGGTCGGCTCGTGCATGCGCGGGGTGCAGGAGGCCACCACCACGCCGGTGAGATTTTTTTCTTTGATGGCCTGGATGATGCCGTCCTGGCCGGGTTCCGAGCAGGCGTACATGGTGTCCGTGGCGTAGACGACCTCAGGAAACTCCAGGGTAGCCTTGGCCACGGCAGCAGTATCCACCGTGCCTTCGATGTTGCTGCCGCAGTGGCAGACGAAAACGCCGATTCGCATTGCCTATGCTCCCTGTTAGTCCGCGCCCGACAAGGCCTTGGAAAGGACGGGCCTCGGATCGACGTTGAGTTGGCCGAAACCGATTTCCGCATCCGGAATGTTGAGCGCCACGCCCATGAGCTGGGTGAAGTAGGGCACCGGGGTACGGTAGCTGGTGCCCATGGCCCGATTGATCTGCCCTTGTCTGAGGTCAAGGTTCATCTGGCACAGGGGGCAGGCCACGGCGATCATGTCCGCATCCAGGCCAGCGGCGGCTTCCAGGAGCTTGCCGGACAGCTTCGCCACCACATCGGGCCGGGGGATGCCGTAGGAGGCCCCGCAGCATTCGACCTTGAGCGGAAAGGGAACGACTGTTGCGCCCAGGGCGGTCAGGATGTTGTCCATGGCCATGGGGTTCTCGCAGTCGTCAAAGGCCATCAGCTCCGGCGGCCGGTTCATGATGCAGCCGTAGTAGCAGGCCACCTTGAGCCCCTTTAAGGGCGTGCGCACGGCCGAAGCGATGGTGTCCAGGCCAACGGTTTCCACCAGGGCCTGGAGCACGGAGATGGCGTTGACGTCGCCGCCGTAGGGATCGTCCAGAAGCTTGTTGACCTTGGCCTTGAATGCGTCACCCTCAATGCGGTGGTTGGCGGTGCGCAGGTTGGTCAGGCAGCTCGGGCAGGGCGTGGCCGCAGCCTTGAGACCCATGTCGGAGACGAGCTGGAGGTTTCTGGCGGACAAGGCGGCGGAGAGGGTGTGGTCCTTGGTGTGGGCCGGGGTGGAGCCGCAGCAGCTCCAATCCGGGATATCGACCAGGGACAGGCCGAGAGCCGCGCACACGGCCCGGGTGGACGTGTCGTACTCCTTGGAGGTGCCCAGGCCCGAACATCCGGGGTAGTAGGCGATGGCTTCGCTCATGAGTTGGACTCCCTGTCAAAACGCTCGAAAATCCGGGCAACGTGCTCCTTGCCCTGGATGTCGTGGGGCTTTAAAGCGAGCTTGCCCTTGGGCAGGATTTTGGGGCCCAGATCCATGTCGGTCCAGAAGCGCCCGGTCTTGGTCACGTAGTTGATCAAAAGGCCCATTTCAAAGACCCGGCCGTGGGCGCGCACGGAGTCCAGAAAGCTGTCCCAGAAGGTCTTGACCTGGGGCACGGCGGCCAGCCCCTCGCGCCGGGCCATGTGGCGCAGCACGTCCATGATACAGGCGACGTCGATGTTGTTGGGACAACGGGTGGTGCAGGATTCGCAGGTGGCGCACAGCCAGATGGACTTGCTGGAAAGTACGGTCTTTTTCTGGCCCATCTGGACGAGTCGCATGATCTGACTGACGGGTATGTCGTAAGCGAAGGTGTACGGACAGCCAGCCGTGCAGTTCCCGCACTGGTAGCACAGGCTGACTTTCTGACCGGACTCCTCCTCCACCCTGTGTACGAAATCCTCGTCATGGTCGCGGGTGAGATTGATGATGTTCATGCAGTCCTATCCGGTTGACGTGAAAGGTGACGACACGATCGCAAGCGAAGCGTCCCGGAGTCCAGACCCCCGGTGAACACGACGACCGCAGCCCGGGGTGGATAGCACGGCGGTCAGTGGTTTTCCACCCCGGACCGGGCGTCGAGCCTGGAGGAAATAGCTGGTAAATTCAGTTGCTTGCGCATAATCCGAGTGATCCAGGCGGTGGGCTTTGTATCACTTCGGAACAAAGTCGAAAAAATTTGAGCCCTTCCGGGCTGCGTTCTCAGTCCTCTTGGACAGGGGGAAACAGCATCCTGCGTCCAAAAAGGCATGGTCTTCGCCGCTGCCACGGCTGGTACCATGTCGCTGTTGCCGATGTTGTCACGCTGGACCTGTTCGGCCTGGCTGACCGTGGCGTTGCGACCGTAACCGGTGGCAATGCGCCCTGCCGGACAGGCTTTCGTTCCCTGCGTCGCCAGGCATAAACGGGGGGGCCAAAGCCCCCCCGTTTGTGAGTCCGATTCCCTTACAGGGCGGCGGTGAAGATGTCGGTAACGTCCTTGTCGGTCGGGCAGCGGGGGTTGGTGAAACCGCAGGCGTCCTTCTGGGCGTTGCCGGTCATGGTCGGGATGTCGGAAGCCTTGACATCCTTGCCGTACTTCTTGCCAAGGTCGATCAGGCCGGCCGGGATGCCGACGTCGGCGGACAGCTGACGAATGGCCTTAAGAGCCAGTTCGGCGGCGTCACGGGGGGCCAGGCCGGCGATGTTCTCGCCCATGATCTCGGCCATGGCGGCGAACTTCTCGACTTTGGCGATCAGGTTGAACTTCTCGACATGGGGCAGCAGGATGGCGTTGCACTCGCCGTGGGGCAGGTCATAGAAGCCGCCCAGCTGGTGCGCCATGGCGTGGACGTGGCCCAGGGAGGCGTTGTTGAACGCCATGCCGGCCAGGTACTGCGCGAAGCACATGCCTTCGCGGGCTTCGATGTCCTGTCCATTGGCAACGGCCTTGCGCAGGTACTTAAAGATCAGCTTGAAGGCTTCGATGGCGCAAGCGTCGGTCATCGGGTTGGCGATGGTGGACACGAAGGCCTCGACAGCGTGGGTCAGAGCGTCCATGCCGGTGGCGGCGGTCAGCGCCGGGGGCATGCCGACCATCAGGACCGGGTCATCGATGGCGATGTGCGGGGTGACGCGCCAGTCAACAATGGCCATCTTCACGTGGCGGGACAGGTCGGTGATGATGCAGAAACGGGTCATTTCGGAAGCGGTGCCAGCCGTGGTGTTGACGGCCAGGTAGGGCATGAAGGACTTGGTGGACTTGTCCACGCCTTCGAAGTCATGGATCTTGCCGCCGTTGGAGACGACAAGGCCGACGCCCTTGCCGCAGTCATGCGAAGAACCGCCACCCAGGGTGATAAGGCTGTCGCAGCCGTTGGCTTTGTAGACTTCCACGCCCTTGTGGACGTTGGCGTCGGTGGGGTTGGGGATGGTCTCGTCGTAGACATGGTACTTCATGCCAGCGGCGTCGAGCAGATCGGTGATCTGCTTGCAGATACCGACCTTGACCACGCCCTTGTCGGTGACGATCAGCGGTTTCGATCCGCCCAGGGCCTTGATTTTCTCAGGGATCTGTTTGGAAGCGCCGATACCGATAAGGGTCACGCTGGGAATGAAGAAACCGTAAACTTGCTCGCGAACAGCCATGGTGCCAACCTCACTGTGGTTAAGGTTTAGTTTTTGCGAACGGACCCCAAACCTGATTTCCGTTTGGCGTAAGCGTAAACGCTGTTTCCCCTAGAGCAATTCCCGGGCCAAATCTGCACCCTTGGTATTTCAAGCGTTTAAAACGTCAGACCTTTTTTGAAGGGGGGCAGTCTGGCCGATTGCAGGCCCCTTGCGCCGGTTGGAAACAACGGCTGCGGCGGCGCGGTCCCGCAAAACCCGCGCAGTTGGCGGGCTGGCGCGTCTTGGACAACTTGTCCCAGGCCAAACCCCTGGTTGGGTAAAAAGGGGACACTGCCCGGGGTTGGGGCGAGTTGTCTCGCCAGCGGACCGTCCGGGGCCAAAAAAACGCCGAAACCAAGGGCTCTTGGCGGATTTAGGCCGTGGTTGCCACGACGGGACAAAATGACACGGAGCACCTTTGGCCGGGGTTTGGGGGCAGTATCCCGGGCTTTCAGAACCGCAGCCAGGCACGGGATGGAGCACACGAACCTGGGGCGGCCCCTGGCCCCGGGCGTCGAAACGGTGGCCCGGCCACCCGGGGCGTCACCGGATTGCCATATGCGTCGGCTACAGCCTGGACAGCCGGGAAAGCAAGGAGGACGCCATGCGCGTACTGTTTATTTGTGTCCACAACAGCGCCAGAAGCCAGATGGCCGAAGCGTATCTGCGGCAGATGGCCGGAGACGGGGTGACCGTCACCAGCGCCGGTCTCACGCCCACCGTCATTAATCCCCTGGTGGTGGCGGTCATGGCCGAGGACGGCATTGATCTCTCGGGCAAGCAGACCCGCAAGGTTTTTGATCTCTTTAAAGACGGACAGTTGTTTGATTATGTGGTCACGGTGTGCGAAGAGTCCCTGGAAGGCCAGTGCCCGGTGTTCCCCGGCGTGACCCACCGGCTGCATCTGCCGTTTGCCGATCCGGCTGCCGTCGTCGGTTCGCCAGAGGAGCGCCTGGAGCAGGTGCGCCGCATCCGCGACGCCATCAAGGTGCGCATGGCCGATCTGTCCCAGGAACTGACCTCGGGAACCCGCCGGCCCTTGGGCGACGTGTCGTAACTGCCCCCGGCGACCGGGGGGAGGGAGAGGAAGGCAGAAGAGGAAGAATGCCTCCGGCGGCCAAAGGGGTGGCCCCTTTGGAAACCCTCCTGGAAGGCAGGGGGTGAAGGGGGCGCGGCCTCCATTTCCACAGGACGAGAAAGACCAATGAACGAAAAGAAAAACATCCTGTTTCTGTGTACCGGCAACTCCTGCCGCAGCCAGATGGCCGAGGGCTTTGCCCGGGCGCTTCGCAGCGACGTCCTGACCGCTTTTTCGGCCGGCGTGGAAAAGCACGGGCTCAATCCCCGGGCCGTGGCCGTCATGGCCGAGGCCGGGGTGGATATCGCCGGCCAGACGTCCAAGCTCGTGTCCGAGCTGCCGGACGTTTCCTTTGATTATGTGGTGACGCTGTGCGGCTCGGCCCACGATCTGTGCCCGTTTTTCCCTGGGCCGGTCAAAAAGGTCCACATGGGCTTTGAAGATCCTCCCGCCCTGGCCGCAAACGCTGCCACCGAAGAAGAAGCCCTTGGCCACTACCGCCGGGTGCGCGATGCCATCCGCGAATTTGTGGCCGGCTTGCCAGGGAATTTGGACGCGTAGAGAGAAAAGAAAAGAGCCTCCGGCGGCCAAAGGGCTGAGCCCTTTGGAATCCCACCTGGAAGGCAGGGGTTAAGGGGGAACGGCGTTGCCGCGACGGTGGGCAGGAGCAGGCAAGGCCGCATGGCAGGCTTGACAGGAAACACCGTTCTCCAGCGGACCCTCCCTGGCAGTGGAAAATTTTTATGGGGATGCGGCTTGGCGCTTTCACGGTCCACAGCCGAACAGTTTGCCTGCTACCGTCCATAACCCCTTAAATTACTCCTCCCGCCAAGGGGGTCCGGGGGGGATTATCCCCCCCGGCCGCCGGAGGCTCTCTTAGCCGGCCGGACGCGCCAGTTCCCGCACGCCGTCCGGGCCGGCGACGATGGCCAGGGCGGCCAGGCCGATAAAAAGGCCGTGGCCGGCCACCCCGGCTCGGGCGTCGAGGACGGCGGCCAGCCCGGCCGGATCGGCCAGGGGGCCGAAGGCGCAGTCGAGAATGACGTTGCCGCGCTGGGTGCGCATGGGGTCGCCGTCCGGGCGCAGCCGCAGGGCCGGATGCCCGCCGATGGCGACCAGAAAATCCTTGGTCGGGGCCAGGGCAAACGGCGTGACCTCCACCGGCACGGCGTGGCGCGTACCCAGGCGCGGCGACAGTTTGCCGGCGTCGGCCACGAGCACAAACCGCTCGGCCGCCTGTCCCACGATCTTTTCATAGAGCAGCGCCCCGCCCCCGCCCTTGATGCAGTCAAGCTGCGCATCGATTTCATCGGCCCCGTCCAGGCCCAGATCAAGGGCCGGCCAGTCATCCAGGCTGCCCACCGGCAGGCCGTGCCGCCGCAAGGCTGCGGCCATGAAATGGGCGGCCGGCACAAAAATGGCTCCGTCCAGCTCGCCCCCCCGCCACCGCTTGGCCAGATGCGGCACAATGGCCACGGCCGTGGACCCGTGCCCCAGGCCAACGGCCATGCCGGCCTGGACCAGCCCGGCAGCCCGGGCGGCAGCGGCCTGTTTCCAGGACGCCACGATTTCCGGATCAGGAGAAGGTGTTGGGTTTGCGTCGGGCATGGTTTCCTCCAGTGGGATGGGTTCCTGGCAGCCACGCTAGCACAGGCAAGGCGCAAGGGACAATCGCCGGGCCGGGCGGTTCAGGCCGCGTTTGCGGCGCGTGCGGCGCTTGCACGCCGGGCGTCGCGCCGTGGCCGCCGAATCGTTTGCAATTATCCGCCAAAGTGTGTTTAGGTTCTGGCACTGTTGCGCTGCCGGCGTCTGTTTGCGCCGACGCTTGCGTCAAAACGGTCAAACCCATGCTGCGAGGCCCATATGCGACCCGAGAATCTCAAAACCCGTATTTTTCTCGACGGGGCCGATCCCCAGGAAACCCGCACGGTCATGGCCGCTCTCGGCTTTCTCGACGGCCAGACAACCAATCCAAGCCTGCTCGCCAAAAACCCCGAAGCGCAAGCCCACAAGGTCGATGGCAACAAGTTCAGCAGCACGGCCATCTACGACTTCTACAAGGCGCTGTGCCAGGAACTGTCGGCCATGCTGCCAAACGGCTCCATTTCCATAGAAGTCTACGCCGACGCCACCACCACGGTGGACAATATGCTGCGCCAGGCCCGGTCCTTTGATACCTGGATTCCCAACGCCCATATCAAGCTGCCGACCACGACTGCCGGGTTGGAGGCTGCGGCCGTGCTCACCGGCGAGGGCCGGCGCGTCAATATGACCCTGGTCTTTAGCCAGTCCCAGGCCGCCGCCGTCTATGCCGCCACCAAGGGTGCCGGGCGCGGCGACGTGTTCCTGTCGCCCTTTATCGGCCGCCTCGACGACCGGGGCGAAAACGGCATGGACCTGATCAAAGACATCCTGGCCCTGTACGCCCCGGGCGACGGCCATGTGGAAGTGCTCACCGCCAGCGTGCGTTCCATGGAGCATTTCCTGTGTGCCCTGGCCCAGGGCAGCGATATCATCACGGCCCCGGCCACGGTGCTGCTGGCCTGGGCTGCGGCCGGAAAGCCCGTGCCGGCCGCCGACTACGCCTACGCGCCCGTCGGACTGGCCCCCATCCCGGCCGAGGCGCTGCCCCTTACCAAACCCTGGCAGGACTACGCCATCGGCCATCCCCTGACCGAGTCCGGGCTGGCCAAGTTTGCTGCCGACTGGAATTCGCTCATTGACATGGGTTCTTAAATCCTGTCCGGGCGACGGCTGTTGCGCGGCAAAAGAGTCGTCTTCGCCGGCCCTTGGGGCCGGCGGGGAGTGTAAGCTGGCGCTTTTGCCGGCAAAGCATTGACAACGCGTCGGCGGGCGACCATTCTAGAGGAGAGCAGTACGATTTTGCCCTCGGGGTAAAGGAGTTTGCAGTATGATTGCGGCGCGCGTTATGATCGTGGAAGATGAAGCCATTACGGCTATGGCCACTGGGGCGATGATCAAGCGCCTGGGCCATGTCGTGTCGGCTGCGGTGGGCACGGGCCAGGACGCCCTGGACGCCTTCCGCCGGCAGCGCCCCGATCTTGTGCTCATGGACATCCGCCTCGATGGCGATCTCGACGGCATCGAAACGGCCAAGCTCATGCGCCGCGACAGCAACGTCCCGGTGGTGTTTGTCTCGGCCTTTGTCGATGACGCCACCCGCAACCGGGCCGCCGAGGCCGGGTCTTTCGATTTCATGGCCAAACCCCTGGACGAATACGATCTGAAGGATTTGCTCGCCCGTCTGCTGCCGATGGTAGGGGACCATTGACCGAAGCCGGTTTTGCGGCCTACGGCCTGGACGGCGATTTTACCGCCGCCTATCTGGCTGCCCGGCGGGTGGCTGATCTGGCCGAGCGCGATCCTGACGCCGTCACCCCGGACACCGTGGCCGCCCTGGCCACGCTGCTCACCCGCAACGATCACGTCCGCCAGACCCAGGCCCGCATCCTCTACCGCGACGCTGCCGGCGCGCTGGTGTCGCTATTGGCCAACGGCCCGCCCGCTCTGGCCACGGCCTCGCGCCACGCCCTGACCAAGGCCCTGGGCACGCCGGGAAAGCCGCGTCTGGCCACAGCCGAAGCGGTGGGTGCCTTGCCCCTGGCCGGTCTGGCCGGGCCGGCCGTCTCCCTGCCCGAGCCCGTGGCCGCGCCGGCTTCGTTTGCCGCGCTGCTCGATGTCGCCCATGTTCCCCCGGACAGCCGCGTGCGTGTGGCCGGACGCAGCCTGCTCATGACCACGGCCGATCCCGGGGTGCTGCTGGTGGTCAAACGGTTGCGCCGGGACGAAGATCCCCTGGGCCTGGCCCGGGAGGCGGCCTGGATGACGCATTGCGCCGACCTCCCCTTTCCCGTGCCCTGCCATGTGCCCACACCCCTGTCCCGGGGGAGCGCGCCGCTGTGGGCCGTTGCCGACGCGCCCTCTCCCCTGCCCGGACTCGATGGGGCCGGGCGCTGTCTGGCCTACCGGGCCAGCTCCGCCTATTTTGCCTATCCCAACGACCCGGGGCGGGACGGCCTCCCGGACGCGGACACCTTTGTCGCGGCCATGACCCGGGCCGCCGTGCTGTTGGGCTGGCTGGCCGGACAGGGCATTGTCCACGAGGCCGCCATTCCGCTGTTTCACAACCGGGTCCAGCAGGGCCGGCGCGAGGACGGCGGGCTTTACGACTGGCGGTTGCCCGGCCGACTCGACCGCTGGCTGCACAGCGCCCTGCACCCCAATTTCGGCCTGTCGGGCCTGCGCGATTTCGAGCATTTCGCCTCCCTTGGCAGCCGGCCGGTACGCCTGTACCGCCAGATGGGCGATCATCTGCTGAGCCTGTTTCTGGTGGCCGGGAGCTATTTCCGCATGCGCGACCCGCAGTTAATCGGCCGTGGGCCGGATGGCGCGCCGGTGGACGCCCGGCACCTTTTTGACCCGGACTTGCTGGCCCGGGTCGTGGCCGAGGCCGTGGCCGGCTATCAGGAAGGCTTTGTGGGCGCTGCGGGCGCGCTGCCGCCCTTTGACGCCCGGGAACTGGCCCGGCGCATGGTGGAGGAGATGGGGGTTGACCGCCACATGGACGAACTGCTGCGGCGCGATGATCAGGCGGCCATGACCGATGCGGCCTTTCGGGAATTTCTGCTGGCCCGGGGCATGGCCGCCGAGACCGTCGCCGGCCTGACCCGGGGCGAGGCCGACGTGGCCATCCCCACCGGACCGCATCTTGGGGCCTTTAACAACCGCACCAGCCTGCCCGAACTCAATGAGGCCACAGCCGCAGCCGTGGCCGCCTGCCTCGCCACCCGCCACGCCCACGACCGTATTGGTAATTAAAGAGTGCCTCCGGCGGCCGGGGGGATGATCCCCCCGGACCCCCCAACGAGAAAAGTTTTTCAAGGGGTTCTGGACGTTGGCGGGCACATTGGCCGGTTACCGGCCTGGACAGCCGGGCTTCCCCTTAAGCCCTTGCCTTCCAGGAGGGATTCCAAAGGGGTCACCCCTTTGGCCGCCGGAGGCCTCTTCTCTCTTCTCTTAATCCGGTATGATAATAACGCACACTCCCGGGAAGGCGGACAGGCGGGCAAGGTCCAGGTCGTGGCCCAGGGAGGCGGGCACGAACACCGTGCCGACGAAGCCTCGTTCCACGGCCTGCCACAGATGCGCTTCATGGGCCACGGCGGTGACGTCTCCCGGGCACATGAGAAAGCGCCGTGACAGCCGGCGGCCGCCGTCGGCAGCGTAGACCAGACAGGGCCGGACATCGTCTTCTCCTGGCCCTTCCAGCAGATTCTTGACCGCCGCCAGCAAGGCCTCTTCGTCCACCGGTTTGACCATGACCGCGTCGGCACCGCTTTGGGCGCGTTCCCGGCTGGAGGCCACGGTCACCACCATGACCGGGATGTTGCGGGTGGCGTCGTCGGCCCGCAACTGCCGGATGGTTTCCCGGCCGTCCATGCCGGGCATGTGCAGATCCATGGTGATGCATTCGGGCTGCCACAGGGCGGCCAGCCGCAGGGCTTCGCCGCCGCCGGAGGCTGTGGCCACGGCGTAGCCGGCCTCGGTCAGTATGGTTTCCAGGTAACGGCGTACGGCTGCGTCGTCGTCCACCACCAGCACCCGGCGGCTGTTGGCGTCCCTGGGGGGCAGGGCGTAGAGCGGCAGGGGGCAGGCATCTGCCGTCACAGTGCCGTCCAGGACGGGCAGGATAAAGATGAAGGCGCTGCCCTGGCCGGGGGTGCTTTCGGCCCAGATGCGCCCGCCGTGGCGTTCGACGATCTGGCGGCAGATGGGCAGGCCAAGGCCGGTGCCTTTGGGCTTTTCGGTCAGGGTGTCGCCGGCCTGCTTGAATTTCTCGAAAATCCGCTCCAGATCGGCGGCGGCGATGCCGGTTCCGGTATCGCGCACGGCCACCCGGATGTCGCCGGCCTGGATGGCGGCTTCCAGGACGATGCTGCCGGTTTCGGTAAATTTGATGGCGTTGCCGATGAGGTTGAGCAGCACCTGCACCAGCCGGTCCCGGTCGCCGGGCACGGCCGGCAGATCGGGGTCGATCCGGCTGGTCAGGGACAGTCCTTTGCGGGCGGCCAGGGGGGCGGCGGTCTTGACGGCGTGGTCGATGACATCGGCCAGATGGACGGGTTTCATGTCCCATTCGCAGCGGCCGGACTCCATTTTGGCGATGTCGAGCACGTCATCCACCAGTTCGGTGAGGCGTTCGCCTTCGGACACGATGATGTCGAGATTGTCGCGGATCTGTTCGACCCCGCGTGCCAGCTTGGGGTTGCCCGTATCCAGGGCCGGGGTGACGAGGTCCACGAATTTGCGCCGGATGATCTTGGCAAAGCCCAGCACCGAAGTCAGCGGCGTGCGCAGTTCGTGGGACACGGTGGAGATGAATTCGGTCTTCATCCGGTCCACCTCTTTTTCCACGGTGATGTCGCGCACGAGCAAAATGGTGGCGGCCCGGGCCTCGCCGGGCAGGGTAAACGGCGTGGCCACGGCCTTGCCCGTGCCGCCGCCGGCCAGACGCACCTCGTCGGCGCACAGGCCCGACTCCCGGCGCGCCGCCGCCGCCAGGGCGGCCAGGACGGCCGGGAAGGCGTCGCGCACATTGCGGCCCGTGGGGTCGGCACCGGTTAAGTCGAACATGGCCAAAAGGGCCGGGTTTAAAAGAGTGATGCGGCCCTCGTCGTCCACCACCAGGAGTCCGTCCACCAGATTGTCGATGATGGCCTGGATGTGGGCCAGGGAATCCTTGAGTTCGAGCGTGGTGCTGGCCACGGCCTGCTTGAGGCCGGTGACCTGCACCGCGAGCTGGTCGGCCATGGAGGCCATGGCCCGGGCCAGGACGCCCACCTCGTCGTCACCGGCAGGCGGCGGGGCGGCCGAAAAGTCGTGGTCGCGGATCTTGACGGCATAACCGGCCAGGGCGGTCAGCGGTCTGGCGATGCCCCGGACCAGGGCGTAAAAGATCACCACGGCCACGGCAAAAATAACCAGCATGAGCGCTTCCTGGCGGATGACCGCCTCGCGCATGACCCGCCAGATGCCGGCCTTGTCCATGCCGACGCTGACCTGCCCGGCCTCGCCGGCCAGGATAGGGGCGGTGACCTGGATGAATTTGCCATGCTCCGGGATGACGGCGTCGTCCACGGACAGGCCCTGGGCGTGGCCCACGGTCACCACCGGCACGCTGCGCGGCATGACCGGCATAAAGGTGTGGGCCGTGACCCGGCCCATACGATCCACCACGAAGACATAGCCCACGCCGTCGATGTGGAGAAATTCATCGATCATGGCCTGGACCGAGGCGGCGTCCCCGGCCACCAGGGCGTCGGGGCTGGCGGCGGCGATGGCCATGGCGATGGCCCGGCCCTTGGTCACGTATTCGTCGGTGAGGTGGCGATGGAGCAGCCAGGCCGAGAGCAGGGCCGTGGCATTGGCCGAGACGCCAAAGACCAGGACGATGACCAGCAGGGTTTTGCGAAAGATGCGCGACACGATTATTCCTCGACCGCCGCCACAGAGGCGAGCAAGGGTTCGAGGCGGCCTTTGCGGGCCGTGGACAGGTAGACCATGTCCAGGGCCTGATGGCTGGCTCCGCTTAAGGACACGGGCAGGCCGATGCCGATGTCGGCCGGTCCGATGGACGTGGCGGCTGCATCGAGGCCGTGCCGATCGGTGGGATCGGGCATGGCGGCCAGGATCGCCAGCAGGAGCCGGGCGTTTAGGTAGCCTTCAAAGCCCACGGCGCTGCCTTCTCTGGGAGACTCGGTGTGCCAGCCGCCGGGCGGCGGCAGGCGGTTGCCCAGCTCGGCCAGGGCGTGGCGGTAGTCCACGGCTGCCGGCAGGGCGTCGTCGCGCCAGTCCGGGGTGACCTGGGACAGGACCAGGTTTTTTTCCAGGTCGAGACCGCAGCGCAGGCTTTCGCCAACGAGTTGGCGCAGCAGGATGTCGCCGCCGGCAAAAGACACCAGCCCCACGGTGGCGTCGGAGCCGGCCTGGCGCAGATCGCGGATCAGTGCCGTGCAGGCCGGCCCGGACCCCACCACCAAAATGGCCTGGGGTGTGCAGGCGGCCAGGCTGCGGACCTGGGCCGTCAGGTCGTCCCCCTGGGTGACGGTCCGGGCAAAGGTGGCCTCGCCGCACAGCGACAAGCCCCGGCGGGCCAAGGCCCGGCGCGCTCCATCCCAGCCGCTGCGGCCAAAGGCGTCGGCCTGGTGGCAGATGGCGATGCGGGTCATCCCCTGCCCGGTGAAACAGGCCACCAGGGCCTCGATCTCCTGGCGGTAGGAGGCGCGCAGATTGTAGACGTAGCGCACGTAAGGCTGGGTGCGCGAGGCTTCAAGGCCCGTGACCGGGAAGAAAAGCCGCGCCCCCTGGTCGGCGTAGGCCCGCAACACCGGCAACACCCGGCTGACGGTGGGCGTGCCGAGTTGGGAAAAAAGGGCCAGCACCCGGTCGCGGGTGAGAAAGCGCACGGTGTTTTCGATGGCCGGGCCGGGCTCGTAGCCGTCGTCGGCTGCCAGCAGCTCGATGGGCGGCTGGCCCGGGGCGCGCTGGCTGTTGTAGCGGTTAAAGCAGGCGGCCGCTCCCCGGTACAACTCCACGGCCATGGCCCGGGTCGGCCCGGTAAACCCGGCCGTCATGCCGAGTTTCGTGACCGCAGCACCCTCGTCCGCCCACCCGGTGCCGGCCGTTAACAGCAGGAGCAGCGCGGCGGCTGCCGCGTATTCCCCAAGGCGTGCCCGAAGGCGTAACCAACCCGCCATGTGCCATGCCCTTTGCGCCGCGTCGGCCGGGCGCGCAAAATTTTGAAGTATGGCACCTTAGGCTGATTTGGAAAATGCGTCAAACCGGCGCGGCAACCGAAACGCCGAGGCTTTGCGCGGCCTGAAACGGCCCGGATGGCGGGATTGCGCTTTGCGGCGAGTGGTGTCACACAATCGTCACGCGTCATTCATCGCGGCGTCAAGGCAGCGTGTTCTTTCGTGATGTCCTAAACACCGAGGTGGCCGCATGACCAAGGATACCATCCTGATTGTCGAAGATGACGAAGATATTGTCGAACTGCTGGCCTTTAATCTGCAAAGCGCCGGTTTTGCCACCGAAACGGCACGCGACGGGTACGAGGCCCTGACCAAGGCCCGGCGTTCGCCGCCGGCCGGCGTCATCCTCGACCTCATGCTGCCGGGGCTGGACGGTTTTTCGGTGTGCAAGGAACTCAAGCGCGACCCCAAGACCGCCGCTGCCCCCATCATCATGTTAACGGCCCGGGGCGAGGAAGTGGACCGCATCGTCGGCCTGGAACTGGGGGCCGACGACTACGTGGTCAAACCCTTTTCCCCCCGGGAACTGATCCTGCGCCTGCGGGCCGTGCTCAAGCGCCATGCCCCGGAGCCGGACAAGCGGCAGGTGCTGGCCCGCGACGGCCTGTCCGTGGACATGGCCGCCCACCGGGTCAGCCTTGATGGCCAGGAAATCGTGCTCACCGCCACGGAATTCAGGCTGTTGGCCGAACTGCTGCAAAGCTCCGGCCGGGTGCTTACCCGGGACCGCCTGCTCAATTCGGTCTGGGGCTACGAATTCGAGGGCTACGCCCGCACCGTGGATACCCATGTCCGCCGCCTGCGCCAAAAGCTCGGCCATTTTTCCGACATGATCGAGACGGTCCGGGGCGTGGGCTACCGGTTTAAGGAATAAGCGGTGGCCGGCTCTGTCGCTTCCGGGCTTCGGGCCACCGGCATCTGTCTGGCCGTGACCGCCGTCGCCCTTGCCGTGGCCCAGTTCGTGCCCGATTCGGCCACGCGGCTGGCGCGCCTGGGCGGCCTGGGCGCGGCCCTGCTCCTGGCCGGAATGGCCTTTTGGCTGTTAAGCCGCCGCTTATCCCAGTCCCTGGCCGAGGTCATCGACGTGGCCCGGGCCATTGGCGGCGGCGATTACCGTCGCCGGCTCCATCTGTCCCCGGGGGGCGAGTTTGTCGTCCTGGCCGAAGCCGTCAACCAGATGGCCCGGGGTATCGAAGCCAACATTGCCACCATCACCGACCAGAAAACCCAGTTGCAGGCCATTCTCGACGGCATGCGCGAGGCGGTCATGGTCCTGGACGCCGCCGGCCGGATTCGCTCGGCCAACCCGGCCCTGGGCAGCGTCGCCCCCATTGCCGGTTCGCCGCTGGGCCGCCGGCCCATCGAGGTCATTCCCAGCCCGGAGCTGCAAATGGCCTGCGACCGGCTGCTGGCCGGACAGGACGCGCCGGTGGAAGGGGCTGTGACCCTGGAAGCCAAGCTCGGTCCGGGCCGGTTTTACGAGGTGTCCCTGGTGCGCCTGGGTGCCAGCGGCGGGGCGGCCGATCCGGGTGCGGTGCTGGTCTTTCACGACGTTTCGGAAACCCGCAAGCTCTCCCGGGTGCGCCGGGATTTCGCGGCCAACGTCACCCATGAGCTGCGAACGCCCCTGACCTCGATCAAGGGCTACGCCGAGACGCTCCTTGGAGCCGCGCCGGAACTGGCGGTGGAAAAGCGCCGTTTTCTGGAAGTGATCCTTAAAAACGCCAACCACATGTCCAAGATGGTGGACGATATTTTAAACCTCGCGCGCATGGAGGAAGCCCAAGGACCGGCCCCCGACGTCCGGGCCGAGGTCGGGACCGCCCTGGCCGACGCCATCCGCGAATGCGAACCGTTGGCCCAGGCCCGCGGGCTGCTGCTCGAACGCCGTCTGCCGCCGGACGGTGTGGGCGTGGCCTGCGACAGCGGACAACTTTGCCAAGTCTGGCGTAATCTCCTTGAAAACGCCATCCGCTTTGGCCCCGAAGGCTCGCGCATCGCCATGACCGCCGAGGTCGACCCGGCCCGGGGAATCGCCACCTGCTCCGTGCTGGACCAGGGGCCGGGCATCCCACCCGAAGAGCGCCAGCGCATCTTTGAGCGCTTTTACCGGGTGGAACGGCATCGCTCCAAAACCCCCGGCAGTACCGGCCTGGGTCTGGCAATTGTCAAGCATATCGTGGAGCGCCATGGCGGTCGGATATGGGTGGAACGCGGGCGGGGCGAGATGACCGGGGCCGCCTTCCATTTTTCCCTGCCGCTGGCCAAGGCCCAGGAGCAAACCGCCCCTGTCGTGGGCCAAACCGCAGCCGAGGTCCGGCCCGACCCGCTGCCGTCGCCGTCGTGATGTCCTGTCCACGCCGGACAAGCCGCCTGTCACAGGGTGGTGTCGCCCACCGAAACGGAAGCAGAAAAGGAAACGCCCCATGTCCGAGATCATAAAGTTGGTCGCCCGCAGCCTCAATTTCTATTACGGCCGGTTTAAAGCCCTGCAAGACATCAACCTGAGCATCTTCGAGCATCAGGCCACGGCGCTCATTGGCCCTTCGGGTTGCGGCAAATCCACCTTCCTGCGTTGCATCAATCGCATGAACGACCTCATTCCCGGGGCACGGGTCGAAGGCGAGATGCTGCTCGACGGCGGGGATGTCTATTCTTCGGGGCTGGACGTGGTGGAACTGCGCCGCCGGGTGGGCATGGTCTTTCAAAAGCCCAACCCCTTTCCCAAGACCATTTTCGAGAACGTGGCCTATGGCCTGCGGGTGGGCGGGGCGCGCGACAATACCTTTATTTCCCAGCAGGTGGAAAAAAGCCTCAAGGACGCCGCGCTTTTTGACGAGGTCAAGGACCGGCTCCACGACTCGGCCCTGGGCCTGTCCGGCGGCCAGCAGCAGCGCCTGTGCATCGCCCGGGCCCTGGCCATCGAACCGGAAATCCTGCTCATGGACGAACCGGCCTCGGCGTTGGACCCCATTGCCACCCAAAAGATCGAGGAACTTATCCACGATCTGAAAAAACGCTTTACCATCATCATCGTCACCCACTCCATGCAGCAGGCCGCCCGGGTGTCCGACCGCACGGCCTTTTTCTACATGGGCCGGCTCATTGAGGAAGACGCCACCGAAACCATCTTCACCCGGCCGGCCCAGAAGCAGACCGAGGACTACATCACCGGCCGCTTCGGTTGAGGCTTGCGCCCAGGGGCTCTTCGGGAGCCGGACGGCACGATGGCGTCGGTCCCTGTCGGGGATGTGGAACCGAGCATCGGTTCAAAGCAATTCGGGGGCCGGGCGGCAATGTGCCCCCGGCCCCCTTTGATTTCCTTTCAATATTCGATACAGGTTGAAGCCTCTTGCCCGGGAGCCGGGTTGTTGTTGCCGTTGCCCCCGTGCCGCATTTCCAAACAAAGGACGCACCGGCATGAGGTTTCCGCTTTTTCCCGTCAAAATCGGCGTGGCCGTCTGTCTGCCCGCCGTTGCCGCTTTGCTGCTGGGACTCTTCGCCGTTTCCCGCCTGGACGGATTGGCCGAGCGTTCCCGGAATCTGGAAACCGCTCGGCTCCCCCGGGCCGATCTGGCCGCCGCCGTGGAACGCCGGCTGCTGCTGGCGGCCCAGGCCATCCGGGGCTATGCCCTGTCCGGCGAGCGCGAGGCCCTGGAACGGGCCAAAAAAGAACTGGCCCAGGCTGCCGACGCCCTGCAGGCCGCCAAGGAGGCCGCAACCCGGCCGGGCATGGAAGGTCTGGCCGCCGAAGCCGCCAAGATCGGTTTTTTTCTCGACACCTATAAAAAAGCCGCCGAATCCGCCGTTGCCGCCAACGACCGGGTGGCCCAGGCCCGCACTGCCTTGACCACGGCCCAGGACGCCTACGCCGCAGCCGTGGCCGGCTATATCGAATTGAAGACTGCCCAGTGGGACAAGGAACTGGCGACCAAATATCCCCAGCCCGACGTCCTGCGGCTGCACGCCAAGCGCTTAAAAACCGCCCAGGCCGTCCAGGACGCCGGCCGCGACGTGCGTCTGGCCGCCGAGTCGGCCAAGGCCGACCGCGATCCGGCCAAACTCTCCCAGGCACTTACCCGCTATGACGAGGCCGAGGCAGCGCTTCGCGACATCAAGGCCGGTAGCGACGAGGAAACCAAACGCTTGGGCCCGATCTTTACCGCCCTGGCCGGCTGCCGGCAGTCGGCCACCACCTTGTTGGCCGACTGGGAGACGCTGCGGGCCACCGGCCGTCAGATCCTTGAGGCCGAGCGGGCCGCCGTCGCCGCCGGCACGGAACTCGGCGGTGCCACCCTGGCCGAAGCGGCGGCCGACGCCTCGGGGCTGGGCAATGCCTTGACCATCTCCCGGCGCATCCTCGGCGGCGCGGCCTGGGCCATCCTGCTTGGGGGCGCGGCCTTTGCCGTGGCCATGGCCCTGGTCCTGGGCGTGCCGGTTCGCCGCTGTTCCCTTTTCGCCCGGGATCTGTCCGCTGGCCGCATCACCGACAAGCTGACCGTTTCCGGCCGCGACGAAGTGGGGCAGTTGGCTGAAAGCCTGAAGGAAATGGCCCGGCGCATCGGCAAGCGTCTGGCCCGCTAGCCGGGCGTTTCATGACCGCGCGCATCCTTTGCCTGACCCTGGCCCTCCTGTTCCTGGCCCTTGCCCCCCTGGCAGCGGCCAAACCACCGGAATTTCGAGGTATCGTCTTCGGTTCGGCCCTGGCCGACAACCCGGGCCTGACCCACGTCGGCGATGCCGGGCCGGTGGCGTTTTACCGTCGCGACACCGAAAAGCCGGTTTTTGGTGAAGAGTGCGCCACCGAGGTGCGCTACGGCTTCTCCAGGGGCCTGTTTTTTTTCGCCCGCATGACCCTGGCCGGCTGCCAGGGCCTGGGGGCCTTGGTCCAGGCCTTTGAGGCCAAATACGGTCTGCCGGCCCGGGAAGGCGCACCGGGCTTTGTCCGGCTGGTCTGGCGGCTGCCGACCTTGACCGTCAGCCTGTCCCACTTCGCCCGGGAAGGGACCACCGAAGTGGATTACGTTTTTTTGCCCAATCTGGCCCACGAGGAGCGCGAAACCTGGCAAAGCGCCGAAGATGTCCGCGCCCGTGGCCCCATCGGCTTTCGCGGCCTGCGCTTTGGCCGCGAGATTGCCAGCCTCCCGGGTCTGACCCTGGCCTACAAGGAAGGCGTGGCCGAGTACTACCGGCGGGCCGGGGAACGCCTGGAATTGGGCGAAACGCGCTTAAGTGACATTCTGTACGGTTTTTACGAAGGGAAATTTTTCGCCGTGCTCATGCGGGCCGACACAGCCGCCGATTTTGACGCCCTGCGCCAGGCCTACGCCGCCAAATACGGCGCTCCCCGGGCCATCCCCGCCACCCTGGAAGAGGAACTCGTCTGGAGCTGGCCCACCGCCCAGATCGCCCTGTCCCGGGATACCGCTGCCGGCGGCCTGGCCATCCGCTACGCCGACGCGGGCCTGCTGGCCAAAGTCGTGGCCGCCGAAGCCGCATCCGGCCGGCCGCCGTCGCTGTCCGGGGGGCTGCGCATCTTTTCCAAGGGCGATCCGCCGCGTTCCTTTCGCGGGGCTGCCTTTGGTTCGCCCGAATCCAGCTTGCCTGGCGGCGAATACCTTTTCGGCCACCGGGGGCGGCGCTACTTCCGCCGGGCTGACGAGCGGCTGGTGCTGGGCGATATTCCCCTTCTTGCCGTGCTGTACGCCTACGACGGCGGCAAACTCTCCGGCGTCGCCCTGACGGTCGCGCCCTCGGGCAACGATGCCCAGGGCGACTACGCCCGGGTGCTCGACGCCTACACCGCCAAATACGGCCCGCCCGCGGATCGCCCCGGCGAGGACGGCAGCCGCCTGCACCTGTGGTCCTGGCCGGGACTCTCCTTGGCGCTCATTCGCCCGGCCCAGGGGCCGCTGGAGGTCCACTACATCGACGCCTCGCTGCTGCGTCGCCGCGAAGGCTCCCTGGCCGAGCGCGCCCTGGATGTCCTGGATCAAAAGACTTTTACGCCCCCGGACAGCGGGGGCAGCCGCATCGAACGCACCAACGGACAGGAGTGATTCATGGACCGCGCCCTTTGCATTCACGGCCATTTTTACCAGCCGCCCCGCGAAGATCCCTGGCTCGGCCGCATCCTGCCCGAAGGCAGCGCCGCCCCGGCCATTCACTGGAACGAACGCATCTGCCGCGAATCCTACGCCCCCATGGCCCGGGCCAGACGCCAGGACGGCAGCGGGCGCATCGTCGAACTCGTCAACTGCTATTCGCTGATGAGCTTTAACGCCGGCCCCACGCTCATGTCCTGGATGGCCCGCTCCGCCCCGGACACCTACGCGCGCATCCTCGAAGCCGACCGCGACAGTCTGGCCCGCCTGGGCCACGGCAACGCCCTGGCCCAGATCTATCACCACGTCATCATGCCGCTGGCTTCCCCGCGCGACAAACAGCTCGAAGTCCGCTGGGCCGTGGACGATTTCACCGCCCGCTTCAAACGCGCCCCGGAAGGCATGTGGCTGTCCGAAACCGCCGTCGATACCCCGACCCTGGAAACACTCGCCGACGCCGGCATCCTTTTCACCATCCTGGCCCCGTCCCAGGCCACGGCGGTCAGCGACGACGCCAAAAACTGGCGCGACGTGGACGCCGGCTCCCTGGATATCCGGGAACCCTATGCCGTGCGTCTGCCGTCCGGGCGCAGCATCGCCGTTTTTTTCTACCATGGCCCCCTGTCCCAGGCCGTGGCCTTCGACCATCTGCTGGCCGACGGTGAACAGTTCTTCCGCCGCCTCTCCAGCGCGGCCGGGCCGGGCCTTTTATCCCTGGCTACTGACGGCGAAACCTACGGCCACCATTTCAAATTCGGCGAAATGGCCCTGGCCTATGCCCTCGATCAGGCCCGGTCCGGCCGCGACGGCCTCACACTCACCAACTACGCTGCCTATCTGGCCGCCAACCCGCCCCGCCGATACGTGCGCATCCGCGAAGTCTCGGCCTGGAGCTGCGCCCACGGCGTCGAACGCTGGCGCTCGGACTGCGGCTGCACCGCCGGCGATCACGCCGGCAGCTACAACCAACGCTGGCGCGCCCCCTTGCGCAACGCTCTTGATCTCCTCAAATCCCGTCTGGACGCCCACTACGACACCACTGGCGCGTCCCTTTTTAACGACGCCGAAAAGGCCCTTGTCGCCTACGGCGGCGTCCTGGCCGGCGTGGTCTCCAAAGAAGCCTTCGAGCACGTCCATATGGTCCCCAAAACCAGCCCCACCCAGCGCGGCATGGCCTGGAAACTGCTCTCCATGCAGGCCTGGGGACTGGCCTCGTTTGCCAGTTGCGCCTGGTTTTTCGACGAAATATCCCGCCTGGAACCCGTTAATGCCCTGACCTTTGCCCTGCGCGCCGCCGAACTGGCCCGGGCCACCGGCATGGCCGATCCCGAACCCGACGTGACCGCCATCCTGGCCGAGGCCCTCTCCAATGAGCCGGCCATGGGCACCGGCCGCGACATCTGGAACAATCTGGCCAAACCCCGGCGCGAAACTCCGAAAACCCTCGTCACCCAGGCGTTATTGACCCTGGCCCTGGAAAACCGGCTCCCGGCCGGCGGCCACGACGCCACCGTCTTCTGGCCCGGCGTGGACGTCACCATCCGCCTCGACGACGCCGCCAGCAAAGGGATCTCCGGCACCGCCGCCATCCTCTACCGCCTGGAAACCGCCGCCGACGTCTTCGCCCTGACCTACACCCCGACCACCGCCGCCGACCCCTTTGCGGGCTGCGCCAGCATCCAGCCCGCCACCGGTGGCCCGGAACAAGGCTTTTGCTTTGAAAACGTCGGCCTGCCCGTCAACAAACGCCAGGCCCTGGCCGACGCCTTCACCCGCCACGCCGAGGCCGCCTTTTTCGCCGACAATCTGGCCCAGGCCGCCATTGCCCGGTCCCTAGTCACCGAACGCCAGGAAGCCCAGCAGACCATCACCCTGGCGCCGCTGCTGCTGCCGCTGTGGCCGGGACTTATCTGGCACGAAGTCTTTGAACTGCCCCTGGCCGAAAAACGCCGCGAACTGCTGCTCCTGTTCCTCAAAAATACCGGCCACGACTCGCCCGTCAAAGCTGCCCTGGAAGCGCGCCTGGCCGCCGAAACCGCCCGGCTCATCAGCCGACCGGACCCCGACTGGCAACTGCTCGCCCGCCTTATCGCCCACGCCGCCGACCTCGACCTGCACCCCGACTGGTGGGCCGCCCAAAACGCCCTGTGGGAACGGCGGCCGTTTACCGGCAGCGCCCGGGAACTGGCGTCGGCGCTCGGGTTTGCGGTCTAGGCGAAAGCGAAGAGAATCGGGGCTTTGCCCCGAACCCCACCGGGGGGATGATCCCCCCGGACCCCCGCGATGGGGCGGGTGGGGGTACGTGAGAGAATGGGCGGCGGGATTGGGGCGCTGGCCCCGGGCAGAAGCC
>NZ_WVUD01000018.1 GCF_009856865.1 Solidesulfovibrio aerotolerans | reverse complement strand
TGAACTTGATGTCATGGCAATTTATGCCATTTTTTCAAAATTGATCGCCTAAGTGGAAAGGCATCATGAGCTTGCACCAGTTGTCGCTTTCAGGCGTCAAGCCTTTTCTTAGCCGGACAGTAATGTTGAAAAATACAAAACATACGGGAAACAACATGGGACTGGACTCGGCACATATTCAGCAAAACTGATTGCCGAAGCCCTTGGCTATAATATAGAAATGCAAACTTCTGATGAAACCAACGAAACTACAATTACAATCACTTTTTGTGATCAGTAGGGAGTTTTCTGGATTTTGTAAAACCGCTATGAATGCTCGGAGTATATGATACGCAATCATTTGAAGCCAAATGGCACGACGTTGTAACGATTTTTTGGATCATTTCACGCGATGCAGCCAATCTTTGCATTGTAGAGGATTCGATGGAAACAACGAACATATTTCCGACGACTCGACAGATTGAAATGAACACGGTCCATTTTGATCTTGCTGAAGATAGCGCTTCTTTGTCTACGGTTGTCGCTTGTGGAGAACGGCGGCTATATGGATCATCCGGGACCCTTGACCCGTCTGCTGTCACATGCCGACGTTGCCAACGTACAAAGGCATACCGCGAAGCAGTAAAATGAAAGCGGCCATGGTTTCTTTCGCTTTGCTCAAGGTTGCCGCCTCCCTGGCGCACGCACGATGCACCCGCGTCTAGGGTCCGCCGCAGAAAATCTTGCCCAGGTGAAAACCGCAGGTTCGGTACCTCACCGGCGGCAATCTTGACTGATCCTGTCCGATGAAATGCCCTATCAACTGGCGGATTGAGTCGTAGGGCCACCATTTCTACCCCGCCCCGTTGATCTCATGGGCCTGTCCCGTCCTCCCTTCCCCGGCCGCCGCATCTGGCCACTTTGGTTTGTCTGCTGGGGATTTCCGTCGATCTGCTTCTTGCCCTCGAGTATTTTTTGTGGGAATATTCAATTGTCAGGGAAAGCCTCGATTGTGGAGCCGAAGTGGGATTGTCGCTCTGTGTCAGCATGCACCATCTACCTGCCAGGAGAACACAGTATGAAACTTAAAGTTGCTTTCGGGTTTTTATTCGCATTGATTCTTACTTCATCCATTGCGTGGGCTGGCGGGAAAGTGCCTTCGCTGGTCGGAAAATGGAATGTCGAGTCGTCAGGTGGGATGATGCTCAATGGTGAAAAAGAAGGGAAAGAAACCCATTGGACAGCTGGTCAGAAAGCTTTGAAAGGACAGATTGACATTACCAGTCAGGAAGATCGCTTTGTGGTCGGGACATATACTTCTGCTCGTGGGTCCGAAAAGTTTATCGCAATGATCACTCCTGACGGAAAGTATATGTACGCTTCCGATACCGATGGCTTTTTTGATTGCAAGATTGCCAACAAAGATAAACTTGAGATCGTCTACCGCCATGTGAAGGCAACGGACAGCGTTGTCGCTACTTCGGTAGCTAAACGACAGAAGTAATTAGCGCGGCAAGCTTCTCCAATCTTCTTGGATGTGAGGGGGGGTACCCATGCACTGGGTAGCCCCCTTTTTATGGCCCCGTCCTTGCCCCAACCGCCGCCCCGTACACCCCCTGGATTCGCGCCCCAGCCCCCCCCTTCCTGGACCGTTTCCCTGCTTGATGCCCTTGGAGCCAACCCAGCGCTGTTTACGAAGCACATCCGCGACGCGATCATGCCGAACGTGGCCATCACTTATGAGTTCCACGACTGGTTACTCAGCGACCACACCCGCGCCGGCCTCGACACGCTGATCCAGGGCAATATTCGCAAGATCGGCTTATCTCCTGGTAGAAAGCAGCTCTATCCCGGGGTTTTTCGCAAGGCTCTTGAGAACAACAACCGCATGGGCATGGCCGGCTTCATGGCAGCCCAATACGACGACCTGCCTGAGACTGTGAAGAAAGAGGTGAAGGCTTTCGCTGACATTCACGTCGCCTGGCTGACGAGGCTTCTGACTGCAATCGACGCCTCTGCAAACGGCGACACTCCCAGGCAACGTCCGCGCGCCATCTTCGCCGCCATAAGCAGCGCTCAATTGCTGGCGAGGGCCGTGCCGACATCGCTCTCTTCGACGAAATCATCGAAAGCTACCGCGCCGCAGGCCTCCTTCCCGATCAGCCCAAAGAAGCACTCCCGCAGTTCAGTGCCCGGCCCGCCCGTTAGACAGGTGCCTGTCGGTCTGTGGCGCGCCTACTTGCACAGCCACAAGGCGGCGCGGTCGAGGCCGCGCAGGATCTTGAGGCTGGTGGTGGCGAAGACGTGTTCCAGGGACGTTGGTTTGTGGCTGGTGCGGCCGATGGCCACGGCGGCGTATTTGCCGTCCTCGGCTTCGGTAAGGATAGTGCGGGACGGATTGGCTGAGGCGAGCACTTTGGTGGTGATGCGCGAATCGGGCACCCCATTGGCTTTGATCTCGGCCTGGGCGCGGCCGAAAATCCGGGTGGCATCGACGCAGCGGTCATCGGCGCAGACGTGGAGCAGGGTGATGGTGTGTTCCGGGTCGTTTCGCAGCATAAAGCCCACGTGGTCGGCCACCCGCATGCATTCGTCGGAACCGTCCACGCACACCAGCACGTTTTTGCGGCCGCGCTCGGGATTGCGGCAGATCCAGATGGGAAAGGTGAGTTGTTCCCAGAGAATGCGGTGTGAAACGGAATCCGCCACCATCTCCTCGAACCAGGACAGCCCGCGCCGGCCGAGCACGGCTGCGTCATAGAGCCCTTCCTCGGATTCCTTAACGATCTCCTTGACCGTACCAAGCTTGCCCTGGGAAAACTTCACCCGCACCTGCTCCTTGGAAAAGCCCATGGAATAGAGCCATTCCTGGGCCTTGGCCATGGCCGGCACGCCATGGGCGGCCTTGTCCTGCTCGATGTGGATAATGGCTTCGGGATTGGTTTGCAGATCGATGGGGTCAAGCCGCCAATCCGGCTTTCGCGGCACGACGTAAAACAATGTCAGTTTGAGGTTTTCCCGGTTGGCAAAAAAATTATAAACAAACCGAAGGCTTTGTGATGTCTGGTACTCGTCGCTGACGGTCACCAGCAGATGTTTTTCCATGGCCGGCTATCCTTGGGGTGCGCTGCCCCGTGGTAGAGGGGAATTGAATGTGTGCAAGATAAAACATCTTGCGCCGGCTTGGAAAGCGCTTATTGTCTCATTCGACATTGATTTTCAGTATCAAGGAGTCGGACCCATGGATACCTTGCTCGTTGGTGTGATTGTGGCCGGGGCGGCCTGGTACGTGTTTCGCAAGTTTTTTGGCAAAAAGGCCGGTTCGTGCGGCTGCGGCTGCAGCGGCGGTTCGTGTGGCGGCGGGGCATCCCAAAAGGGGACTTCGTGCTGCGAGCCGGGCAAGCGGTTGTAGCGGCGCGCGAAAGTGGGGCGGCTGGGATCTGTCGGTACGGTTTGCCAGGCAGCACCATCTTGAATGCATGGCTTTAGTTCACAAAAAAACACTTTTTTTGTGAACGGAGAACAAGTGCGCCGCCCGCACGGTTGGTGCGGGCGGCGTGCGGGCTGGCGGGGCGGCCCGGCTCAGATGTTTTGCCGCACCCAGGCCACGATATCGGCGGCGCTTCTGGCCCCGGAGATGCGGGTCTTTTCCCGGCCGCCGACGAACAGGGCGATGGTGGGCACGCCCTGGATGCGCAGGCGGTCGGCGATGTCCAGTTCCTCCTGGGTGTCGCACTTGGCCAGGATGACGCGCGGATGCAGCATGGCGGCGGCCTGGTCAAAGGCCGGGGCCATGGCCCGGCAGGGCGCGCACCAGGGTGCCCAGAAATCCACCACCACGGGCAGATCGCTTTTGGCCACAAAGACATCGAAGTTGGCCGCCGTCAGGGTCACGGGATGGGGGCTGAGAATGGGGGCCTGGCATTTGCCGCAGGTCGGGCCGCTGTCCAGGCGTCCGGTCTGGACGCGGTTGACGGCCCGGCACTGGGGGCACACCGCATGGATGACATCGGGCATGGCGTCCTCGGCTTGGTTTAGTCGCTCATGGAAAAATCGACGCGGATTTTAAACAGGCGGTCGGCCGGCAGGTTGAGCACGGTGATGCCGGTTTGGGCCGTTATGGCGTCCAGGGCGTCGCGGATGGCCTGGCGGGACGGGCCGATCATGGTGAACCAGACGTTTAAGGCGTGCTGGCGCAGATAGTTGTGGGTGACGCCGGGGTGGGCGTTAACGACTGCCGTGAAGGCCTCGAGTTTGTCCGGCGGGGCCGAGGCGGCGCACAGGGTGGAAAAAAAGCCGATCTTGGCTGACTGGAAGTTGGCTCCGATGCGGCGGATGATGCCCGAGGCTTTAAGCGCCCGGATGCGGGCCAGGGCTTCGGCTTCGGTGAGGCCCACTTCCCGGCCGATGGCCTCGTAGGGCCTGGGCGCGATGGGGAAGCCGGTCTGGATGATGTCGAGGATGCGTTTGTCCGTGGCGTCCATGATTACCGTACTTGGGGTTGCGGCAAAGCTTCACGCTCCGCCCGGTTGCGACCGCCGGCCTTGGCCCGGTACAGGGCCTCGTCGGCGCGTTTGAGCACATTCTCGGTCTGTTCGCCGGCCCGAAACGTGGCCACGCCGAAACTGGCCGTGACCGGCCCGGCTTGGGCAAAGGGTGCGTCGGCCACGGCCCGGCGCAGGCGTTCGGCCATTTCCAGGCCGCCCTGGATGTCGATGCCCGGGGCCGCGACGACAAATTCCTCCCCGCCGTAACGGGCCAGCCGGTCCACCTGGCGCAGGCAGGCGCGCAGGCGCGCCGCCAGTTCGATCAGCACGCTGTCGCCCACGTCGTGGCCGTAGGTATCGTTTATGTTTTTGAAGTGGTCGATGTCCAGCATCACCACGGTAAGTGGCGTGCCGTAGCGGTCGGCCCGGGCGGTTTCGTCGGCCAGGACGTCGCCGAGCTTGCGGCGGTTAAGCGATTTTGTCAGCGGGTCGCGGTTGGCCAGATCGAGCAGTTCCCGGCGTTCCAGCTCCAGTTCCGTGATGTCGGTCAGGGTCAGCAGGCAGCGGTTGCGCCCGCTTAAGGGCGTGACCGTGGGCTGAAAGACCTGGGGTGCCGCCCCGGGCCGGTCCGGCCGCACCAGCCGCAGGCGGTGGTCGCGGTCCAAGGTGTCGCCCGGCAACCGGCCGGCCCAGGCGGCCAGGCCTTCGGGCGGCGGCGGATCGGCCAGAAACCGGTCCAGGGTCAGGCCCAGGGCCTTGAATTCAACAAGGCTGCCCAGGCCCATGAAGCGCAGAAAGGCCCGGTTGAGGCTGGCCACCTCATGGCCGATCAACAGGGCCGAAGGATTGGGCGAATCGTCGAGGAAATCTTTGACGAGCTGCCAGGCATCGTCGGCGCTGTGTTGGGCGGTCAGGTCGGCGGCGGCGGCGTCCAGGGCGTCCTCCAGGGCCGGTATGGCGAAGGGGCGGACCAGACAGCGAAGGCCCGGCAGGGAAACCGTGGCCAAAAGGTCGAGCAGCTCTTGGGGCGAGCCGGTGATGAAGACGGGCCGTCGCTTGTTTTCGGCAAACAGGGCGGCGGCCAGGGCGGCGGCCGAACCGTCGGGAAATCTGGCTCCGGCCACGACCAGATCGGGCTGGCGGGTCTGGGCCATGTCCCGGGCTTCAGCCAGACTCGCGGCCGTTATCACCTCGGCGAAGCGGGCGGCGAGGATGTCGGCCAGCACGTCCCGGGAGGGCGGGTCGGCCTCGGCGAGCAAGGCTGTCAACCGCCGTCCGGGGGCGTTGGTGGCCGGGGTGCGTCTGGGCATGGTCCGGGACTCCCTTTTCCCAAGGATAAGACGGATTGCGCCACTTGTCATTGTTGCAGGATTGGGTCACAGTGGCACGGTTGGAAAACTCCGGGCAAGGAGGCGTACCATGCGCCGTCATCAAGGATTCCTGGTCTTGCTGGCCGTGGCTTTCGTAGGGGCACTGGGGCTGTTTGCCCAGCCGGCCCAGGCCCAACCCGGGCCGCCGGTGGTGGTCTACCCGCCTGGGTATTATCCGCCGCCCGGCTATCCGTATCCGCCCTATCCCGGCTACCCGTATCCGCCGCCACCCGTTTATCCCGGGCCGGGCGTGGTGATCAATCCCTGGCCCTTCCTGGGTCTTTTTCCCGGTCCCGGCTACGGTCCTGGTTATGGCCCTGGTCCGCGGCCGGTTGGTCCGGGGCCGGTTCCGCTTCCCGGTCCTGGTTTTGGCCCTGGTCCCCGGCCGGTTGGTCCCGGTCCCGTTCCGCTTCCCGTTCCCGGACCAGGGCCGCGTCCCGGCGGCGGTCCCGGTCCCGGGGGGCTTCCGGGCATGGCACCCCGGATGCCGGGGCGTTGACGCCGCTGGCCGGACCGGCCTAGTGTCGGGGTGGCTCGTGATGTTCTGGTTTGCCTGGTATAAAAACGCTGCATTTATTGTTATTGTTTACAAAAAGCAGCGGTGTTTTCTGTGAACGCCACTCGAGGCACAGGCAGGTCCGGCCGACGGGCCATGTCGGAAGTGAAGCAGGGAGTCGTTTATGGCGCGTGTCGCTGTGTCTCTGGTTGTTGGTTTGCTGCTGCTGGCCGGTTGCGCCGGCAAGGCCGCGTCGCGGCCGGAACTGGCGGGAACGCCCACGGTCTATGCCGATGTGGTGCAAAAGCCCAATCCGCTGCTGCTGGGCTGCTTTATGCGGTCCCGGCCGTCGGAATTCAAGCGGCCCAACAGCTACCGGTATTGTCTGGTGGAAAAGGGCGGCAAATACGCCGTGTATTATGATTGGCGCGATGGCAAGTCCGGCGAGGACCACCAGGGCTGGATGCCGTTTACCATCGACGGCGACAAGCTCATCAGCGGCTCTGAACCAAGCGCCTTTGTGGTCAAGGACGGCGGGGTCTGGCACAGCTACGGCGGCCGCGACGCCGTGCACCGCATGTTGCCGGAGTAGGCGCCCGATGCGCAGACAACCGGAACGGTTTTCTCGCGCGCCATTCCCTGTGGGACCGGCCGGCCGTCTCCCCGGCGGCTGGCCGGCGGCAGGCCAACACCCGGCCATCCTTGACGGATCCGCTGCCGGGGCTGCTGGCCCAGGTGGTCGAGGCCCTGTCCGATGCGGTCACGCCCCTGTCACGCCCCTTGCCGCGTGGCGGCTCCCGTGAAATAGTCCTCTTTGGCTTCGGCCAGGGAGGCGACCATGGGCACTAACTATACAGCCGTCATCAAGCAGGACGGGGATTTATGGCTCGGCTGGATTGAGGAGCTTCCTGACATTCGCTGCCAGGAGCAGACCCGGCAGGCGGTGCTTTTAACGCTGCGCATTACACTTGAGGAAGCCATCCGGTCGCAGCGCATCGCGCTGTGACCGGGGCAGGCGAGTGCCCGGCGGCCTTAAGGAACGGCTGGAACGGCCAAAGGGGCGGCATACGGCGGCAGCCCCGCCAGGGGGAGGGGGATATGAAACGACTGGCTCTCGGAATCCTGGTATTGGCCTTGACTGTCGGCGGTCTGCCCGGGGCGGCCCTGGCTTTTGACGAACAGGCGGTCCTGATCTGCGCCTTCCGTCAGGCTTTGGGCGAGCTCACCTGCAAGGAGCCGGGAAAATACAGTTTCCTTGGCATACGCGACGGCGTTTACGTCTATAACAGCCACTTCGCCAAGGGCTTTGCCGATTTCTACGTCCAGATAAACGGCGATCTGGCCATCTTCTCCAGCCGTGTCTGGCACGGCCGCATGCCGTCCGGCCGCATCATCCGGGATACCGGTGCCGGCTGCATCACCGTGACCGTTGACCCCTTGCCCTGCTCCAGCTTCAAGACCGCCCGTTGCTGCGGCAGCCAGTAGCGAATTGCCCCGGTCGGCAAGCGCTGCCGGGGCAATGCGCGCGCAGCTGCGGCAGCACCCTTGGAACCCTGATCAACCTGCGCCGCCGTAGGCTGTGGACGACGTGTTGCCGTTGCTGGAGCTCGACGAACTGGAGCTGGAGTCGTTTTGTTCCTGCACGGCCTGGGCGTACTCTGTCTGCAACTGCACCAGTTCGTTTTGCAGCGTCATCTTCTTGGTCTTTTTCTCGTCCTCGGGGAGCTGCTGGCTCTCAAGATTGGAGATCTGCTGCTGCACTTGCTGAATCTGTTCCTGAAGCGACGTGACGTCATCCTCCGCGTCACTGCTTGAATCGTCGCTCTCGCTGCTCGATGACGAGCCGCCCTTCGCTCCGCCACCGGCCTTGCCTGAGGCCGCGCTCTGGGTCTGCCCGGTCGTTGCCGTGGCGGTCGTGCCGGTGGCGTCGGTCGCATCGGCCGAGGCGGTCGCATCGGTGGCGTCGGTCGCATCCGTCGCGTCGGTCGCATCAGCCGAATCGGTCGTACCCGTAGCGCCAGTCGCGCCGATCAAACCGGACGCCTCGATGGCGGTGAGGGTGGCGGACGACGTGGCCGCCGCATTGGCGTTGCTGGCCGTCATGGACGCGGCCAGGGTCTTGGCCTCGTCGGAAATGCTCACGGTGTCGCCGCTGGCGCTCGTGCTGGAAGTGGCGCTGCTGCCGGCGATTTTGGCCGTGGCCGCTGTGCTGGAAGACCCCAAAGTCTGGGTGGTATTTGAATACAGAGTCAGGGATGTATCAATAGCTGCCATGACAACCTCCTGGTATGAACACCTATCGGACGCAACTTCTGGTTGTTTATACTTGCAATGCAGATTATTTAAAAATATATTTTTGCTTCTCCTTGTATCTTTGAGGCCCGTTGCTGCGTCTCACTTTCCGCATAGACCGCAATACTAAAGAAAGACGAGGCGTCTATGCTTCGTCTGTAGTGGCCTTGTTGTGCAATGCTGGCCGATCCGTCTGCGGAGAACCAAAGGGGAGAGGGCAGGGCGATTTGCCCGCTGCATTTGGAGAGTCGCCGGCCGGAAGCGGCCGGTTACACGGAATACGATTGGGCGCGGTGATTTTTTTGGGGTGGCGCGGGGCCACAAGGAAGGTTGCCGTGCCCGGCAAGAAGGGCCGGCTGTTTCGGTCCGCAGCCGACCGAATTGCCGGCTACGCCCAAAAATTCTTGAAATACTTCTTCTATAAAGGGGGTCCGGGGGGGATTATCCCCCCCGGCCGCCGGAGGCACTCTTCTGCCTTTCCCTTCTCCCCGTTACACCACGGTCACTTTGCCTGTTCCTGCATCCCGCAGCCGCAGCCGCCGTTGACGGCCTCGCGCAGGAGGTTTAACGCCGCGTCCTTGTCCACGGGCCGGGAAAACATAAACCCTTGCGCCTTGTCGCAGTCGGCAAACCGCAGTTTGTCCAGCTGGTCCTGGTGTTCCACGCCTTCGGCGATGACGGTGAGCCCCAGGCTGCGGGCCAGGGCGATGATGGATTTGACGATTTCCTGGCTCTCGCCGTTGCAGTCGTCGCCGCTGATAAACGACCGGTCGATTTTGAGATGATCGATGGGGAGTTGGCGCAGATAGGACAGGGAGGAATAGCCGGTGCCGAAGTCGTCAATGGCGATTTTAACGCCCAGGGCCTTTAAGCGGTTGAGTTCCCCGGCCGTGTGCTGGGCGTCGTGCATGAGCACGGATTCGGTGATTTCGAGTTTGAGGCAGGCCGGGGCCAGGCCGGTTTCGGCCAGCACCCCGGCGACATGGTCCACCAGCCCGTCCTTGACGAACTGGCGGCAGGACACGTTGACGCTGACCGAGAGGTTGGCGGCTTCCGGCATGGCCAACTGCCAGTCGCGCATCTGCCGGCAGGCTTCGCTGATGACGTAGCGACCCAGGGGCAGGATCAGCCCGGTTTCCTCGGCCAGGGGAATAAAGCGCACCGGCGGCACCAGCCCCCGGTCGGGGTGGTCCCAGCGCACCAGGGCCTCGAACCCCTCGATGCGCCCGGACTGCACATCGACGATGGGCTGGTAGTGCAGCAGCAGTTCGTCGCGTTCCAGGGCGGCGCGCAGATCGGCCTCCAGGTTGATGGCCTCGACGATCTCCTGGTGCATCTGGCGGTCGAAGATCATGGAGGTGCGCCCGGATTCCTTGGCCCGGTACATGGCGATGTCGGCGTCGCGCAGGATGTCCTCGGCCGATTCGTATTCCTTGGTGCGCAGCACGATGCCGATGCTGGCCCCGGGGGTGACCGTCGAACCGCACAGGACATAGGGTTTGCCAAGCGCCGTGCCGATGCGCTCGACCACGGTCATGACTTCTTTTTTGGACTTGAGTTCTTCAAGGATGACGGCGAACTCGTCGCCGCCAAGGCGGGCCACGGTGTCCATGGTGCGCACACAGGCCAAAAGTCGCCGCGACACCTCGATAAGGAGCTGATCCCCGGCCTGATGCCCCAGGGTGTCGTTTATGCCCTTGAATTTGTTTAAATCAATCATGAGCACGGCGTACTGGTAATCGCCCCGGCGCTTGCCGCGGGTGAGCGCCCGATCCAGGCGGTCGGCAAAAAGACTGCGGTTGGGCAGCCCGGTCAGGGCGTCGTGGAAGGCCTGATGGGTGATTTGCTCCTCAAAGGCTTTGCGCTCGGAGATGTCCTGATAGATGTAGACGATGCCCTGGGTGCGTCCGTCGAAATCGATGGGAAAGCCGATCATGGACACCGGGATGAGCCGGCCGTCGCGATGCTGGCGAAAGGTCTCGCGTACCAGCGGCTTGCCGGACAGGATGGCGTGGCGGGTGCTCTCGCACTCGGCCAGCAAGTGCTCGGGCACGATGTAGGTGCGCATGCCAAAGCCTTTGATCTCCTCGGCCTTGTAGCCGAAGAGTTGCTCAAAGGCCTGGTTGGCATCGACGATGTTGCGGTGCATGTCGATTAAGGCAATGGCCTGGGGGGAATTGGCAAAGAGCTGGTCGAAATAGGCCCGCTGGGCGGCGAGCTGGTCCTCGGCCCGCTTGCGGTCGGTGATATCCACCACCGTCCCCTCGTAATAGAGGACGTTGCCGGCGGCGTCGCGCACCACCCGGGCGTTTTCGGAAATCCAGATGACGGCACCGTCTTTTTTGCGGATGGCCGATTCAAAATTATGGACCTCGTCGTGGGCCGCGAGCAGCCGCACGAAATCGTCGCGGCGCCTGGGATCGACGTAGAGCTGGTTTTTGATGTCGCGAAAATGCTCGGTCATTTCAAAAACCGAGGCAAAGCCGTAGATGCGGGCCAGGGTGCGGTTGGCTTCGAGGTAGCGGCCGCCCGGCGTGGTCTGGAAGATACCTTCCACGGCGTTTTCAAAAATGGACCGGTATTTGCGTTCGGCGGCGTTGAGCTGTTCTTCGGCCCGGCGGCGGCCGGAGATGTCGCGAAAAATGACGCAGGACAGGGTCTGGCCGCAAAGCTGCCCGACGGGGAACTGGGACAGGCTCACGTCCACAGCGGCACCGTCCGAGGCGGCCCAGCGGGTTTCCCGCAAAAACGCCGAACCGCACAGGCTCCAGACCTCGCCCCCCGGGCCGGCCGGGCTGTCTTGCTCCGGAGCCGGACGCAGCGCCTGGCGCAGATCGCGTCCCACCACATCCCCGGCTTCTGCTCCGAAAAGCGCTTCAAAGGCGGCGTTGACGGCAACGACGAGGCCGTTGGCGTCGCGAATGAGCGCGGCATTGGGGGAATTTAAAAAGATGCGCCGGAAGACGTCTTGCGGCAGGTCGGGAGACGAGTGGAGCATGGCTACCGCCTTGGACAAAAGTGACGGGCATGTAGCAAGACGGATTCCATAATGTCAATACTGCAACATTATTAACTAATTCTTACCGGCTCCCCGTAACAGGGCGACATTTTTGGTAATGGTGCGACAATTTTGCAGCCACCCCGGCCCCGCCCATTTGACCCTCCCCGGATTTTGGCCTATTTTTGGGGATTCACGCGGCCTTTCGGCCGCCCCCAAATAAGCCAAACGAGGTCCAGCCATGACCGCACGCGACGCGGAAGAGACGCCCAAATCCGCCCCGGCCCCGGCCCGGGACTTCATCCGCCAGATCATCGACGAAGACAACCGCACCGGCAAATGGGCCGGACGCGTCCATACCCGCTTCCCGCCCGAACCCAACGGCTATCTGCACATCGGCCACGCCAAGTCCATCTGCCTCAATTTCGGGCTGGCCAAGGAATTTAACGGCCAGTGCAATCTGCGCTTCGACGACACCAACCCGGCCAAGGAAGAGGTGGAATACGTCGATGCCATCAAAGACGACGTGCGCTGGCTCGGATTCTCCTGGGACGACCGCCAGTTTTACGCCTCGGACTATTTCGAGAAGCTCTACGCCTTTGCCGAGATGCTCATCGAAAAGGGCCTGGCCTATGTGGACGACCTGACCCAGGAAGAGATCCGGGCCTACCGGGGCACGCTCACTGAGCCGGGTAAAAACAGCCCCTACCGCGACCGGACACCGGCCGAGAACCTTGATTTGCTGCGGCGCATGCGGGCCGGCGAATTTCCCGACGGGGCCAGGGTGCTGCGGGCCAAAATCGACATGCAAAGCCCCAATGTGGTGCTGCGCGACCCGGTTATCTATCGTATCAAGAAGGTGGAGCACCATCGCACCGGCAACGCCTGGTGCATCTACCCCATGTATGACTACACCCACTGCATTTCCGACGCCCTGGAGGGCATCACCCATTCCATCTGCTCGCTGGAATTTGAGAACAACCGGCCGCTCTACGACTGGGTGCTCAATAATCTGCCCGTGCCGGGCCATCCGCAGCAGATCGAATTCGCGCGCTTGAACCTGTCGTACACGGTTTTAAGCAAACGCAAGCTCATTCAGCTGGTGACCGAAAAAGTCGTTTCGGGCTGGGACGACCCGCGCCTGCCAACCTTGAGCGGCATCCGCCGCCGGGGCTACACGCCCGAAGCCATGCGGGATTTTTGCGAGCGCATCGGCGTGTCCAAGGCCGACAGCATGGTGGATGTGGCCCTTTTGGAGCACTGCCTGCGCGAAGACCTCAATCGCCGGGCCAAGCGGCTTATGGGCGTGCTGCGACCGCTTAAGCTCGTCATCGAGAACTATCCCGAAGGGCAGGTGGAAGACATCCGGTTCCCCTACCATCCCGAAGACGAGTCCATGGGTGTGCGCAACGTGCCGTTTACCCGCGAGCTTTTCGTCGAGCGCGACGATTTCATGGAGACGCCGGCCAAGAAGTGGTTTCGCCTTGCCCCCGGGGCCGAGGTGCGGCTGCGCCACGCCTACTACGTCACCTGCACCGAGGTCATAAAAGACCCGGCCACGGGCGAGGTCATTGAACTGCGTTGCACCC
The DNA here is from genome assembly GCF_009856865.1 of Solidesulfovibrio aerotolerans. GTDB lineage: Bacteria > Desulfobacterota > Desulfovibrionia > Desulfovibrionales > Desulfovibrionaceae > Solidesulfovibrio > Solidesulfovibrio aerotolerans. Next base: position 65,531 of record NZ_WVUD01000018.1, on the reverse strand, counting down.
ACGACCCGGCCACCAAGGGCGGCTGGTCCGACGACGGGCGCAAGGTCAAGGGCACCATCCACTGGGTCTCGGCCGCCCATGCGCTCACCGCCGAGGTGCGCCTCTACGACCGCCTGTTCACCAAGGAAAACCCCATGGAAGGCAAGGGCGAGTTCATGGACTGCCTCAATCCCCATTCCCTGGAAGTGATTGCTGACGCCCTCATTGAACCGGCCCTGGCCGACATTCCGGTCGGCGAGAACGTGCAGTTCGAGCGGCTGGGCTATTTCTGCGTGGATAAGGATACAACGCCGGCCAAGCCGGTGTTTAACCGCTCGGTGGCGCTCAAAGACTCCTGGGCCAAGGCTGGTCGGTAAAACTATTTGAACCGGCCCGGCCGCCTGGGCTGGATTGGACTGGGCTTGGTTGCCCCAGGCTGGGTTTGGCTGGACGGCTTGGTTGGCCTGGACGGGGCTGGACTGGCCCGGGCTTGGCTTGGTTGGCCTGGGTCGGTTGCGTTGGCCCAGGCTGGGTTTGGCTGGACTGGGTCGGTTGCGTTGGCCCAGGCTGGGTTTGGCTGGACTGGGCGGCCCGGGCCGTGGCCTCGGGAACAGGTGCAACGCGCGTCTTCGGGCGCGCGTTTTCTTTTTGGGAACGGTGGGTTGGGCGGTGAGCCAGGGAACTGTCGCTGCAGGAGCGTGGGGCAGGCAAGGGGCTGCGGTGCGTGGCCGGCCACAAGCCGGTCGGGAAGCCAAACAGCCAAGTACCCCGCCACAAATGAAAAAGGACTTCCGGGTCGCCATCCCTGAAGTCCTTTTCCTAAAATTGCTTTCGCAGAGGAAGGATGTTTTCTCTCTAGCAAATGGCGGGCCATCTTTTCAGGGTCAGCCTGTTCTGATAAATAACGCAATAAAATCAGTTGTTTTTGCGCCATAAAGATTCTGTAAAATCCGTCCGTATGGCCTTGGCCGCGTACAGGATCTTGTACCTTCCCAGAGGCGCCCCCCGGGTGGTACAAAGTTTTATACCTTGCCGCGCCGCGGCCGGTCCGACACTGGTACCTCTTGGCAAAAGACCTTGGTGGGGTGTAGGTGAAACCATACGGGTAGATCCAGGGTATGTACCCAGACCAAAGCTGGCTGACGCCCAATAGGAGCATTTCCATGCGACAGCTTCTTCTTGGCGCTTTTTGCTTGGCGTTGTGCGGCCTGAGCGCCTGCACGCCCAAACCGCTGACCGATTCGGAGTTTCGTGGCTTTTGCTACACTGCGGGCGGTGGGCGAGGCATGTCCTGCGACAACATTGAACTGTGTAACGTCTACGATAACGACGTTATGTCTGTTCAATTTGCCTCGCACCAGGCTTGTAACAAGGCCTGCAACGACGTGTTCAACGCCCTTTCCGGCCCCAATCAATTCAATGGTTGCATGCCTATCGTAGTGACGGGGTTTAATTGGTGCGCCAAATACTGCAACACCAATTACCCTGACGCGCCCACTCGGTAGCGCTTGTATGCCGTTTTTCTTCTGGCCAATCGGGCGTTGCCGTCCCACCGGACCACCCCAGGCTGTTTCCCCCCGCGCCCCGGCGGGAAGGACCACGACCTGCCGCAGAAACGTGGCCAAGGGTTCGTTGCCTGCCTGGGCGGCGATGCCTGCTGGGACGGCCTGGAGCAACCGGAGCCGCCTCCCATGAGCCGGGGAGGGCGGCGGTTCGCGCGGCGTGGTAGCCAACTCCGGCCGGTCTGGCGGATCTGGCTGGTCTGGTTGGCCTGGCTGCTGACCGTGTCCACGGCCGTTGCCCAGACCGCCGGCCCGGATTTTACCGCAGCCGAACGGCAGTTTCTGGCCGAACATCCTGTGCTACGCGTGGGTGTTTCCGCCGGACAGAATCCTTTCCAGGACATCGTGCCCGGCCCGGACGGTGCGTCCCGCTATATGGGGCTGGCCGCCGACTACCTCGACGCCCTGGCCCCCCTGCTCGGGGTCACGTTCGAGCCGGCCTTTGACATCACGTATACCCGCGCCCTGGAACTGGCCCAGACCGGCGGCGGCATCGATGTCTTCGCCTGCATCACCGACACGCCCGCCAGGCGAACCTTCCTGCACCTGACCCGGCCCTATTCCAGCCTTCCCTATGTCATGATCGCCCGGCACTCCGACAACCCCGTCTGGAATATCGCCGACCTGACCGGCAAGATCGTGGCTGTGGCCCCCACCTTTTTTGCCTACGAGCGCCTGCAAGCTGCCTACCCCGACCGCAGCATCCGCTTTGATTTCAAGCGCAACGCCCGAAACGCCGTGGCTGCCGTGGCCGAGGGCCAGGCCGACGCCACCTTTCTCAACCTGGCCGCAGCCACCGGCATCATCCGGGACCTTGGCTACGACAACCTCACCATCGCGTCGGTCATGCCCTGGCCCAACAACGACGTCTGCATGGGTTCCCCCTTTCCCCTGCTGGCCTCCAGCCTGCAAAAAGCCCTGGATGCCCTTCCCCAGGACCGCAGGACCGCCCTGGCAGAGCGCTGGTTCGACGCCGCCCGCCAGCCGGCCAGGAGCCAAAACGTCTGGCCCCGGCCACTGCTGTGGGCCGGCGGGCTGGCCGTCCTCCTCCTGGCCGCCGGCTGGGGCTGGCAGCGCCGACGCGTCGGGATGTCCCGGCGAAAGGCCCTGGAAAACGACTGCATCGGCCACAAGGATATGCTCGAAGCGGTGTTAAACGCCACCAGTGATGCCGTGTTGGTCATTGACGATTTCTACCGTGTCATCATGGTCAACGAGACAGGGGCGGCCCGATTCGGACTGGCGGCCGAAGCCTTGCGGGGACAGGGCCTCCTGGAGCTTATCGACGCTCCGGTGGCCGCCACTCGCCGGGAACGCTACCGGCAGGTCCAGGAAACCGGCCGTCCGCTGCGCTTTACCGACCAGCGGGCCGGACGCGTCTACGAAAACGCCGTCTACCCCATCCCAAACCCCACCGGCGGCCGGCCCCATCTGGCCATCTACGCCCGGGACATGACCGAACAGCTTGCCGCCGATGCGGCCCTGGGCGAAAGCCGGGAGCGGCTGGACACGATATTTCGCCTTTCGCCGGTGATCGTCAGCGTCGCCACCCGGGCCGAAGGCCGTTTCCTGGAGGTCAACGAGGCCTTTACCGCTGTCACCGGCTATGCCCGGGAAGAGGTCGTCAACCGCACCCCCCAGGAAATCAGCCTCTTTTTGCGCGATACCGACCGGGACAACATGTTGCGGATTCTTGAGCGCGACGGCGTGGTTCGCAACATGGAATTGGCCCTGCATCTGCGCGACGGCCAGGACCTCACGGTGCTGCTCTCCTGCACCCCCATCGAGGCCTATGGCCAGGACTGCCTGCTCTCGGTGCTGGTGGACATCACCGGCCGCAAATCCATGGAACAGGCCCTGCGTCTGGCCAAGGATTCGGCCGAGGCAGCCAACCAGGCCAAGAGCCGGTTCCTCTCCACCATGAGCCATGAGATCCGCACGCCCATGAACACCATCCTCGGCATGGTGGATGTGTTGCGCGGCACCGCCCTCACCGGGCGGCAGCAGGAATTCCTGCGCACCCTGGAACTGGCCGGCGAATCCCTCATGACGCTGTTGTCCGACATCCTGGAATTGGCCAAAATTGAATCCGGCGGCCTGGAACTGGCCAAAATCCCCTATGATCCGGTGGTGGTGCTGCATGAGGCCTCGGCCTTGCTGGACGCCCAGGCGCTGGCCAAGGGGCTTGTCCTTCGCCTGGAGACCGCCCCGGACGTGCCGCGCCAGGCCTGCGGCGATCCGGCCCGCCTGCGCCAAATCCTGCGCAATCTGGCCGGCAACGCCGTCAAGTTCACCACCTGCGGCGAAGTCGTGCTGACCCTGTCCCGGCTCCCGGCCAGCCCGCCCCGGGAGGAACTGCTCTTTTCCGTGTCCGACACCGGCATCGGCATCGCGCCAGACAAGCAGGAAACCATCTTTGAACCCTTCACCCAGGTCGATTCCTCAACCACCAGGGCCTACGGCGGCACGGGCCTTGGCCTGACCATCAGCACGCTCCTCGCCGACGGCCTGGGCGGCCGACTGTGGCTGGAATCCACCCCCGGAGCCGGCAGCACCTTTTACTGCGCCATCCCCGTCAACGGGTGCAACCCGTCCAGCCTGCCCCCGGCCAAGGCCCCGGCCGCGCCCCAGGCCCTGGCCGGCCGGCGCTCCCTGCTCATCGTCGAAGACAGCGAGTCCAATCGCCTGCTCTACGGCGATCTGCTCGAAAACCTGCCCCTGACCGTCACCTACGCCGTCACCGGGGAACAAGCCTTGGAAATGGTCGAGGCCCGGGCCTTTGACGCCGTGGTCATGGATATTGCCTTGCCCGACATCGACGGCTACACCGTCATTGCGGAAATCCGCCGGCGCGAAGCCGCCGCCGGCCGGCCCGCCACGCCCATCCTGGTGGTCACTGCCTATGCCTTCCGCGAGGAAAAGGGCCGGGCCAAGGCCGCCGGAGCCAGCGCCCTGCTCACCAAGCCCCTCCAGAAAAATCGCTTTCTAGAGGCCCTGCGCCATGTATTTGGCCAATCTTCCCCCGGGCAGGCCCCGGATAGTCGGGCCGCATGGACAACACCCGACGATTCGCGCTAGGGTGGTTTCTATCTTATCGATCACCGCCAAGGAGGCGCACCAATGGCCGCGAAATCCACCCAGACCGAAGCCATGGCCGACGAACTGCGCGACATCATCCGCCACGCCGGTGCCCTGATCGAGGCCACTGCCGGCGAAGCCGACGAACGGGTCAAAAAAGCCCGGGACACACTGGAACAACGGCTTGAGGCCGCCAAACGGCAATACGCCGATCTCGACGGCCTGCTCGACGAGAAGCTCCAGGCCGCCGACCGTATCATCCATGAAAAACCCTACCACGCCGTGGGCGGCTCGTTTCTTTTCGGGCTGCTGCTGGGCTGGTTTATGAGTCGTAAATAGCGTGGCTGACGCGTTTGCCGCCCTGTCGGAACTGACCGCTGCGGGCCAGCGCCTGGCCGGCCTGATCCTTGACGTGGCCGTTGATCGGCTGGAGCTGCTCGGCCTTGAGGCCCGCGAGGTCAAAATCCGCTGTATCCAACTGGTGCTGCTGGCGGTTGCCGGTGCCGCCCTGCTGCTTTTTGGCCTGGCCTTGGCCGTGGTGGCGGTGCTGCTGGCCGTGCCGCCGCCGTGGCGGCTGGCAGTGGCGGGCGGCGGGGCGGCGCTCTTTCTGGGAGCCGGGACGTTGGCCCTGTGGCGGCTGCGTCGCCGGCTGGCCCGGTTGCCCCTGGCCTTTTCCCAGACCGTGGCGGAACTGAAAAAGGATCAGGCATGTTTTTAGACGGACAGTTGCGCGCCCTGGCCGAAGCCCGGCGCAGCATCGCCCTGCGGGGGGAAATCTCCCGACGCCTCATGGGTCTGGAAACAGCCCTGGCCCAGGCTGTGGTGCGCCGTCGGCTGCGCGACCTGACCCTGGGCCTGGGTCTGGCCAAATGGCTCCTCGGGCACCTCGGCGGGCGTGGGCTGCGCCGCTGATCCGCCCGACCGGGGCGGCACGACGAAAAAAAAGGCAGACCTGGTGAAGGCAATTTCCACGATGTCGATCCGTGGCGGCCTTGTTTTGTTGGTCCTTTTGGCCGTGTTGCCGTCTTTGGCCCTCCAGGTCTATGACGGCGTGCAGCAGCGCCGCCACCTCGTGGCCGACGCCTCGACCAAAGCGTCCCAGGCCGCGGCCGCCATGGCCCAGGTCCAGGAGCGCATTACCGAGAGTACCCGCCTGCTGCTGACCGCCCTGGCCGCCATGCCCGAACTGCGCCAACTCGACAGCGCTGTCTGCACCTCCCTGTTTGCCGCCCTGCTGGGACAAAATCCCATCTATGCCAATATAGTGATAATCGATACCCAGGGCGACGTCATCGCCTCGGGTCGTCCCTTGGTCCGGGTCAATTTGAGCGACCGCAAACATTTTCGCGACGCCATGGCCTTAAAGCAGTTCATGACCGGCGAATATATCATCAGCAGCACCAGCGGCCAGCCCGTCTTCCCCTTTGCCCTGCCTCTTTACGACTCGAGCGGCGCGCTTCTCGGCGTATTGGCGGTCGCCGTGGACATGAGTTCCTTCGACACCGCCTACGCGGCTCTGCGCATGCCGGCCGGCACCACATTTGGCATCACCGACCACAAGGGCGTGCGCCTGTATTATCTGCCCCCAACCGCCACCAACCCTCTCGGCAGCCCGATCCGGGGCGAAATATGGCAGGCCATTGATTCCGGCGGCAACCAGGGCGTGTTCCTCAAGCCCGGTTCCGATGGCGTCAGACGCCAGTATGCCTTCCACAAGCTGCGCCTGTCGCCGATAGCCCCGGCCTATATGGCCTTTGTGGTGGGCGTGCCCGAAGAAACCATTCTGGGGCCGGCCCGACAGGCTCTTTTCCACAACCTGATCCTGCTGGCCGCCACCACCGGACTGGCCCTTGGCGTGGCCTGGTTTATCGGCGGGGGTGTCATCGCCGCCCGCCTGGACCGCATCGCCGACACCGCTGCCCGCATCGGCCAGGGCCAACGCTCCGCCCGCACCGGCCTGCCCCACGGAGGTGCCGGCATCGCCAAAGTGGCCGGCAACCTCGACGCCATGGCCGAGCTGCTGGCCGCCAATGACGAGGCCCGGGAACACGCCCTGGCCGCCCTGCGCCAAAGCCAGGAACGCATGGCCCACATAACGGCCTCCATGGCCGACTGGATCTGGGAAATCGATGAAAACGACTGCTACGTCCATCTCGGAGACAAGGTGCGGCTGGCCCTTGGCTACGAACCGGCGCAGTTGGTGGGCAAGTCCTATTACAGCTTCCTGGCCCCGGGCGAGGAAGCCACCCTGCGCCCGGTCATCGAGGCAGCCAAAGCGGAGCGCTCACCCCTGATCGACCTGATCAACTGGCGCCTGACCGTGGAGGGCAAAAGGCGGTGCCTTATGACCAGCGGCGTGGCCTGGCACGATGAGACCGGTTCTTTTCGCGGCTACCGGGGCGTGGACAAGGACGTCACCGAACGCGTGGAAGCCGACCGGGCCATCCGGGCTTCCCTGGCCGAAAAGGAAATTCTGCTCAAGGAAATCCACCACCGGGTGAAAAACAACCTGCAGATCATCTCCAGCCTGCTCTACCTCCAGTCCGAACAGGTCAAAGACCCCATCGCCCTGGAAAGCTTTCGGGTCAGCCGCAACCGTATTGCCTCCATGGCCCTGGTCCACGAGGAGATCTACCGCTCCGCCGACCTCTCCCACATTCGGCTGGACACCTATATAACGGATCTGCTGCCCAAAATTTTCGGCCAAGGCCCCAAGGACTCGCCCTTGGACCTCCGCTGCATCCTGGCCCCGGTCACCGTGCCCATCGAACAGGCCGTGCCGGCCGGCCTGGCCGTCAATGAATTGCTCACCAACGCCCACAAGCATGCCTTTTTCGGCCGGGAAAACCCTGTCCTGACCGTGACCCTGGCCCAGACCGACGACGCCATCACCATCACCATCGCCGACGACGGCCCTGGTCTGCCAACTGATTTCGACCTTGAGCAAACCGGGACGCTGGGCATGCAGCTCGTACTCAATCTGGCCCGCCAGCTCGGCGGCAGCATCAACGCCCGAAATGACAGCGGCGCGACCTTCATCCTGCGCTTCCCCAAAGCCGACGACACAGGGGCCAGCCGGTCTTGACAGCCGGCCCGCCAGCCCCGACACTTGGCCCATGCCCGACACGACCGATCCTTCCCGGCCCGACCCCTGGGCCGTCGGCACTGCCGCCGTCATTTTAGCCGGCGGCCTGTCCTCGCGCATGCTGGGACCGCTCAAACCCCTGCTCCCCCTGGCCGGACAGACCGCCCTGGCCCGACTGGCCGCCACCTTGCGCCACGCCGGGGTGACGGACATTGTCGTGGCCGGCGGCCACCGCCACGACGAAATTGCGGCCGAAGCCGCGCGCCTGGGACTGCGTTTCGTTTACAATCCGTATTACGAAACCGGCATGTTTTCGACAGTCCGGGCCGCCCTGGCCGTCCTGCCGCCCACAGCCGCCCAGGTGCTTATCACCCCGGCCGATGTGCCGCTGTTTCGCCCGGCCACCGTGGTCCGGCTCCTGGGCCGGGCCGGTGCGCCCGACGCGCCGCCCGTGCTCTATCCGAGCTTTGCCGGGGAGCGCGGCCATCCGCCCTGCCTGGACGCGACCCTTGCCCCGGCCATCCTGGCCTACGACGGCGACGGCGGCCTGCGCGCCGCCCTGGCCCCTTATCCTTTTGAAGAACTTCCCGTGGCCGACGCCCTGACCCTGGCCGACATGGACACCCCGGACGATTACGCCGTCTTGGACGTCCTGGCCGGGCGGCTGGACATTCCCACCCCGGCCGAGGCTGAGGCGTTGCTGGCCATCGAGGCCGTGCCGCCCCAGGGGCTGGCCCATGCCCGCGGTGTGGCTGCCGTGGCCGTGGCTCTGACCCGGGGCCTTAATGCTGCCGGGGCCGGCCTGGATTGCGAACTGATTGAGGCCGCGGCCCTGCTTCACGACGTGGCCAAGGGCCAGCCCCACCACGAGGCTGCCGGCGGCCGGCTCCTCGACGCCCTGGGCTTTTCCCGGGCCGGGGCCATCGTTGCCGCCCATCGCGACATCGATCTGCCACCGCAGGCCCCTGTCACCGAACGCGAAATCGTTTATCTGGCCGACAAGTTCGTCCACGGCAGCCGGCTGGTGTCCGTGCCCGAGCGGTTCGGCCAAAAACTGGCGCTTTTTGCCCATGATCCCGAGGCAGTGGCCGCCATCACCCGGCGCCGCAGCAACGCCCTGGCCATCCTGGCCCGGGTGGAACGGGCGCTCCCCCGCCCCCTGGCCGACATCCTGGCCACAACCGGCCTCACACCCGCGAGACAGCCATGAGCACGCTTTTTTTGCTGCGCCACGGGGCGATCTTCCAACATGCCCCGCGCCGGTTTATCGGCCAGACCGATCATCCCCTCACCGACGACGGCCGTCGGCAGGCCGCCTTGTGGTGCGATGTTTTGGCCGACATTCCCTTTACCGCCGTCGTGGCCTCGGATCTGACCCGCTGCCAGGAGACCGCCGCCCTTGTCCTGGGCGGGCGCGATGTGCCCATCCGCCTGGAACCGCGCCTGCGGGAAATCGCCCTGGGCGCGTTTGAGGGCCTCACCGTCGAGGAAGTCCGTCACCGCTTCCCCGGGGCCTACGAACGCCGGGGCTGCGACATTGCCGGATTCTGTCCCCAGGGCGGCGAGAGCTTTAGCGAGGTCCAGGACCGGGCCGTGGCTACCGTGGCCGAATTGGCCGAGCTGCCCGGCAACGTGTTGGCCGTGGCCCACGGCGGGGTCAACCGCACCATCCTGTGCCATGCCCTCGGCATCGATCTGGCCTGCCTGTTCCGCCTGGGCCAGGACTACTGCCGCCTCAATATCCTGGAGCTTGGCCCGGACTGCTGGCGGGTGGATGCCATCAATCTGGCCCCTGTTGTGCCCTGGCGCTTTCCCGGTCCCTGACGCGGCATTTCCTATTGCCAGACTGTGAAATGCGCCGGAAAACGGGCCAGGCAGCGCAAAAAAACGACGCACACCACATTGACAAGCCCGGCCTGGGATGAAATTGCATGGATCATGCGATACTTTCTTATGCCGTTGTGTCTTGTCCTGGTCTGTCTGGCCGGTTGTTCCGAAGAAAAACCGCCCGCATCCCCGGCGTCACGCGCCTCACGGACCGTTTCCGTGCCGGTGCGCCCGGTGGGGCGCAGCGAAGTGGTGGAATGCCGCTCCTTCCCGGCCCAGGTGGAGTCCGAGCAAAGCGTGGTCCTGGCCAGCAAGCTCTCGGGCACGGTGGAGGCGGTCATGGCCCGGGAAGGCGACCGGCTGGCAGCCGGCGCGCCGATTCTGCGCATCGACGACAAGGATCTGATCAGCCAGGAACGGGGCCTTATTGCCGACCGCGAACAGGTCGTGCGGGAAAAGCAGGGTCTGGCCGCCCGGGCCGGTCTGGCCCGGACCACCATGGACCGCATGTCCCGGCTGCTGGTCCAACGGGCCGTCAGCCAGGAGGATTTCGACAGGGCCAAGGCCGAGTTTGACGCCGCCTCGCGCCAGATCGACGCGTTAACGGCCAAGGAACAGGCCGTCACCGCCAAACTGGGCGAACTGGCCGCCCTTCGGGCCTACACCCGCATCACCGCCCCCTTCGACGGCATCCTGGCCCGACGCTATGTGGACCAGGGCGCTTTTGTCGCGGCTGGTGCCCAACTGGCGCTCATTGACGCCGCTTCCGGCGGCTTTGAAATAACCGCCCAGGTGGACGAATCGCTGTTGGCCGATCTGCGCCTGGGCCAGACCATCATCGCCGCCGTGCCGTCCCTGGCCGCCGCTCCCTTTGCCGTGACCGTCTCGGCCATCGTTGGCCGGGTCGATCCCCAAAATCGCACCTTCAAGCTCAAATGCGCCCTGCCGGCCACGGTGCCCGAAGCGGTGGGGCCGCCCCGGGCCGGCATGTTCGGCCGGGTGTTCGTCCCGGCCCGCACCGTCAATAAACTCCTTGTCCCGACCAACTGCCTGGCCCTTCGCGGCGATCTGCCCACGGCCTTTACCGTTGACGCGACCGGGACGCTCCATCTGCGCCTGGTCAAGACCGGCGGCACCTTTTTGGCTGTGGCCTTTGGCGGGGCCACGTATTTAACCGACTCCGAAGCCTTTGACCCGGCTGGCCGGGAACGCTTTGTCGAAGTCCTCAGTGGGTTAAACGACGGCGAAAAACTGGCCTGCGACACCGGGGCCACCCTGCGTGACGGGGATAGCCTCGCCGGAGCGCCAAAGTGACCGGCCCCGAGGCCCCCCATGGCCGCCACGGCGACTGGCTGACCCGCATAACGGCCCTTTTCGTCGATTCCAAGCTGGCCCCGCTGCTGGTCCTGGCGGCCCTTCTCACCGGCGTCATGGCCGTTTTGGCCACGCCCAGCGAAGAAGAGCCGCAGATTATCGTGCCCATGATCGATGTCCACGTCTCCATGCCCGGGGCCACGCCCAAGGAGATGGAAAACCGCGTGGTCACGCCCATGGAGCGCATCCTGTGGGAAATCCCGGGGGTGGAATACGTCTATTCCACGGCCGGCGACGGCGAGGCCCTGACCGTGGTGCGCTTTGCCGTGGGGGCCGATGTCGAGCGCAGCGTGGTGGCCGCCTATGCCAAGCTCTACCAGCACCTGGACTGGATTCCGCCCGGGTGCAGCCAGCCGATCCTCAAACCGCGCTCCATCGACGACGTGCCGGTCCTGGCCGTGACCCTGTGGGGCGGTCCCTATGACGCGCGCCAACTGCGCACCATGGCAGCAGCCATTAACGAAAACGTGCGCCGCATCCCGGGCGTGGGGGAAACCACCATCACCGGCGGGCGCAAGCGGGCGGTCATGGTGGACCTTGACGCCGACAGGCTGCGCTCCCGGGGCCTGGACGCCGTGGATGTCATAACGGCCCTTGGCGAGCAAAATGCCGCCCGTTCCGTGGGCGAGACATACGAACTCGGTGCGGCCCTGGCCGTGCGGCTGGATAATTTTTTCCGCAGCCAAAAAGAACTGTCCCGGGCGGTCCTGGCCGTGCGCGATGGCCGGCCGGTCTATTTAACCGACGTGGCCACGGTGCGCGACGCTTTTGACGACCCCCTCGACTATGTCCTTTTTGTGCCCGGCCCGGCCATGGCCGCGCCCGAGGTGCGGCCGGGCGAGGCCCATCCGGCCGTCACCCTGGCCGTGGCCAAACGGGCTGGCGAAAATGCCGCCCGCATAGCGGATGCGGCCCTGGTAAGCATTGAGGCCCTTCGCGGCACGGTCCTGCCGGGCGATGTCAGCCTCACGGTCACGCGCAACCACGGCGAGACGGCCAAGCACAAGGTGGACGAGCTGCTTATGCACCTTATCCTGGCGGCCGTGACCGTGGGTGGCGTGGTGGCTCTCTTTCTCGGGTTGCGGGCCTCCCTGGTGGTCATGGTGGCCGTGCCCGTCACCCTGGCCGTGACCTTGGCCACGTATTGGCTCATGGGCTATACGCTCAACCGCGTCACCCTGTTTGCGCTTATCTTTTGCATCGGCATCCTGGTCGATGATCCTATCGTTGACGTGGAAAACATCGTGCGCCACCTGGGTCTGCCGGGCGCGCGGCAAAAATCCCTGTCCACCGTCATCGTCGAAGCGGTTGGCGAAGTGCGTGCGCCCCTGGTCCTGGCCACCTTCACGGTCATCGCCGCCATAGCCCCCATGGCCTATGTCGGCGGGCTTATGGGACCGTACATGCGGCCCATGCCCATTGGCGCGTCGGTCGCCATGCTGCTGTCCATGCTGGTGGCCTTTTTAATCACGCCCTGGACGGCCAAGCGCACCCTGCGTCCGTCCACCACGGACCACGCCGCCATCCCCAACGACCTGGGCACGCGCCTGTATTTAAAGCTCATGGACCGGCTGCTCAAACGCCCGGTCTGGCGCTGGGGTTTTCTGGGTCTGGTGGGGATGCTTTTTCTTGGGGCCTGCGCCCTTTTTCCGGCCAAGGCCGTGCTGGTCAAGATGCTGCCCTTTGACAACAAAAGCGAATTCGCCGTCATCGTGGACATGCCGCGTGGCACGACCCTGGAAACGACCACGGCCGTGGCCCGGGAACTGGCCGACGCGGCGCTTACCCGCCCTGAGACCGTCAATGCCGTCATCTACGCCGGCACGGCCGCGCCCATGACCTTTAACGGGCTTATCCGGCATTACTATCTGCGCACCGCCCAAAACGAGGCGGAAATCGCCGTCAATCTGCGTCCCAAGGGCGAGCGCAGCCTGCAAAGCCACGCCATTGCCAAGGCCGTGCGCGAGCGGCTGGTCCCCATCGCGCAGCGCCATGGAGCCAGGATCAAGGTGGTGGAAGCCCCGCCCGGACCGCCGGTGCTGCAAACGCTGGTGGCCGAAATCTACGGCCCCACCGACGCCGGCCGCCAAAGCGTGGCCGAACAGGTCAAAGCGGTCATGACCGCCACCCCGGACGTGGTGGATGTGGACTGGTATGTGGACGATCCCCGGCCCGAGCGGGTCATCCGCATCGAGCGCGACAAGGCCTTAACGGCCGGCATCGACCCGGACCGGGCCTTGCGCGACGTGGCCGCTTCGTTTTCCGGCACCGTGGCCGGCCTGCTCCACGACGAGGCGGCCCGGGAAGACGCGCCCATTGTGGTGCGCCTGCCCAAGCGTTCCCGGCCCGATGCGGCCAGCCTGGAATCGGTGACCGTGGCCGGCACCGACGGCAAACTCGTGTCCCTGGCCCAGATCGCGGGCATCACCGCAACCGAGCAGCCCGGGCGCATCTATCACAAAAATCTTTTGCCCGTGGTCTATGTGACCGGCGATGTGGCCGGACGCGAGGAAAGCCCCATCTACGCCATCGGCAAGGTCAACGACACCCTGGCCGCCTTGGCCGCACGCGGCGAGGGGGCCTGGCAGACGGCCTCCAAAGCGCCTCTCCCCATCCTGTGGAGCGGCACGCCGGCCGATACGCTGGGCTATAGTCTCAAGTGGGACGGCGAATGGCAGATCACCTACGAAGTCTTTCGCGACATGGGCTTGGCCTTTGCCGTGGTCATGGTGCTTATCTACGTGCTGGTGGTCAGCTGGTTTGGCTCCTACACCATCCCGTTGGCGATTATGGCTCCCATTCCTCTCTCGCTCATTGGCATCATCCCGGCCCATGCCGCAGCCGGGGCGTTTTTCACGGCCACGTCCATGATCGGCTTTATCGCCGGGGCCGGCATCGTGGTGCGCAATTCCATCATCCTGGTGGATTTTATCGAGCTGCGCCGGAGCGAGGGCATCCCCCTGGCCCAGGCCGTGGAAGAGGCCGGCGCGGTGCGCTTTCGGCCCATGCTGCTCACAGCAGTCAGCGTGGTGGCCGGGGCCTTTGTGATTCTCTTTGACCCCATCTTTCAAGGCTTGGCCATCTCGCTTATGGCCGGAGAAGTGGCAGCCACCATTTTTTCGCGCATGGTGGTGCCGGTTCTGTATTTTCTCGACGCAAGACGCCACGACCCGGCGACAACGCCTGGGTAAAGGCCAGCCTGAGCTGGAAGGTGATTGAAGACAGAAGAGTGCCTCCGGCGGCCAAAGGGCTGAGCCCTTTGGAATCCCACCTGAAGGCAAGGGGTTAAGGGGAACGGGACATTCGTCGGGGCCGCCTCGCCAGCCCCAATAACCCCTTGAAAAACTTCTCCTATCAAGGGGGTCCGGGGGGGATTATCCCCCCCGGCCGCCGGAGGCATTCTTAATTCTATCAGTCGAGTTCGTATTCGCCGCGCCAGTCGCCGGTTTCGGGGTACGCGGGCTGGCCGTCTTTACAGAAGAGGCAGTCGCCGATGACAAGGTAGTCCATTTCCGTGCGCATAAAGCAGCGGTAGGCGTCCTCGGGGGTGCATACGATAGGCTCGCCGCGCACGTTAAAGCTCGTGTTGACCACCATGGGGCAGCCGTGGCGCGCGCCGAAGGTGGTGATGAGCTGGTGGTAGCGCGGGTTGGTATCGGCGTGGACGGTCTGGATGCGGGCGGAGAAGTCCACGTGGGTGATGGCCGGGAGGGTGGAGCGGTTGACATATAGCCGCTCGAACATGGGCATCTGCCAGTAGCCCTGGGGCAGGGGATGGCGCAGGGCGTCGGCCACCGGGGCCACCAGCAGCATGTAGGGCGAGGGGCGGTCCTGGATGAAATAGTCGGACACCGCCTCGGCTGCAACCGACGGGGCAAAGGGCCGAAAGCCTTCGCGGTATTTGATTTTGAGATTGAGCTTTTTCTGCATCTCCGGGTTTCGCGGATCACCCAGGATGGAGCGGCCGCCAAGGGCGCGCGGGCCGTATTCCATGCGGCCCTGGAACCAGCCAACGACCTTGCCGTCGGCCAGCAGATCGGCCACAGCGTCGCACAACGCGCCGAAATCTTCATAAAGCGTATACGGCGCATCCCGGCGGGCGGCCAGACGCAGGGCGTCGGCCCGGGTGAACTGCGGTCCGAGGTAGGAACCGGCCATGCGGTCCAGCGCCCCGGCCGGCAAGGGCGTGCGGTCGTTTTCGCCCCAGATATGCCAGGCGGCCAGGGCGGCCCCGAGGGCACCGCCGGCATCGCCGGCCGCCGGCTGAATCCACACGTCATCGAAAATGCCGGCGCGCAGCAGTTTGCCGTTGGCCACGCAGTTTAAAGCCACGCCGCCGGCCATGACGAGGTTCTTGCAACCCGTCAGTTCCCGGGCCGTTTTGGCCAGCCGCAGCACCACCTCTTCGGTGATCTGCTGGATGGCCAAGGCGAGGTCCATGTGCTCCTGGCCGAGTTCGGACTCGGCGGCCCGGCGGGGCAGGCCGAAAAGGGCCTCCCACTTGGCGTCGCGGCACATGGTCAGGCCGGTGGCGAAGTTGAAATAGGCCATGTTGAGCAGCAGCGAGCCGTCCGGGCGCAGATCCACCAGGGTTTCGAGGATCTTGGCCTTAAATTCCTCCACCCGCGCCGAGCCGTCGATGCCGTAGGGAGCCAGGCCCATGAGCTTGTATTCGCCGGAATTGACTTTAAAACCGCAGTAGTAGGTGAAGGCGGAATAGAGCAGGCCCACGGAATGGGGGAAATCCAGCTCGCGCAGGAAGGTGATATCCTTGCCGCGCCCAAGGCCGATGGTGGTGGTGGACCATTCGCCCACGCCGTCGATGGTGAGGATGGCGGCCTCGTCAAAGGGCGAGGGATAAAAGGCCGAGGCGGCGTGGGAAAGGTGGTGTTCGGGAAAAAGGATGCGCGGCCTGCCCGGGCCGAGTTCGGCCAGCTCCTCGCGCAGCATCTTTTTCATGAACAGCTTTTCCTTGATCCAGACCGGAATGGCCGACAGGAAGCTGCGAAGGCCGCGTGGGGCAAAGCCGTGGTAGGTTTCGAGCAACCGCTCGAACTTGAGATAGGGCTTGTCGTAAAAAACGACGGCCGCCAGTTCCGCCAGTTCAATGCCGGCCTCGGCCAGCACATAGGCCGCAGCCTTGCGGGGAAACCCGGCGTCGTGCTTGACGCGGGTGAAACGTTCCTCGTGGGCGGCGGCCACGACCACGCCGTCGCGCAAAAGCGCAGCGGCGGAGTCGTGGTAATAGGCGGAGATCCCCAGGATGTATTCGGGCATGGGCGGGACCGGCTAAAACAGCGTATAGATGAAGGGGGCCACGGCCGAGCCGCTGGTCAGGACAACCAGCACGCCGAACAGCAGCAGCACCAGGATGATGGGCAGCAGCCAGAATTTTTTCCGTGCGCGCAAAAAGCCCCAAAGTTCGCTTATAAATTCCATTATGCCTCCAGATGCCGTCCAGTCCGGTGGTTGCGGGCGCGGACGGCGGAAATGTCGGATATCCCGGGCGTTGCCTTAAAAGGGCTGTTCGATGTCGGCCGGGCCAAAGGCGTGGTCGCGCACCCGGAAAACCGAGTCCGTCCCCTGTTTGAACTGCCGCACGCGCATGGGGTCTTTGCCAAGCAGGCCCCGCAGCAGGCCCATGGGCGTGAGCACAACAAAAAAGACCAGGGCCAGGATCACCTTGGACATCACCGTGCCCAGAACATGGGACAGGCCAAACCAGACCTTGGCCGCCGGTTTGAACAGGGCCGGGGCGATCATGTCCAGGAGCAAAAGTCCTGTGGCAATGGTCACGTAGCGGATTTCGCGGGTGATGAAAAAGACGATGAGGCTGACCAGCACCAGGGCCATGCCGGTGTCGCGGGCCTGATCGCGGCTGGCGGAGAGCCAGAACGCGCTTTTCTGCCGTTTGTGTTCCAGTGAGGACATGTGTTGGGTGCTCCGGATCGGGCGTTGCCGTCGTACCGGCCCGAGGCCGGAAACTGGGTTCACCTAGCCCGGGGCGGTGGAGGGCGTCAAGGCGTGCCCCATTCTACGAGCGGTCTTGTGCGTCAGTGCCGGCTGCGGTGTTACGCCCTCGGGTCAATCGTCCGTGCTGACGCTGCGCTGGCGTTTGCGCGCGCCCTGGCGCTTCTTGTCATCCACCCGGCGGCGTTTGGCAGCCAGGGAGACGCGGGTTTTCTTGCGAGGGGCGACCGGGGTCAGGGCGGCGCGCAGCAAGGCGGCAAACCGCTCCAGGGCGAGTTCCTTGTTGGCGAACTGGCTGCGGGTGGACTGGGACACCACGCGCAGCACCCCGTCCTTGCCGATGCGACCTTCGAGAGCCTGGCCGATGCGGGCCTTGTCGTATTCGGTCAGGCTCGGCGAGGCCTGCACATCAAAAAGCAGCGTCACCTTGGTGCTGGTGGTGTTGACGTGCTGGCCGCCGGGACCGCCGCTGCGGGCCGCAATAAACGAAATTTCGGCCAAGGGAATGGCCACCCGGGCGGTGATGGTCAGCGTGTCCATGTCGTCCCCTTTATTGAATTGAAGAGTGCCTCCGGCGGCCAAAGGGGTGGCCCCTTTGGAATCCCTCCTGGAAGGCAAGGGGTTATAGGGGGACGGCGTTGCCGCGAGGCGGGAGGGGGGAGTCCCTCCCGGCCCCTCCCTGCCAGGGACAAAGGGGCCTGTTGCGACGAGCACAACCCCCTTAAAAACTTTTCCCGATGGGGGTCCGGGGGGATCATCCCCCCGGCCGCCGGAGGCCTCTTCTGCCTTCCCCCTCCTACACTCTCGCGGTGATGGTCAGGCGCGGGGCGGCGGTTTGGAGTCGGGCTATGAGATCGGGCGGAAAGACGGTTGGTCCGGCGGCCGAGAGGGTGGTGTCGGTGCAGCCATCGGGACGAAAGCCCTGGATGACCCAGCGTCCGGCGTCGGCTGCGGCCAGTTCGCCGGCCAGTTCCGCCAGTTCGGCTTCGGTCAAAAGGCCCGGGTGCCAGGTGGTGCGCGTTTCGCAGGGCACGCCGCTTTGCAGGAGCAGGGTGAGGCTGGCAAACGCCGCCTCGCCGCTGCGGGCCACGCCGGTGATGCGATCGTAGGCGGCGCGGGGGGCTTTGACGTCGAGGCCCACCCAGTCGCACAGCGGCAGGATTGCGGCCAGGGCGTCGGGGTACATGCCGGTGGTATGCAGGCCGACTTTGAAGCCCAGGGCGCGCACGGCGTCGAGCATGGGGCCAAGCCCGTCCTGGAGGGTGGGTTCGCCGCCGGAGAAAACGACCGCGTCCAGGAGTCCCCGTCGGCCTTTGAGCCAGGTGAGCACCGAGGCTCCGTCGCGCTCGGCCTGGTCGGTTATTTCGCGCAAGGGTTCGTTGTGGCAGTAGGGGCAGCCCCAGGGGCAGCCCTGGCAATAGACGACAGCGGCCAGGGCGTCGGGGAAATCGAGGGTGGAAAGGGGCGTTACGCCGCCGATAATCAGTCCGTTCATGGGGCGTCCCTTAGCGTTCCCGGCGACCGGGGGCAAGTGGGCGGCAGACCGCCGTCCCGATAAAGAAAAGGCCGGTATGGCACGACCCCGTGTCGTCGCCATGCCGGCCTATGCGTAAAACCCTTGAAAAGCTTCTCTCGATGGGGGGTCCGGGGGCCTCAGGCCCCCGGCCGCCGGAGGCCTCTTCGCCTTCCGTTCTTCTTACATCGCAACTGGTTCGCTAAAGCACACCCGGTCGTCGTATTCGCCCTGTTTGCCGACGTTAAAGGCCGATTTGGGCCGGTAGTAGCCCATGACGCGGGTCCAGATTTCGCAGGCCTGTTCGCGCCCTTCGGCGGCGCAGGTCGGGCAGGTGATGTGTTCACCGTCGAGGTAGCCGTGAACGTCGCAGATGGAAAACGTCGGCGTCACGGTGACGTAGGGCAGGGCAAAGCCGGACAGGGAGCGCTGGACCAGCTTTTTGCAGGCTTCGGCGCTGGTGACGCGTTCGCCCATGTAGAGGTGGAGCACCGTGCCGCCGGTGTATTTGCGCTGGAGTTCCTCCTGGCGGGAAAGGGCCTCGAAGGGGTCGTCGGTAAAACCCACCGGCAGTTGGGAGGAGTTCGTATAATACGGCTTTTCCGGCGTACCGGCCTGGAGGATGGCCGGGAAGCGTTTTTTGTCTTCGCGGGCGAAGCGGTAGGTGGTGCCTTCGGCCGGCGTTGCTTCGAGGTTATAGAGGTGGCCGGTCTCTTCCTGGAACTCGGTCATGCGTTCGCGCACGTGGTCGAGCAGCCGTACGGCCATGGCGTGGCCGTTTGCCGAAGTGATATCTTCGGTGCCGCCGGTGAAGTTGCGGATCATTTCGTTGATGCCGTTGACACCGATGGTCGAGAAGTGGTTGCGCAGCGACCCCAGATAGCGCTTGGTGTAGGGGAACAGCCCGGCGTCCATGCGGCGGGTGATCTCCTTGCGTTTGATCTCCAGGCTGGTGCGGGCGATGTCGAGCAGGGTGTCGAGCCGGGCGAGCAGACCGGCCTCGTCGCCGCGATGGGTGAAGCCCAGGCGGGCGCAGTTGATGGTGACCACGCCCACGGACCCGGTCTGTTCGGCGCTGCCGAAAAGGCCGTTGCCGCGCTTGAGCAGTTCGCGCAAATCGAGCTGCAAACGGCAGCACATGGACCGCACCATGTTGGGGGTGAGGTCGGAATTGAGGAAATTCTGGAAGTAGGGCAGCCCATATTTGGCCGTCATTTCAAACAGGATGTCCACATTGGGCGACTGCCAGGGGAAATCCTTGGTGATATTGTAGGTCGGAATGGGGAAGGTGAAAACGCGCCCCTTGGCGTCGCCGGCGGTCATAACTTCGATGTAGGCCCGGTTGATCATGTCCATTTCGACTTGCAGTTCGCCGTAGGTGAACGGCATCTCTACGCCGCCGATGAGGGGATGATCCTTGGCCAGATCCTCAGGGCAGGTCCAGTCGAAGGTCAGGTTGGTAAAGGGCGTCTGGGTGCCCCAGCGCGACGGCACATTCAGGTTGTAGATCAGTTCCTGGATGCACTGGCGCACTTCGTCATAGCCCAGATTGTCCTTGCGGATAAACGGGGCCATGTAGGTGTCAAAGGAGGAAAAGGCCTGGGCACCGGCCCATTCGTTTTGCAGCGTGCCGAGAAAATTGACGATCTGGCCCACGGCGCTGGAGAGGTGTTTGGGCGGTTTGGCTTCGACCTTGCCGGGCACGCCGTTTAAGCCTTCGGTCAACAGCATGCGCAACGACCAGCCGGCGCAGTAGCCGCACAGCATGTCGAGGTCGTGGATATGGACATCGCCGTCGCGGTGGGCAGCGCCGACTTCGGGCGGATAGACGTGGGAAAGCCAGTAGTTGGCCACCACTTTGCCCGAGACGTTCAGGATCAGGCCGCCGAGTGAATAGCCCTGGTTGGCGTTGGCCGAGACGCGCCAATCCTGGCGGTCGAGGTATTCGTTGATGGAGGCGGCCACGTCCACCACGGTTTTTTTGTCTTCGCGAAGCCGGGCGCGCTGTTCGCGGTAGACGGAATAGGCGCGCATGGTGCGGAAGTGGTTGGCCGAGACGAGCACTTGCTCCACGATGTCCTGGATGCGCTCGATATCCGGGATCTGGCCCACAAAGCGGTGGGAGAGGACTTTGACGGCCTGGGCGGTTAACAGCCAGGCTTCGTCGTCGCCGAATTCGCCGGTGACTGCACCGGCGCGGCGCATGGCGGAGAGGATTTTGTCGGCGTCGAAGGCGACGATTTCCCCGTGGCGTTTGCGGATGCGCGACGGCACGGCGGCAACGGCGGGCTGCTCGGCCGGAGTGGCGGCGGCGGCCTTGGCGGTGGGGTCGGAATCGGGATAAAGGGCCAAATTGCCGTGTTCCATCGGCTCGGACATGCGAGTTCTCCCTGGCGAGACCATTAGCGATAGTGGGAAGGGCAACGGCAGCCAAAAAACGCGCGCGGCGTCCTGGCTGGACCGGGCAACCCTCCCTCGAGGCTCCCTGGACTGACGTCGGATTGGTCCCGACGGGCGTTGGCAGGTCTTCGGACTGGCGAACATTTCGGCCGTATGCGGGCCGCGTATCTACTACCCGTCGCTTCCCGGACGCCGCGCGTCCAGTGCTTTGTTGCGGGGTTCGTTTTCGCTCACCGCTGCGGGGCAGTTCCGGACTCGCACCGGTATTCCCTCTTTCGGTTCCGCCGCCCGACGGGCTGTCGGGGGCGGACACCAACGCTTCGTGTTATATGGGAGCATGCGCGTCTTGTGTCAACTGCGGCAAAAAGAAGTGGGATCAAGGTGGTTTGGAGGAATTAGGAACGGTTTGAGGAGAATCCCGGCTGACGCATTTACGGGCAACGTGCTGGTTTTATGGGGATTTTTAATGTGTCTGGAAGTGTGCCGGGAGTGTAAGAAATTACAGCCGCAACTGTTCCGGTTCGATGCCAAAGGCGGCGGCCAGACAACTCAAAAAAGGGAGCCATGCTTCCATGGCTCCCAGGCAATCAAGGCAGTGGTTGGCGCGCTGCGCCGGCCAACTAGTCGTCGAGGCAGTTGTGGCCGTGGGCCATGCACAGTTCGTCGCGGTCGGCCAGATTGCCGGCCAGATAGGCCGCAGCAGCCTCATGGACCGGGCCGGCGGCACCGCGAATGACCGTCATGCCGGCCTGGCGCAGCTTGTTGGCCGCGCCCTGGCCCATGTTGCCGGCAATGAGCGTGGTCACGCCCATGCCGAGCAGATCGTTGACCAGATTGGACTTGCAGCCGCATTCCGCCGGCGGGGCAAAGGTCTCTTCGGCCGTCACGGTCTTGTCCGGGCCAATGGTCAGCACGGTAAAATAGCCGCAATGGCCGAAGTGTTCGTCCACCTGGCCGTCGCGGGAGGGAATGGCGATCTTGGTCATGCACCGACTCCTTGGAGAGGCCGTAGGCTCTCCGTTTGATTTACCCCCGCACCGTACCGGAAAGAGGCCGGCCTTGGAACCCCCGCCCCGATATCCCGCCGGCCGCCATGTCGCCCTGGCTCCACCGCCCCCGGCGCGCCGCCCCGACTCCTCACCCCGATACCCGGCCCCGGCGCGTCGCCCCGCAGGCTCAGCCGAGGCCGCCCGGGCAGGAGGCGGCAAAGCCGCCGTGGGCCATAAGTTCCCTGGCCGTGGTGGCCGCGTCGCGGTGGACCACGCCCCGGATGCCCAGGGTGGCTGCCACGTCCACGAACATGGCCCGGTCATCAATATAGGCGGCGTCGGCCGGATCGGTCTGGGCGATGTCCAGGGCCACCCGGAAGATATCGGCGTCGGGTTTGCGCATGTGGACAAAGCAGGAAGAGACAAAGGCGTCCACGAAACAGCCCAGGCCAAAGGCCTTGATGCGGTATTGGTTGAGTTCGCGGCCCTCGTTGTTGACGATGACGATCTTTATGCCGTGGCGGGCTTTTAAATCGCGCACATAGCCAAACATCTCGGGCAGGGGTTTGGAGCGCGACAGCATGAAGTCGCGGAAGGCGTCTTTGGTAAAGGAGCGCGGCACGTAAAAGACCGTGCGGTCGAGATAATCGTCCAGAGAGAGCTTGCCTTCCTCGTAAGCGTCGAAGGTCAGGTGGTGGCGTTCGTCGGTTTCGGCGGCGTCCAGATGAAAGACGCGGGCGGCCTCGGCCCGGGCTTGACGGTCCCAGCCGTTGGTCAAAAGGACGCCGCCGACATCGCAAAAAAGCGTGGAGATGGGACGGGTCACGGCTTAATTCCCCTTGCTAGAGGTCGTGGCCGCCTGGGGGCGAGCCTGCCTTGGGTAGACCCGTTTTGCCCCGGGCCGTCAAGACGTGGACGGACGGGCGGCGGCGGCGAAACAGGCCCGTGTCGCGCACCGGGGCCGTGCGCCAGTTGCGCGTGATGGCGAGAACGCGCAGGCAAAATGTGAAAAGGATGGTGCCAAGGGCGGCCGACAGCGGGGGAAGTCCCAGGCTTTGGCGTAAAAAGGGGTAGGTCAGGCAGCCGAGCAGGGCGGCCAGACCGTAAAACTGCCCCGGCCGAAAGACCATGGGCTCCTCACGCATGAGCACGTCGCGCAGGATGCCGCCGCCGCAGGCGTTGACCGTGCCGACCAGCACGGCTGCCGCGAAATCCAGGCCGAAAGCCAGGGACTTTTCCATGCCGACCACGGCATAGGCCCCAAGTGCTGCGGCATCGACCAGGGCCACCAGCCGTTCGGAGAGCAGCGCCCGGCGGCCGAAAACCAGGCAGGCCAGGGCCGCGCCGGCCACGGCGTACAGGTACTGCGGGTTTCGCACCACAGCCGGAACGCCGGATTGCAGGAAGATGCCGTCGCGAATGAGCGCCCCGCCCAGGCCGGTGGCCAGGGACAGGCCAAGGAGGCCCACGAGGTCGAATTTCCGGCGGATGGCCTCAATGGCCCCGGTGGCGGCCATCAAAAAGACGGCGAAGAGATCCAGGTAAAGGGGGAGTTCAAAACCCTGGTCCATGGCGGCGGACCTCCTTGGCGGCAGGCGATCCGCCCCGGGGTGATTTCCCGGGGCGGGGGCGGTTTGTAGGGCCGGGGCTCCCTGGCGTCAAGAGGCGGCGCGGCGGTGCGGGCGGATAAGGGCCACGAGTTGCGGCCCGATGCGCGGCAGCATGATGATGAAAAGGCCGACGTAGAGGAAGCTGAAAAAGAAATGGACCTGGCTGCCGGAGAGATGGCCCGGCAACAGCGCCCACACACTTTCCGGTACGGCCGGGGCCAGGAACTGGCCGAGAAACAGGCCGAACAGCAGCAACGCGCCGCGAATATCCAGGCGCAGGCCGGCCAGCAGGCCGACAGCCAAAAGCGACTGGGCGGCGGTGAGCATGATTTCGTGCATCTGCACGCCGTCCAAGGGAATGGGCACGCTGAAGCTGCCCGAAGACACGCCGTAGACGGCCGGGATCATGCCGACAAGCAGCGTCCACTGGTTGAGCTTGGAGGAGATGAGGCTGCCAAGAGCCATGCCGCCCATGCCGCGCAGGGCAAACATGACGGCCACGATGACTTCCGGGGCTTCCGAGGCGATGGGGGCCAGCCACTGCACCAGCAGGAATTCATTGACCCCGAAAATCCGGCCCGTGGCGACCAGCCCTTCGCTAAAGGCCTCGGCATTGGCCACGATGACGGCGGCGGCAAAGAGAAACAGACCCAACGTGGACAGGCGGCGCAGCCCCTTGGGCAGGGTACCGATGACGCAGGCCACGCCTTCCAGTTCCGGCTCTTCACACTCGCGCCGGGCGGCGATGACGATATAGACGACGTAGAGGCTCATAAGCACCACGCCGTCCACCCAGGTCAGCGACCCGGACAGCGGGATGGAGATGGCGTAGGCCGTGGCCAGACCGAGGAAGAGCACCTCGGTGCGGCGTTCGCCCTCCAGGATGACGGGTTTGCGGGTGCGCCACCAGACCAGGAAGGCGACCAGGGTCCAGGCCACGCCGATGAGCAGGCGATTGGCCCCGGTCATGTTGGCGATGGCGTAGTGGGCGTAGTTGGAGTCAGGCTGCTGGCCGGCCATCCAGGTGAAATACATGTCCACGGCGTATTCCGGCAAAACGGCGATAAGCGCCACCACGGCCAGGGCCAGGGCTTGCGGGATGTCGGTCTGGGCCACATCGCAGGCCCACAGGAGCAAAAAGGAGGCTCCGAGAATGGCCAGACCGGCCAGGGCGGCGGTGGCAGGTGGCGAGGGATGGACGGAGAAGAGAAAGCAAGCCAGGCCGGGCAGGGTGGCGGCCAGGGCCAGATACAGGGGAAGCAGTTTTTTCATGAGGTCTCCTGGGGGTTGTCGCGGCCAAAAAAAAAGACCTTGGCACGCGCAGAAGCATGCCAAAGGTCTCGCTGGCCGGTTCCAAGGAACCGACGACAGGGCCAGGCGGCAGACGCGCCGCAGTGATGTTGACCCTGATCCGAAACAGCTACTCCCCTTTGGGAGAGATAAAGGTAGTCGCTGGGGCGGGGGCTGTCAACTGTCGCGCTCGCTGCTGATCACTCCGTCTCCCCTGTCAGTTGCAGCTGGATCTTGTCCGAAAAGAGATAGAGTGCGTCGATGACAAAGGCGTATTCCGGCGCTTCCTCGCGCCACAAAGCCATAAGCTCTTTGATTTGTTCCCGGGCCGCAACCAGTTCGGCCAGGGTCTCGGCGTTGTTGATCGCCGCCAATGCTTCCAGATATTCGTCGCTCAAATAGGC
Source organism: Solidesulfovibrio aerotolerans (assembly GCF_009856865.1). Classification (GTDB taxonomy): domain Bacteria; phylum Desulfobacterota; class Desulfovibrionia; order Desulfovibrionales; family Desulfovibrionaceae; genus Solidesulfovibrio; species Solidesulfovibrio aerotolerans. The sequence goes on along the minus strand of NZ_WVUD01000018.1, from coordinate 40,450 downwards.
CGTGACCATGGCCTTGGCCACGCGTTCCTTGTCGATGCCGTCCCAAACGCCCGCTGCCATAGTATTTCTCCCTATGAAATAGGATGCCTCCGGCGGCCGGGAGGGGGTAACCCCCTCCCGGACCCTCCCTGACGGGGCAAGTGGAGCTGGCGCGCCGTCCACTCGTCCCCTTATTGCCGGCCGACGCCAGGGGTGCCTTGAAAAAAACCCTCCCTTCAAGGGGGTCTGGGGGGGATTATCCCCCCCAGCCGCCGGAGGCACTCTTTATGCTTCTCTTCTTCGCATCTTCTTTTCTTCGCTGCGCCGTCTACATCCGGTTGAGCGGCACGTTGGCGTAGGCTTCGTCGAAATCCTCATCGAGTTCGGCCACGAAGCGGGCCGGATCGAAGCTGGCACCGCAGCCCTGGCAGGTGAGCATCACGGCCAGGCAGGTGCGGTCGTAGGTGAGCGGTCCGTTGCAGGTCGGGCAGACCAGCTTTTTGGCCGTGGTCGGCTCGAACCGCAGGCGCGAAAAAAAGGCCATTGCAAACTCCTTATACCATTTTGGCGTCGCTTAAAATGAGCACCAGCCGCTTGTAGGCGTCGAGATCGAAATGGTGGGTCATCTCCTCGCGCATGAGCCGCAGGGCCTGAAACGCCGGCATGGCCGGCGCGTAGGGGCGCGCGCTGGTCAGGGCGTCGTAGACGTCGGCCACGCACAGGGCGCGCACATGATCCGGGATCAGCGCCCCGGACAGGCCGCCCGGATAGCCCGAGCCGTCCATGCGCTCATGGTGCATGAGGATGCACTGGCTGGCTGTGGGCGTCAGTTCGACGTCCTGGCACAGGGCCATGCCCTTGGCCGGATGGGTGTTTATAACACACCGTTCCTCCGGGGTCAGCGGGCCGGGTTTGGACAGAATCGCGGTGGGGATGCGGGCCTTGCCGATATCGTGCAGCAGGGCACCGATGCCGGCCTGGACCTGGACGTACTCGTCGGCCTTGGCGGCTTGCAGGATGGCGGCGGTGTAGACGAACACCTGCATGCTGTGGGTTTGCACGGAGTAATCGTGGGAGGCCAAAGCGGCCAGACACCGCAACGACTCGTTGGAGGCCAAAAACTGTAAAGATTTTTCCACCAGGGTGGTTATGCGGGTATACTCGCGTTTGCCGATGCCCCGGGGGAGCTTGGTCTCAAAGACGTCGCGCACCACGGCTTCGGCCGCAATGTAGAGCACTTTGGCCCGTTGCGGTGCCGGGATGGCCGTGTCGATGAGGATTTCCGGCAAGTTCTTTTCGATGTAGCGGTCGAAATCGGGCCGTTGCTCGCCCCGGATATAGACCTCGGTCACCCCGGCGTCATGGAGCTTTTGCCGATGGCGCGGCGTGAACTGCTCGTTTTCGGCGGCATAGAGCACAAACCGTCCGGCCTGACGGATGTAGACCCGAAAGCGCCCGAAGGCTTTGGGAAAAATCATCAACGGCGAAATGGCGAAATACTGGTCTTCCTGAATCGGGGCCGTGCCCTTGCTTAACATGCCGTCCGCTCCTTGATAGCTGTCCGGTCGCGGCCCGCCTCTGGGCCGCATGAAACGCTCTCGTCTGGTCCCGGTCAGGCTGGGGACGATACAGCCGCCTGGGGCGAAGGTGTTGGGGCATCGTGCCGCAGGAGGGTCAGGCGCCCCTTGGGGTCGCGGGTGGCCTCCAAAAAGAAATCAAAGGCGTCAAGGGTCAGGCAGAGTCCGAAATCGGCCTGCGGGACAATGGCGGTGTCCCCGAAAAAGATCTCGGCGCTGGCCGTTTTTCGCAAAAACTCCGGGATGACTTGAAAGGCGTTGGGCACATCCTGGAGCAGATTGGCCAGAAACATGGCGCACATACGGTCTTCCGGGGCGGAATGCAGCCCGGCCTTGCCCATGGCTACAATGGAAATTTCGGCCGGCGCGGCGGCCGCAAGGGCGGCGGCCGTGGCCGACATGTTGGCAAAGGAACAGGTCAGCACCCGCTCGGCGCTGCCCATGGCGGCCACCAGGCCCCGGGTGCCGGCGCTGGTGGTATGGACCAGGGTGCGGCCGGCCAGATCGGCGGCCGCCACTTCGCTTGGCGAGTTGCCGAAATCAAAGCCTTCGGGTTTGAGACACTGGCGTTCCCCGGCCAGCAGATACTCGGGATGCGCGGCTTTCAGGGCCAGCGCCTCTTCAACGCTGTCCACGGGCAAAATGCGCGCCACCCCGCCGGCAAAGGCGTAGCAGGCCACAGAGCAGGCCCGAAACACGTCAATGACCACAGCCGTGCCGGTCGCCTGGGCTGCGCCGGAAAGCAGTTCCAACATCTTGATGCGCACGACATATCCTCCGCTGCCTGTGTCAGTACCAGCGCCGGGCCGGTTTGAAAAGCCGCCCTCCCCGCCGGATCGCGGTGTAGCGGCGGCAGCTCTGCCCCACCCGGCCATGCTCCCGGTCTGCGCGACGCTGGCGACACCCGCCTTGCCGCCGGGGAGGCGAGGTTGTATTCTCTTGGGACATACAAACCCGTATCGGTCGGGAGTCGTCCCATGGCCAACGCGCCCGAACAGTCGCCGCCGCTTTTGCCGGTCATCCCCGAGTACAAGCCCTGGCTTGACCGGGTGATCAAGGAAACGGCAGCCGACGCAACGGTTGCCGATGCCGGCTTTGCCGTTCGCCATGGGGCGCTGAGCGGTCCAGACGGCATTGTGGCCAGGGTTGCCGTCAGTCCTGCGGCCAGCCCGGCGGAGCACCCGCGCGGGGCCATAGCCGACGAGACCGCCTGACCGGATTCTCGCAATAAAACGCCGCAAGGCGAGGAGGAGGGCCGATGGCCCAGTGCGACTGGCGCGAAAAACGTCAGCAAGTCATGTCCCAGGCCCGCCGGGTGGTCGTCAAGGTCGGCAGCGCCGTGCTGGCCGGACCGGACGGCATCAACCCGGCCGTCATCGCCTCCCTGGCCCGCCAGATTTCCGAATTGGCCGCAGCCGGCTATCAGGTGCTGCTGGTCTCCAGCGGGGCCGTGGCCGCCGGCCGGGCCGTTTTGGGCGAACGCTACGATCCGACCTTTCTGCCCCATCGGCAGGCCGCTTCGGCCATCGGGCAAAGCCGCATCATGCACGCCTACGATCAGGAGTTCGCCCGCCACGGCCGCATTGCCGCCCAGGTGCTTTTAACCCGGGACGACCTGGACAACCGCGAGCGCTATCTCAATCTGCGCAACGCCCTGGCCACGCTTTTCGATCTCGGGGCCGTGCCGGTGGTCAACGAAAACGACTGCGTGGCCATTGCCGAACTGGTCTACGGCGATAACGACTGTCTGGCCGGCCTGCTGGTCGGCACAATCGGCGCGGAACTCTTCGTCAATCTGACCTCGGCCCGGGGCGTTTTCGCCGGGAACCCCGACGACAACCCGGCCGCCGCGCCCATGGAGTGCATCGACAACATCGGCGAGCTCGACCTGGACGCCCTGTGCGGGGCCAAGACCACCCTTGGCACCGGCGGCATGTATTCCAAGCTGCTCTCGGCCCGGCGGGTGGCCCAGCTGGGTGTGCCGACGCTGATTCTCGCCGGGCGCGAAGAAGGGGCGCTCACCCGCGCCCTGGCCGGCGAAGCCCTGGGCACCTTTGTGCTGTCGGGCTGCAAGCCCATCCCCCGGCGCAAGTTCTGGCTGGCCTACCACCACGACCCCCAAGGCACGCTGACCATAGACGACGGGGCGGTGCGGGCGCTGCGCGACGGCGGCAAAAGCCTGCTGCCGGCCGGCATCGTGGATGTTGCCGGCGATTTTCCGGTGGCGGCCATGGTCCGGGTGGCGACGGTTGCCGGCGAGGTCATTGGCGTTGGGCTTTCCAACTACGCCGCCGCCGATGTGCGCAAAATCATGGGGCTTAAAAGCTCCCGCATCGCCCAGGTGCTCGGCGAAGCCGCCTACGCCGAAGCCGTGCACCGCGACAACCTGCTGCTCGATCCGGCGATTTAGCGTCGCGTCGGGAGCGGGAGAAGCGGAGAAGAGAAGGCAGAAGATGCCTCCGGCGGCCGGGAGGGGGTAACCCCCTCCCGGACCCTCCCTGACTGGGGAAAGTTTTTTAAGGGGTATCGGTGCTGGCTGGTACTGTGGTCGGTTGTGGACCGGACAGCCCCTGTAAGCCCTTGCCTTCCAGGAGGGATTCCAAAGGGGCCACCCCTTTGGCCGCCGGAGGCAAAAAAATAAGGTCGGCCCGGGCGCGGCCAGGAGGGACGGACGTGGAAGCCGAGGCCAAATGCCGGGAATGGGATGTGTTCGAGACCGACGGCCAGTGTGCGGTGTGCGGCAAAAAGGCCGTCTTTGCGCCGATCAAGCCGGGATTCAGCCTGCGCGAAACGCGCTGTTCCGCGTGCCAGGCCAGTCGGCGCACCCGCGACGTGGCCCGGGTGCTGGCCCAGATGGCAGTTGGAACCGGCGTGCGGCATCTGCCCGAGGCGCTGGTGCCCATGGCCGGCTGGCGGGTGTTCGAGGCCCAGGCCGCCGGACCGCTGCATGACAAATTGCGCTGCCTGCCGGGCTATGTGAGTTCGGAATACGTGCCTGAACTGGCCCAACCGGGAACCTGCTCCCAGGCCGGGCTTCGCTGTGAGGATTTGGAAAGCTTGAGCTTTGCCGACGCCGCCTTCGATCTGATCGTCACCCAGGACATTTTGGAGCATGTGGCCGACCCCTGGCAGGCCTTTGACGAGGTGTGGCGCGTGCTGGCCCCGGGCGGCCGCCATATCTTTACCGTGCCCATGCACGAAGGGCACGCCACCACCGTGCGGGTCCGCTACGACAAGGGAGGCCGGCGCGACGTGCTGCCGCCGGTGCACCACGGCGATCCGGTGCGCCAGGGCGGCTCCCTGGTGGTGACGGATTTCGGCGACGATCTGCCCAAATTGCTCACCCACCGGGGGCAACCGACCATTGTGGCCAGCCACGTGGCCTTTTACAAGCCGTCCGAGATGCCGGGCATCATCGAGGGCGATCTGCACGAGCTTTATGTCAAAGCCTGGCAAGCCGGCGAAAAGGCGGGGTTTTTGCGCTACAATTCCGTGGTGTTCGTGACGGAGAAGCCGGCCTGAGAGGGCGGCAAAGCGGTGGAGGCGGGCTGGAGTGAAGCGATTAAGAGCGCTAATCGCTTCAGGATGTGAAGCGATTAGCGCCGCCTTTCATGATGCCGGTCCGGATTTCCGGCGGCGGTTTGCGGTCTGCCCGGCCAGCTCTCGGCTGGCCCTTTAAAACAGGCTCAGTCCCATCTCGCCGCCCCGGCTGGCGCACTCTTCGGCGTGGGCGGTCAAAAAGGCCTCTTCCCAGCGAAAGACGTGTTCCACCACGTTGCCGAGGATTTTGGGCAGGATGTCCGGGAAGCGCTGGGCCGTCTTGAGGAATTTTTCCTTGCCAAGGGTCAGGCACTGGGTTGGCGTCACGGCGCGCACGGTATAAAGCGCCTTGGCTGCGGCGAGTAGGCCCAGGCCGCCGAAGAAATAGCCACTCCCGCGCGTCAGCATGATGTTGGCGCACTCCCCGGCGTGGCGCACGATCTCCACGTCGCCGCACAGCACGTACACGCAGCGCTCCAGGGGGTCGCCCTGTTCGCAAAGCGCCTCGCCGGCGGCAAATGACTCCACCGAGGACAGATAGGCCAACACCTTGACCACATCCAGCGGGACGCCGTTAAAGATCGGCAGTTCGCGCAGGATCTCCAGGTGGTCGTTAAACCCGCACGCCTTGCCGCTAAGCCCTTCCCGCAGTCCCGTAGACGAGCTCATAGAGCATCCCCTTTTTTTCCATGAGGGCGGTATACGAACCGACCTCGACGATGCGGCCGGCCTTCATGACCGCCACCTTGTCGTAATTTTTGATGGTGTCCAGGCGATGCACCACGGCAATGACCGTGGAACGGCCCCGCCATTTGTTCTCCAGCAGATTCTGGATGCGGGTCTGGGACGCGTTGTCCAGGGCCGCCGTGGCCTCATCGAGAATAAGGACCGGCGGTTCCTTGAGAAACGCCCGGGCCAGGGCCACCTTTTGCCGCTGGCCGCCCGAGAGGCGGTCACCCATGGACCCGACCTGGAAGTCCAGGCCGATTTCCAAGACCCGCTCCAGCATGTCCTCTTCGATGAGCAGGCTGACAATGGTCTTTTGAATCTGGTCGATGAATTTCGGGCTGGTGGTTTTGAGCCGCCCAAAGAGAATGTTGTCCATGACGGTCATGGAATAGAGATAGTCGTCACGCCTGAAAAACGTCACGGCTCCGGGCATGTCGGCGGTCACGCGCTCGGCAAACATGGCCCGACCCTGGAGGAGCAGGCCTTCCAGGATGTGGGACAGGCCGACGATGGTGTGCCGGCCCGGGGTAAAGCGCAGGGCCAGGGTCAGCAGCAGGCGTTCGTCCTCCGGGGAGAGCTTGTGCAGCCGCACCCGGCCAAGGCGACCGGCCAGTTCCCGGTAGGTGTCGAATTCGTCCATGGTGATGGGCGTTTGCTCAAAAAAGGTGGAATCAGGGGAGGGCACGTCTTTTAAGATGTCCACGGTGCGGGCGGTCAGTTCCGCGCCGGTCTGGACCAGCAGCATTTTCAAGCCCGCGTCGTGGAGGAAGCTGACGAAGAACGGATTGGCCGGCAGGTTTTCCGGGGTCAGATCGTCGCGGCCCGGGGTGCCGAAGATGATGTTTTCCGCCACGGTGCTGTAGTAGAGGTATTGGGTGGGGTCGAAAAATTCGACCCAGTCGGCCAGGGATTCGGCGTGTCCGGCGTGGTAGGCCTCGCGCACCCGCACCACTTTTTTAACCAGATTCTCCTTGCGCCCTTCCTTAAAGACCGAATTGAGCGCAAAGCGCAGGATATCGGCGAAAAGGCCCACCTGCTGCACCACGGCGATGATCTCGTCCAAACTTGGCAACTGGTCGTCGCCGGTGAGATTGTGGGCCGCACGTCGGGCGTTTATGGAATAGAGCAGATTGTCCTTGATGGAACCTTCGAAAATAAACGGATGCTGGGAAACGATGCCCATGTTGTCGGCAATGTCGGATTTGGGCAGGGCGTCGATATCATTGCCGTCAAAGGTGGCCTTGCCGGCGTTGTATTTGAGAATCTGGCACAGACAAAGGGCCAGGGTGGACTTGCCTGAGCCGGAAAAGCCGACCAGGGCCACCAGTTCGCCGGGTGCGATGTCCAAGGACACACCTTTGAGGAGCTGGATGCCGCCCGGCACCTCCAGCACCAGATCCTTGGCCGCAAGCGCGCCGGTCAGGGCCAGGGCCGGCCGGGGATCGGCCGGCTCGGCCGTAAATTCGGGATCGCCTTGGAAGTATTCCATAATCCGTTCGTAGCTGACCGAAGCATCCTGGTAGGTCTGATAAAAATCCATCAGTTCCTTCCAGGGGTCGTAGAGCTTTTCGTTGGCCGAGAGAAAGGCCACCAGGGCACCAAGGTCGAAACGGCCGTTGATGGCCAGATAGCCGCCCACGAGAAAGAGCACGAAGGGGCCGAGATTTTGAAAGAAGTTGTTGGAAACCTTGATGGCGAACTTGTACAGGTTCCAGATCACCCGGACTTTGAAAAGCTTGTCGGCCATGACGCCGAAACGGTCGTTTTCCAGGCGGAAGCTGGCGTTGCCATGGATTTCGTGGATGCCGGAAATGGTTTCGCCGATCAGGGTCGAGAGTTTGCGCCCGGTGTCCACGCGCTGCTTGTTGGCGGCGTTGGCCCGCTTTTGCAGGGCCGGGATGACGATGATGGCAATGGGATAGAGCGCCATGCTGATCACGGCCATCAGCGGATTGAGATAGAAGAGATAGGCGGCAAAGGCGAGCAGTGTGAGCAGATTGGTGACCGGCACGGCAATGGCCTGGCCCACAAATTCGCCGGTGTTGGCCACCTCGGTCACCAGCGAGGTCACCACCATGCCGGGCGAGGCCTGGCGGAAAAACGACATGGGGAGCTTTAGGATGTGGGCGTAAAGCTGCTTGCGCAGATCGGTCAGGGACTCCTGGCCGATGTAGTTTTGCAGGGCGTTGATGGCCAGTTTTAAGCCCGAGGCCGACACCACGCAGGCCAGATAATAGCCGCAGTAGGTGAGCAGCAGATCGACGCGTTTAAGGGCGATGGCCTCGTTGATGATTTTTTTCTGCATCTCCAGCGGCAGGACGCGCACGGCCACGGTGACCACAATGATGATGAGCAGGATGCCCTGGAGTTTTAAATTGCTGGTCCAGACCCAGGAAAACAGGGACCGTTTGTAGAGGGCGTCGGGGATGTCGGGACGAAGCTTCATGCGGCGGTCCGCCTTTTCAATGAATTGGGGGCATGTTGCCGCGAACTGTCGGCAAAGGCAATCAGTCGGCCGGGCCTCGGCGTTTTTCGATAAGTTCCATGGCCATGCGGGCCAGATCGCCGAACTGGGGTTTGGAAATCTGGGCGTCGGCTCCGACGGATTGGCCCTTGTGGCGCAGTTCGTCGGTAATCAGCGACGAGAACAGCACCACCGGCAGATTGGCCAGGGCCGGGGTCTCGCGGATGCGCCGGGTCAGGGTATAGCCGTCCAGGAGTGGCATCTCAATGTCGGAAATGACGATGTCGGGCTGCTTTTGCCCGGACGCAAGCAGGGCATCCAGGGCCTGCTGGCCGTTGCCGGCCAGGGACACCTCGAAATTGGCGGCCTCCAGGCGTTCACGGATCATGTGGCGCATGACGCCGGAATCCTCCACCACCAGGGCGCTTAAGCGTCTGGTTGAGGGCGGCGGCGTATCCCCGTCCAGGGGGGTGTCGAGTTCGAAGATGATTTTTTCCAGATCCAGCAGCAAAATAAAGCGGCCTTCCTGGCGCACGAGGCCGGTGATGGAGTTGCTGGGCAGACTGGTGATGGAGCGGTGGGGCGGTTCCACGTCGCGCCAGTGGAAGCGATGGATGTTGGTGACGCCTGAGGCCAGAAAGCCGGTGGTGCGGCTGTTAAACCGCGTCACCAGGATGATCTCGTGGGGGCGGCGCACCCGGGGCAGCCCCAGCCAGACGGCCAGATCCAGCACCGGCAGCACCAATTCGCGCAAGGGGATCGTGCCCATGAAACACGGATGCGGGGCACCCGGGATGGGAACCAGCCCCGGGGACTCGATGACTTCGAGGACCTTGGCCACATTGACGCCGTAGGAGGTCAGCCCCCGCTCAGGGCCTTCGTCGATGAAAAATTCGATGATCTCGAGCTCGTTGGTCCCGGCTTCGAGCAGGATTTCCGACTGGGCCATAGGGGCTCCCGGGGCTTTACGGCAGAGGGTTTACAGAAAAGAACTGTGTGACAGTAAACGAGTCGCGGGGTGGTGTAAATGCGTTCACGTCTTTGACGGGTCAGGCGCGGACAGTTGACAGGGGCGTTTGGCATCTTATAGCCAAGGCAAGGGCTGGCAGACCTGCCGGTCCAGCCGACGAACGCCCGGACCCCCCATGCTTGAACGCGAACTCGAAATATTCGTCCACGGTCCAGGTGGCATCCGACGGCTTTTCGTCTATCGCCGCTGGATGTTCCTGTTGCCGCTGGGGGTGCTGGCTGTTCTGGCTTCCGGCGGGGCGTGGCTGTGGCGTTTTCAGTCCGGCTACGAGGAACTGGCCTTGCGGCGTCAGGCGGCGTTGGGGGAATTGGCCGGGCAGAAGGCGGCGGCCCTGCGCCTGCGCGACCGGGTGCGGCTTTTAACCGAAGAAACCGGCCGCATCACCTCATTTAATACCAAGCTCGGCGTCATGCTCGACAGCCCGGCCGCGACGGACGTTCCGGGTGGGGCAACCGCTCCCCGCCTGCCGGCAACGGCGTTGGACGGCGACCTGGGGCGGCGGCTGTTTGATTTTCTCGACGGCCTTGGCCGCAGGCTGGCTGTTGCGGAAGTGGCCCAGCAGGATCTGGCCCGCAGCCTGTTTGCGCGCAAACTGGAATTTCTGGCCAAGCCCAGCCTGTGGCCGGTGCGGGGATTTATCACCTCCGGGTTTGGTGCCCGGCCGTCGCCTTTTGGCCGGGGCGGCGATTTCCACAACGGCGTGGATATAAAGGCCCCCATCGGCAGTCCGGTCTTTGCCGCCGGGGCCGGCCGGGTCATCGAGGCCGACACGATGAGCGGGTATGGCCTGCGCGTGGTTATCAGCCACGATTATGGCCTGGAAACCGTCTACGCCCACCTCAAAAAGGCCGAGGTCAAGCCCGGCCAGCAGGTCAAACGCGGCCAGATCATCGCCCAGTCCGGCAATTCCGGGCGCACCACCGGAGCCCATCTGCACTACGAGGTGCATGCCGGCGACACGCCGGTCAATCCCCGGCAGTATATGCTTGATTAGGCCGCGTCCGTGCCCAGCCGCAGGCGCACGGCGGTCCAGGCCGTTTCCAAAGTCGTCCAGGCGGTATCCAGGTCGCGCGCGGCCGCGACTTCCATTTCGTCCCGGGAAAAAAGTCCGTCGAGTTTGGTCCTGGCCCCGAGGAGCTGGCCCACGGCGGCCTGGCTGCGGGCTTGTCCCGGGCCGGCGTGCTGGTGATGGGCCACGGCCAGGGTGCCGGCATAGACGGCCCGGCGACCGCCGATAAAATTGCTTAAATCCCGGGCCAGATCGTCGAACTGGCTGGGCGAAAAGCGGATATCAAACGGCGCGCCGCCAGTCAGCGCCCGGCTGCGCAAAAGATGGCAGCAGCCCGACACCGAGGGGCACGGCCGGTGGCTGGCCAAAAGACCCAGATCCGGCCCCGGACCGTAATTGACCAGTGGACGCACGGTATGCGCCGCGTCAGGGGGCAGCAGGCGCACATCGGCGGCCTGGACCACCCGGGCGGCTCCAGAAGCAGCGGCCAGGATGCGCGCCCCGGCCACATCGGCGTCGGCGTCGGCCAAAAGGGCTGCGGCCAGCGTTTCCAGCCAGTGCGGCGGCAGGGTCACGTCGTCGTCCACGTAGGCGGCCAGATCGTTGGGACCGAGGCCGGCGGTGCGGGCCAGCCAGTTGCGGGCGGCCGGCGCGCCCACGTTGACCGGCAGGCGGATGCTGCGCAGCCGGTCCGGGCCAAACCGCCCGGCCATGGCCTGGCACACGGCAGCGGTGTCGTCGCTGCTCCCGTTGTCCAGCACCGTGACCCGGGCCGGCCCCAAGCGGCTTGCGGCCAGACTGCGCAAGGTTTTTTGGAGCAACCCCGAACGGTTCCAGGTGTAGAGAAAGACGTGGAGCCGGCCGGGCAGCCTGTCCAGGTCCACGGCCGGCGGCGGGCAGAGCAGGGCGTGCAGGCGCTGGGTCAGGTCGGGATGCCAGTTTTCGGTGCGCCACAGTGTTGCGAGCAGGCGCAGGGCGTCGTCGGTCTGGCCGAGTTGCCCGAGGAGTTGGGCCGTAGCCAGCGCGCCAAAGCGGGGAAAACAGGCCGCGTCCACCTGGGCCAGGGCGGCCAGGGCCTCGTGGGGTCCGTCCCAGGCCAGGGCGGCCTCGGCCGCCAGACGCGCCCCGGCAGGGGCCAAAAGTGGATCGCGCCCCAGGCGCCCGACGACTTCCCGGGCCAGATCGGCCAGTCCCCGGGCCAGGGCAAAGGCAAAGGCCCGGCCGCACCAGTAAAGACCCTCCCCGGGATCGTCCATGGCCCGGCGCAGGAAGGCCGTGGCCGGGGAGGCGTCCGGGGTCTCGGCCAGGGCGGCGAAGGCTTCGGGCTGGTTGGGGCGGCGCAGGCGGCGGCCGAGTTCGCGCAGCATGGCCCGGCGGGCCGGGGCGTCGGCCAGCACGCGCCCGGCGGTGCGGGCGTCGGCGGCAAAGACCGGATCAAGGGGGACGCGCTCGAAATTCCAGGCAGCCAGCCGGGCGGCAATACCCGAAAACTTCGGCCGGGCCACGGCCAGGGCAGCCAGCCGGGTGGCCAGATGGCGGCACAGCCAGGGGCCTTCCAGGCCAAACGCCCACAACGGTAATATTTCCCGCAGGCTGGCCGGACCGGGATGGAGTGTCAGGGGTGTTTGTCGGGTCATGTCTCCAACCTGCGGTCTGACGGTCTGGACGTTTCGTAATTTGACGGGAGCCGCGTTACAGGGCATGTAACGACCACTTCCCAGCACAATATCATGCCGCGCCGCAGCGAAAAGGTGGCGTGGCCTATGAGGATTCCCATGTTCCGAGGAAAATCCGGGCTTCTCCTGGCCGTCCTGCTGATCGGGCTGGCTGTGGCGCTCGCTCCAGGGTGCAGCAAGTACGACCAGCAGGAGCGCAATGTGCAATACGTCTCCAACGATCTGGTACGCAAGGACGCCGAAATCACCTGGCGGCAGGTGAACGAGGCACACGCCGCCTGGATCAAAGCCGGGGCCAGCCACGACAAGGCCGACCCGGCCTTTATCGTGTACCAGGACGCCTACGCCCGCTACGCCGTCAGTTACAACGAACTCTGGGATCGTCAGGACAAGCCCAGTTACGCTGGGCGCCTGCGTGCCGCCACCGACGCCCTGCCGCCGCCCCCCCCGGGCATGGCCGTGCCGCTTGCCGCGCCCAAGGCCGAGCCGGCCACGCCGACGACACCCGGCGGCGATCTGCCCGGACCGGCCGGCCGCACGTTGACCGACCCGGCCAAGTCGGCCAAGCCGGCACCGGAGGCAGAACAGGCCGCCCCGGCCGGCCGCCCGGCCAAGTCAGCCAAATCGGGGGCTGTCGTTGCCGCCGGGCCCGGCAGCTACCTCGTCCAACCCGGCGACACCCTGGCGTCCATTGCCAAGCTGCATGGCCTCAGTGAAAAGCGTCTCATGGACGCCAACGGCATCACCGATCCGCGCAAACTCGCCGCCGGAAAGTCCCTGACCATCCCGGCCCCCTGACCGGGGCGTGCCACCACGTCTTTTGCCAAGGCCTTCGGCTACCCGCCGAAGGCCTTTTGCATGGCCGACAGCAGTTCGGCCAGTCGCCGCACATAGGTATGCTCGGCCAGGATGCGCTGGCGGGCTGCCTGGCTCAGGCGCGTTCGCTCGGCCGGGTGGGCCAGATAGTGGCGCACCATGTCCCCGATTTCGCCGGGATGGCTGTAAACGGCCGTCTCGCGCCCCAGATCGAAAAGCCGGCCGAGTTGCTCCCGGGCGTCGGTGAGGACAAAGCCGCCGCAGGCCGGCACGTCAAAGACCCGCTGGTTGACCGCCCCCTTCATCTGCTGGCTGGTGGTGTTGAGGCTGATATCGCTTTGCCGGTAGAAGTGGGGCAGTTCGTCGTAATAGGCCAGGGGGGGGATGCGCCGCCAGTCGCGCCCGACGCCGGGAAATACGCCATCCCAGGCCGCGTCCCCGGCAATGATCGGGGCAAACGGCAACAGCCCGGCCACACAGGCCTGACGGCTGCGCCGGGTGGCCTCCCAGGTCAGGGCCAGCTCGGCCGCGAGTTTTTCTTCCGGGGAAGCCAGGGCGGCATAGGCCGGGCCGCAGACAGCGTGGGCCAGCAGGAAGCGCCGGGCGCTTTTTTCCGGCGCGGCGGCAAAGCCGGCCGCTGCCTCGGGCAAAGCTGCCGCCAGGGCCGGGCTATGGGCCAGTCTGGCCAGGGCCTCGGCCGCCTGGGACGCCATGGACGCGCCCACAAAGGACGCCTCGGTGCGCCAGCGGTGGCCGGCAACCGGCGGGCCGGGCGTAAACCGGTCCGGGTCCGTGGCCAGGGGCAGCCAGGACACCTGGGAAAAGCCCAGTTCCTGCATCTCGGCCACGGTGTCGGCGTCGTAGGAAAAAAGCATCAGCCCCGGGGAGGCCAAACCGGCGTAATCGTGGAGCACCAGCCGCGGGCTGTCCACAAACCAGGAGGCCAGCGGCAGGCCGAGTTCGGCCAAAAGGCCGGTCAGACGGCCGTCGCGGTCCAGGCCCAGGTGGTTGACGGTCAGGGCAAAATCCGGGCGAAAGGCGGCCACGGCGGCCAGCAGCGCTTCAATCGTCGCGGTTTGGCCGCGCTGGCCCTGCCCCATGTCCAGGCGCAAAAAGGGCACCTCCAGCCGGGTCAGCGCCGCTTCAATTTCCGCATAGAGAAAGTACGGCCGCCACAGGAGCAGCACGCGGGGCTTGGCGGTGGTGAAGCGGCGGTAGCCGATGCTGCGGCGTAGGGTTTCGTAGCGGGTAAGCCCGGCCGTGGCCGGCCCGTACCAGCCCGGGTCCAGGCGCGGGTAGGCCGGGTGGGCGATGACGCACAGTTTGGCAAAGCCGGCTGCCCGGGCGGCGTCGGCCACCACGGCGGCAGCGGCCAGCGGGTCGGGAGCGTCGCAAAAGCGCACGTCCGGGTCGTTGGCAAAGCGCGCCCGCACGTTTGTCGCCGCCTCAAGGGCCGTTTCCCGGTCCAGGACGAAAACCGGGGCGAAGCCGGCCTGGCGCACGGCCTCGATGCCGGCACCAAGGCCCGCCCCCACAAAGACCGGCAGGCACGGCTGGCCTGCGCCAGTCCCCTCGGCCCGGGGAGCCGGGTGCGGACTGGCGACGCCAGTGCCCCCCGCGTCTTTCCTGTCGGCGTGGCCAGCCCTCCCGGCGAAACCGGTCCTGTCGGCCACCCCGGCCTCGGTCGCCACGCCCTCACAGGCCGCCACGGCGGCCAGGGCCTTGCCGGCCTCGGCCGCCGCCCCGCCCCGGCCGGCCAGATGGCGGACCTTGCCGGCAACCTCCAGGCGCACGTCGGCCACGGACCCATCCGGGGCCAGGATGGCCGTGGCGGCGTACTCAGGGCAGGGCGGCGTTGGCATGAAGCAGGGCCTCATCGTGTGCTGGAAAGTTTCAGTGCAGTTTTCAAAGCAACATCGAGAAAACCACTTTTTTTCTCAATAAGCCTGTTTCAATTGGTCGCCGCAGCAACGGTGACTCGCATTAAACGCCTCCTCCGGCTGCCTCAGTCTTGAGCCGACCGCAGCACCAACCCGCGCCGCAACCCCCTTAATAAACTTCTCCAGTTGGGGGGTCCGGGGGGATCATCCCCCCGGCCGCCGGAGGCCTCTTCTGTCTTCTGCCTTCTGTCTTCTCTCTTCGCCCACTCCCCTTACTGCAACGGCAGTTGCAGAATGCGGGTGACGGCTTTGCCGGGGATGCTGACGATGCCTTGGAGCACCCGATAGAGCATATCGCCGATGATGCGGCTGCGATCGATAGTGAGTTTGGGGCCGTCGAGGGGACCGATGATGGTGGCCGGCACTTGCCCACCGCCAGTGAGGGAGGCCGTCAGCGACAGGTTTATCGTCTCCTCGCGCAGATCCACCTGTCCTTTGCCGGCCACCAGCATGCGCGGGCTTTCGATGCGAAAGTCGTCGCTGTGGGCCACGCCGCCCCGGGCCGTCCAGGTGGATGAGAAAATATCGAAAGGGATGCGTTCCTCGCTGGGTTGCCCCCCGGTTTTGTGGTCGTTGTCGCGAACTTTGAGTTCGCCCCGGGTGACTTGCAGGCTGCCGTTGCCGGCCAGATTGCCGCGCAGTTCTTCTTCATTGGCCCCGCTGGTGCGCGCGGCCACGACGAAGGTGCCGGTTCCCGAGGCCAGGGTGTCGCCCTCGGCCCAGTCCTTGAGGAACCGGGCGATCTCGATGCCTTCGAGTTTGAGTTCGATGACGGTCTTGAGTGCCGTGTCCCGGACGTCGCCGCGCACTTCGGTGAAGAGACGGCCGCTGTAAAAGTGCGACGATTCCTGGCGGAAGGTAAAAAGGCCGTTTTTGGCCAGAAATGTGGCGTTGCTGGCGTCAAAGGTCACGTTGCCTTTTTTGAGCCAGCCAAAATGGATTTTGGCCTCCAGGGCCATCTCGCGAAGCGTCTTGAAATCAAGCGGTTTGCGGCGCTCGGCGGCGGCGACGGCAGGTGGTGCGGCGGCCGGTTTTTGCGGGGCATAGGCGTCGAGGTCCAGGCTGTCCACGGACAGTTCCCATTTGCCGCGCGTGGGGTCGTAGCGGTCCATGACGCCATGGCCGGTGACATGGGTGTCGTCCAGGCTGGCGGCCAGCTTTTGGATGGCGATGGCCTTGTCATCGACGGTTCCCGAGGCGGTGAGCGAAGCCTTGGCCAGCTTGTCGGCCGGCGTGTCGGCCGGCAGGGCCACGCCCCAGGCCGGCAGCACCTGGCGGGGCTGGAGGTTGGCGCAATCCAGGCTGAACTGGGTCGGCGCGGTGTCGCCGGCCTTGCGCCAGATTTTGGCCGTGGCCAGCGCGCCGCCGAGATTGCAGGCCAGATCCCCGACTGAAAAGCCGCCGGCCGGGTCGGCGCTGACCGGCCCGGACAGGCTGAGGCGGATATCCCGGGTGGTGCCCGAGGGCCGGAGCAGGGCTGTGGCGTCGAGCTTGCCTTGCAGGGCGTCTTTGAGCCGGCCGGCAAGGTCCAGCGAAACCGGCGCGGCCAGATTGAGCCGGATATCGCGCAGGCCAAAGGTTCCCACGCCGCCGTCGGCCCCGGCTGTGGCCAGGGTCAGGACGGCGTCGCCGTCAAAGCCGTCGGCGTTGTCCAGGCCTTTGACGGTCAGGATGGCCTTGGGCGCAGCCACGGGCAACCGCTTCCCGTTTCGGGTCAGGAAAAGCTGGGAGGATTCGGCCTCCAGGCTGGCGGCCACGTTCCCGAGCCGGCCCGTAGCCGCGCCGCCGGCCTCCAGGCTCGCCTTGGCCGTGACCGGGCCGGCCAGGGGCAGGCCGGTTTTGGCAAAGAGCTTGCTCGCCTCGGCCCCGGCCAGTTGCAGGGCGGCCGTCAGCCGGCCGGCGTTCTGGCGTTCCACCGTGCCGGTCAGTTTGCCGCCGAAAAGCTCGGCAGCGTCGATGACGGCGGCCATGTTTCCGTGGCCAAGGGTCAATTCCAGGACAGCGTTTCGGACCTCCAGGCCGCGCCCGGCGATCTGGTCCAGGCGCAGCCGGCCGCGAGCCTGGGGCGTTCCAGCGCTTGCGGTTTGCGGCTCGGGGGCTGGCGGCGTTGGCGGGAAGCGGTCGAAGTCCAGGCTGTCGGCGCTCAGATCAAAGGACAGGCCGGCCGGCTGGAGCGTGTTGTAGCCGAGCTGGCCGCGAAGGACGGTCTCGGCGACCTTGGCCTCAAGGCCAGTCACGGCCCATTTGCCGGGGGGGCCGGGCAGCCAGGTGACCTGCCCCTTGGCCTGGGTCGCCAACCCCGGGGGCAGGCCGGGCAGCCCCAGCGCCTTGGCGGCCGCGCCAGGGTCGGGACTGGCCAGGGACACGGTGCCGGCGGCTCCGGTGGCGTCCAGGCGGCCGGAAAAACGCAGCGTGGCCCCGGCCGGCTCCACCGCAGCAGTGATGTCGCAGTCCGGGCCGCCGTCCTGGCCGCCTGGGGCGGTCAGCCGGGCGTCCAGGCTGGCCACACTCCCGCCGGGCAGGGTGGCCGTAGCGGGATAGAGCCGCACCAACCCGCCCGCACCGCGCAGGCTGGCGGCGGCTTCGGCGATGACGAGCCCGCCCAGGCTGCACCGGTGCAGGACGGCCTGCACGTCGAGCGTTGGCTTAAAAAGCCACGCTCCGGGCGCGGCCCAGCCGCCGTTCCCCACCGGTCGCGGCAGGCGGGCAAAGGGGATGTCTGCGGCGGTGACAGCGGCAACGATGGTCGGCGCGTCGCCAAAGGTCGCCCGGCCCGTGGCCTGCACGGTTCCTTCGGGCAGCCGCAGATCCAGGCGCTCAAGGGTGCAGCCGGCGGCGTCGGCCGTGACCGTTACGGCGGCCGTGGCCTGTCCCGGTTCCGGCGGGGCCGGGCGCAGGCTGGCCGAGGCCGGGAGGCTGGATGGGCGCGGGTTTCCGGCATCGGGCGGGGCCACGAGGCTTTCCGGCGTATCCGGGCGCACAAGGCCCAGCATATCCAGCCAGTTGCCGGCCATGTCGGCGGACAGGGCCAATTCGGACTGGAGCTTCGGTGCATCGGGCAGATCGGCCACCGTGGCCCGGCCGGTCAGGCGCAGGCCCGGTGCCCGGGAGTCGATGTCGGTGAGCGTCAGCACGGCTCCGGCCGGGTCGTAGTCGAGGAAAAACCGCGACACCAGCCGGGCCGGGGTTGCGCCGCCGGGCCGCAGCGGGGTGTTCGTCACCAGCCCGGATTCGACCGTGGTCCGGTGCAGCCCCAGGCGTCCGGTTGCGGCGTCGAAGGAGGCCTGGCCTTGGAGATGGCACTCCAGGGAGGTGTCCGGCAGCACCCCGGCGGCGGTAAAGCTGGCGGAAAAAGCAAACGGCTGACCAAGGCCGGTGCGCAGGCGCGCGCCAGTGACGGCCAGGGTCCGGCCGGTGGTCGCGTCGGTGAGGCGTGCGGCAATGTTTTCCAGACGGATGTCCCGGGGTTGCGGGGCCACGGTCCAGCCCGAGCCGGTGGTCGAATCCTGGAGGGCAGTGAGATCGCCCCAGTTGGTGCGTCCGTCGGCGGTCCGGACCAGCTGCACGACCAGATCGTTGACCCGCACCGAACCCGGCGAAACCACCTTGGCCAAGAGCGGCAGCATCCGAATGGTCATTTCCAGCCGGCCGGCGGTCAGCATGGGCTCGTCGTCAAAACCCGGGGCATTGGCCACGCTCACCGGTCCCATGGCCAGCCCGAGCCAGGGAGTCAGCGTGATGGATACGCCGCCGGAAACCGTCACCTGCCGGCCCAGGGCGTCAGTGAGGGCCTGTTCGGTGAGGGCCTTGAGCCGGGTCGGGCCGATGATCTGCCGGGCGGCCAGGGGCAGGGCCACGGCCAGGATGATGACCAGCCCGAGCAGGAGGGCGGCCAGTCGCGGCAGGCGGGACCGGCGTGGGGCCGGGGCGGCGTCGGGTGGTGGCGTCGGCATAGGTGTAGGGATAGGGGCGAGCTAGAGGCTGACGTTTAAGCCCGTGCGTCCGGGCAGGCCGCGCTGGGCTTCGATAATGGCCCGGCGGCCGTTTTTGACGACCAGCAGATAGGAGGCGGCGTCGGTGACGTCGTTGACTTCGATTGTCCAGCCCCGGGCGACCATGTCCTTGGCGTAAAAGGCGCTGACCTCGGCCGGGCTGGCCCCGGTCTCAAACAGCACAGCCGTGGCCTTGGGAAAACGGATCACGCGCTTGAACTCGGCTCCGGGAAACACCCCGGCCTCGTTGCCTAAAACGGCCCGGTAGTCGTCCTGGGACAAGGCCGGGGCGGCAACCAGCAGGCAGCACAGAGCCAAAAGCAACACGCGCGCCACAACGGTCGTCGGCACGGCAGACCTCCTTTGGAATCGGGGGTTGTTGTGCTACGAGAGCGGCCCGAAGTCAAAGGCGGCCAGGGTTGCCGTTTTCGGCAATCCGTGGAAGAAACGGGGAAAAACAACTCCCATGGAGCGCGCATGCGAAGCTCGATCTTCTTGTCCCTGGTCCTGGCTCTTCTTTTGGCTAGCGTTGCCGGCTGTACCCGGGAAACCGGCGGCGGTGAAGCCAAGTATCTGCATCTGTTCAACACGGCCTGGGCCGCATGTCCCAACCGGGGGCTGTACGAGGTCCGGGTGGAGTCTGTTGCGCCCCGGCCCGATGGCCTGAAAACAGTGACCGTGCGCTACCTCTATAACAACGGCATGGTGCCGGACCAGGGCCGGGCGGCCATGCTCGTCACCCCGGAAAACCGGCTGGCCGACAGCTGTGTGGTGGATCTTGCCATCAACCGCTGCCTGTGTGGCGACGCGGCCCCGGGCTGGCGCGTCGGGCCGTAATCCCGCGACCGGAGGCAGCCTCCCCCTTGTAACGGCGGCCGTTCCCCGGTATGCCGCTTGACCGAACCGACACAGCCAACCACCCAAAGGCGAATCCATGTCCAAAGTGTATCTCATCGGGGCCGGTCCCGGCGATCCGGGGCTTTTAACCCTTCGCGGCAAGGAGCTCCTGTCGCGCGCCGACGTCGTGGTCTACGACTATCTGGCCAACAAGGCTTTTCTCGATTTCTGCCGCAAAGACGCGCAAATATACTATGTCGGCAAAAAGGGCGGCGACCACACCCTGCCCCAGGACAAGATCAACGATCTGCTGGTGGACATGGCCAAGTCCGGCAAGATGGTGGCCCGCTTAAAGGGCGGCGATCCGTTCGTCTTCGGGCGCGGCGGCGAGGAAGCCGAAGAGCTCATTGCCGCGGGCTGCGATTTCGAGGTTGTCCCCGGCGTGACCTCGGCCGTGGCCGCGCCGGCCTATGCCGGCATCCCCATCACCCATCGCTCGTTTACCTCGTCGGTGTCGTTTATCACCGGCCACGAAGACCCGACCAAGGCCGAAAGCTCGCTCAACTGGGCCGCCTTTGCCCAGTCCGGCTCCACCTTGGTCTTTTTCATGGGGGTCAAAAACCTCCCGCACATCACCGAAAATCTCATGAAGGCCGGCATGTCCGGCGACACCCCGGCCGCCCTGGTGCGCTGGGGCACCACCTGCCGCCATAAAAGCCTCATTGCCACCGTGGCCACCATGCCCGAGGAAGCCCAAAAGCACGGCTTTGCCCCGCCGTCGCTCTTTGTGGTCGGCGGCGTGGTCGGACTGCACGAAACCCTTTCCTGGTATGAAAAGCGCCCGCTGCTCGGCAAGGGCGTGGTTGTCACCCGCAGCCGCGAGCAGGCCAGCGACTTAACGCGCCTGCTGGCGGAAGAAGGGGCCTGCTGCTTCGAATTCCCGGCCATCGAAATCGCCCCCCTGGCCGATACCGCCCCGGTGCGCGCCGCCATCGAGACGCTTTATGAAAATGACTGGGTGATTTTCACCTCGGCCAACGGCGTGGACTGCTTTTTTGAGCAGTTGGACGCCGTCAATCTCGACGCCCGGGCCTTTGCCGGCATCCAGGTGGCGGCCATCGGACCGGCCACGGCCCAGAAACTGGCCGAGCGCGGGCTGCGGGCCGATTTCCTGCCCGAACGTTTTGTGGCCGAATCCGTGGTCGAGGGCCTTTTAGCCCGCGATGTGCAAGGCAAAAAAGTGCTCATCCCCCGCGCCCGGGAAGCCCGGGACGTGCTGCCGGAAAAGCTCGCCGCCGCCGGTTGCGCCGTGACCGTGCTGCCTGTCTACGACACCCGGCCCGTGGACCAGGACCCCGAGGAACTGATCGAGGCCATCAAAGCCGGCGACATCCACTACGTGACCTTTACGAGTTCCTCCACGGTCAAAAACTTCTTCGCCCAGATTCCGGCGGAGGTGCTCAAGGCTTCCCAGGTCAAAACCGCCTGCATCGGCCCCATCACCGCCGCCACCCTGGCCGAATACGGCTTTACCCCGGACGTCAACGCCGCCACCTACACCGTGCCGGCCCTGGCCGAAGCCGTCATCGCCGACGCGAGAACGACGTCATGACCCTGCCCATCGCCGTGCTCGTCTCCGGGACAGGTTCCAACCTGCAAGCCCTCATCGATCACATCGAAGACGGCACCCTCCCGGCCCGCATCACGGCGGTGGTGGCCAACAAACCCGAGGCCTATGGCCTGACCCGCGCCCGAAAGCACGGTCTGGCCGCCGTGGGCCTGCCCCACGCCGCCTTCCCGGACCGGGCCGCCTACGACGCGGCCCTGCTGGCCGCCGTGCGCGACTCCGGGGCCGAAGCCGTGGTGCTGGCCGGTTTCATGCGTCTGCTTGGTCCCGAGTTCGTGGCCGCCTACCGGGGGCGCATCCTCAATATCCACCCGGCCCTGCTGCCCAGCTTTCCGGGCCTGCACGGCCAGGGCGCGGCTGCCGACTATGGCGTGACCATCGCCGGGGCCACGGTCCATTTCGTGGACGAAATAATGGACAACGGCCCCATCGTTATCCAGGCCGCCGTGCCGGCCCGACCCGATGACGACGCGAAAAGCCTGGGCGAGCGCATCATGACCCTTGAACACCGCATCTACCCCCAGGCCGTCAACTGGCTGGCCACCGGCCGCCTCACCATCCATGGGCGCAAAACCCGCCTCGCCCCGGCCGATACACCCCTTGCCGACATTGGCGACGTCATGCCCTGTCTGGTCAATCCGCCCCTTGAGGCCGGTTTTTGACGCAGTACGGCGAAGGTGCCCGGCCTACTCGTCGCGCAGCACGCTGAGCACCTCCACGTTGGCCGCCTGCCAGGCCGGATAGGCGCCGGCCAGGATGCCGAGTGCCGTCGAGCCGATCAGCGCGCCGCCGATCAACACCGGGCTGAAAACGTTTGGGAACTGGGCGATGCGATAGACCAAAGCCAGCACCAGCAGGGACACAAGCGTTCCGGCCGCGCCGCCGACCGTGGCCATGAGGCCCGATTCGATCAGAAACTGGCGGATGATGTCGCCGCGCCTGGCCCCGACCGCCCGGCGGATGCCGATTTCCAGGCGTCTGGCCCGCACCAGCAAAATCATGATCGACAGGATGCCCAGCCCGCCGATGCCAAACGACAGCGATGAGCTGATAAATCCCAGCGTTTGCACCAGATCCAGCGCCTGCTGTTTGACGTCCATGGTGTCCTTGGCGGTGAGCACCTTGAAGTCGTCGGCCTGCCCGGCCTCGGTCTTTATTTCGTGGCGACGGCGCAGAATCTGGACCGCCGCCTCCCGGGAGGCGTCAAAATCCGCGCCGTCGGCCAGACGCACGTACACGCCGTGGATGTAGTTTTTGTTCGACATGCGCCGCATGTAGGTGGAAAGCGGCACGAACACCTGTTCGTCCTGGTTGGCACCAGAAATGTCCGAGCCTTTTTCCTCCATGACGCCAACCACTTGCAGCCGCGCCCGAAAGATAAAGACCGACTGGCCCAGGGCGGCCTCGGCCGAGCCGAACAGCCGGGTGGCGATGGCCGGTCCCAGGGCGCACACCAGCGCTTTGTCGTCCTCCTCGGTCTGGTCGATAAAGCGTCCGAATTGGGCCGTGTTGCCGCGAATGGACGGATAGTCGGGCCAGGTGGCCACGACCTGGCACATGATTTTTTTGTCCCCCACCCGGATGGGCATGGGAAAACTTAAATACGGCACGCCGCCAACGGCCGAGGGCAGGCCGCGCAGCAGGGCTACGGCGTCGGGAAGCTTCAAATTGGTGTTGCCGGCATCGGGCCGGATATCGCCCCGGCGGAAGCGGATGTTGCCGGTCATGGCCATGAGCAGATTGGGGCCGAGCTTTTCCGTTTCGAGAACGGCCTTGCGTTCCATGGCCAGGGAGATATGCAGGACGCCGGTCAGGGCAAACGTCCCCAGAAACACGCCCAGCATGGCCAGCACCGTACGCATCTTGTGCGTGGCCAGGGCTTTGAGCGCAATGCGAAGGCTGAGTAACACGGCAGATGCCTAGGCGGACGAGGAAATTTTGGCTTTCCCCTCGACATACGGCTCCGTGGCCCAGGGGAAGATGTCTTTGGCCCGGCTGACGGCGTAGGCTTCCACTTCCTTGTGCCAGGTGCGAAACATGCTGACGATGTCATGGCCAAGCGGCGTCAGGCGAAAGCCCTTTTTCGGCCCCGAGCGCTCGACCAGCGGCTGGCCAATGACGGTTTCGGTCTGTTTCATGCGCCCCCAGGCGGCGCGATAGGACATGCCCATGGCCGAGGCGGCCTTATTGAGCGATCCAAGTTCCTCGACCAGCTCCAGCAGTTGAATCCGGCCCAGCCCGAGCATCATGCCGTCTTCGGTTTCCAGCCACATGTGCAGCCGTTGTACGGCCCTGATGTTACGCATTTCCCCTCCCTGTGCAGCCCGACCCCTGGCGTCCGGGTGGCAATGTCTTATCCTTTGCAGGCCGCAAATGCCAAGGGGGAGTTGACCGTTGCCCCGGCGTCCCGTATCGCCAGACGCTTTGCCTGCGGCCGTGGAGGATGGATGCACAAACAAAACGGACTGCTGGCCACCGGGGTGGGATTTCGCGAAATCTGGTCCCTGTCCTGGCCGCAGATCCTTATGATGTTTCTGACATTTTTGATCGGGTTCGTGGACGTGTGGGTCGGCGGTCGCATTGATCGGGAAACGCAAGCCGCCATTGGCGTTTTGGCCCAGGCCATGTTTTTTTTCCAGGTGGTGGCGTCAGCCGTGGCCAATGGGGCCGTGGCCGCCGTCAGCCAGTCCGAAGGCGCGGGCCGCCATTCCCGGGCCAACCGCTATGTCTGGCTGTGTCTGCTGGCCGGCGTGGCGGCCTCGGTGGCCATCCTGCTCTTTGGCCTGCTCACCCGGGATCTTTTTTTGCGTCTGCTCCAGGTGCCTGAATCCATTGTGCCCATGGCCCGGTATTTTCTGACGGTGCTGCTGCTGCTGCTGCCCATCCAGTCCTTTTTCATCATTGCCAACGCACTTTTTCGCGCCCGCCGGCTGGTGATGGTGCCGCTTTTGGCCTGGGGGTTGGCGGCAATCCTTAATACCGTGGGCGATTTCGGTTTTGGCCTGGGGCTTTGGGGCCTGCCGGACTATGGCTATGCCGGGGTGGCCTGGAGCACGTTTGTTTCGGTGACGGCCGGCATGCTTTTTAATTTTGCGGCCCTCCTCCGGGTCGGCATGCTGGATCGCAAGCAGTTTCCGCGCTGGCGCTGGGTGCGCTGCGCCAGTTCGTATCTGATCAAGGTGGCCTGGCCGTCGGGACTCATGCAGATCGTGTGGCATACCGGCTATCTGGTGTTGTTTGCCATCACCGGTTCGCTGCCAAGCGGCAGTGTGGCCGCCCTGGCCGGCATGTCGGCGGGTATGCGCCTGGAATCGATTCTTTTTCTGCCGCCCATGGCCTTTAATTTTACGGCCTCGATCCTGGTAGGCAACCTGATCGGGGCTGGCCAGCCCGAGGCGGCCCGGCGCGTGGGCTACCGCATCGCGGCCGTGGGCGTGGCGGCCATAACGCTTATGGGGCTGGCCTTGTGGCCGTTTTTGCCGCAGGCGGCGGCCTTTTTGTCGCCGGACCCGGAAACGGCGGCCCAGGCGGTCTCCTATCTGCGCTATAACGTGGCAGCCATTCCCTTTACCGTATCCGGCCTTATACTCATCGGGGCCATGACCGGGGCCGGGGCGACGCTGTACACCATGTTCGTCACAGGCGGTTCTATCTGGCTCGTGCGGTTGCCCTTGGCGCTCTATCTGGGGCATAGCCTCCTGGGGCGGGCCGAGGGCGTGTGGATTTCCATGTTCGTTTCCCAGGCCGTGCAGGCGTTGGTATGCCTTGGGGTGTACCGGTACGCCGATTGGGCACGTTTCGGCATGGGCGGCGGCAAGACGAGGAAGGAAGATGCGAGACGGATTTGAGGCGATTTCACTGGCCCGGCGCGACGAATATCTGGAGCGCCTCGCCAAATGCCCGCAGAAAGTGTCAGACTACAGCTTCGGCAATCTCTGGGGTTGGGCCGAAGAATACGGCTTGTCCTGGCGTTTTGGCGAAAGCCATGTGTGGATTTTGCAAACCAAACCCTTTGAAGTGTTCTGGGCACCGGTTGGGCCGTGGACCGATGTGGACTGGAGTGCGTGCCCGTGTCTGGCCCAGGGTTTGGATTTTATCCGGGTGCCGGAGAAGCTGTGCGAAATCCTGTCCGCGGCCATGCCCGACCGGGTACGCACCGAAGAGGCCCGGGATCATGACGACTACGTCTACAGCGTGCCCGAACTGGTGGAGCTTCGCGGCAACAAGTTTCACAAGAAAAAAAATCTGCTCAGCCAGTTCCTGCGTTCCTACAACGCCGAATACAAGACCCTGACCCCGGACTGCGTGGAAGAGACCCTGGAACTCCAGCGCCAATGGTTCGCCTGGCGCGATCCCGAGGATTCCGGGGCACTACTCGCCGAAAACAAGGCCATCGTGCGGGTGTTGCAGTCCTGGGACCGCATGCCGGGGCTGGTTGGCGGCACCATCCGGGTGGACGGCGAAATGATCGCCTATACCGTGGCCGAGGAACTGACCCCGGAAATGCTGGTCATCCATTTCGAGAAGGGCCGTCCGGGCTTTAAGGGCGTCTATCAGGCCATCAACCAACAGTTTTTGGCCGACGCCGGCACACCCTACGCCCTGGTCAACCGCGAGCAGGATTTGGGCGACGAGGGGCTGCGCAAAGCCAAACTGTCGTACAATCCGTGCCAGTATCTCAAAAAATGCAAGGTCTCAGTGGCCCCGGCCGGGTGAGTCCGAAGACGTCTGGAGCACGGCCTGCAGTGCCCGGCCTCCCACCAGGGCCGGCACTGCGGTGCGGCTGGGGCTTGCCTTTTTCAATAAAAAAAACAATGGTGCTCGGTGTTGTTACCACGGCAATTAAAAGAAGGCGGACGCGGCGACAGGCATGGACAACCGACTCAAGGTTCTGGTCGTTGACGACTCCAAAGTCATGCGGGGTATCATCCGCAAGATGCTCGGTTCCGGCGGAACCGAGGTTGTGGAGGCGTGCGACGGCAGGCAGGCCCTTGATGTGTTGGCCGGTCAGTCGGTGGACTGCATCATTTCCGATTGGAACATGCCACGCATGAAAGGCATCGACCTCCTGCGTCGGGTGCGCAGCGACGCCGCCCTGGCCCACACCCCGTTTATCATGGTCACAGCCGAGGCCATGGCCTCCAATCTGGCCGAGGCCGATGCCGCCAACGTCAGTTCCTATCTCACCAAGCCCTTTACCGCTGATGACCTCTGGAGCACCCTGCGCCGCGTTCTGCCCGACCGTCTGGCCGTTGCGCGCACTGCCTGATAGCCCTTCGCCAAGGTTTTTCCCATGTCGTACCGCCTCTCGCCAAAGACGCTGTCGCGTCTGCCCCAATGGTTTTTCTTTCTGGCCACCGTGATCATCGGCGTGGCCTTCGTGCGCTTCTGCCTGGCTGTCGCCGCCGGCCGCGCCGAGGCTGTCGCCCGGCCGGCCGGGGTGGAAGGCTTTTTGCCTATTAGCGCCCTGCTTGGCCTGCGCCGTTTTCTGGCCACCGGCACCTTTGATCCGGTGCATCCGGCCGGGCTGTGGATTCTGCTGGCCGCTATGGCCATGGGCCTTGCCCTTCGCAAGGGCTTTTGCGGCCACATCTGCCCTGTCGGCTTTGTGACCGTGCGCCTGGGCCGGCTGGGGCAGCGCCTGGGTCTGGCCCGCAGCCTGCCCCCGCGCCTGGATGCCGTCCTGGGCCTGCCCAAGTATCTGCTCCTGGCCTTTTTCCTCGTGACGACCTTTTTCGGTATGGGCCTTGCCGACATCGAAGCCTTTCAGCGCTCGGCCTACAACATCACCGCCGACGCCCGGATGCTGCGGTTTTTCACCAACCCCAGCGCCACGGCCGTCACTGTCCTGGCCGTCCTGGCTCTGCTCGGCCTCGTCTTTCGCGGCTCGTTTTGCCGCTGGCTGTGCCCCTACGGCGCGTTGCTCGGCCTTTTGGCCAAAATCGGCCCGACTGCCCTTGTCCGCGACGCCGACGGCTGCACCGGCTGCGGCCGCTGCCGCAAAGCCTGTCCCATGGACATCCCCCTCACGGCCAGCCCCAGACCCATGGACTGCACCGGCTGCGCCTCCTGCGTCGTGGCCTGCCCGCGCCCCACAAGTGCCGTGCGCTTCACCTTCGCCGGCCGCCCCGTGCCCTGGTGGACCACGGCTGTCGGTGCCTGCAGCCTCTTCTTCCTGGCCTGGCTGGCCGCCCACGCCCTGGGGCTGTGGCATTCCTCCCTGCCGCCGGCCATGCTGGCCCGCCTCTACGCCCTGGCCCTGGGCGGTTGACGCCCCCCCCCGCCTGCACCTCTTTTCACTTGCGCCCTATGCTCTTCAAGGATATAGCGAAAACAGTCCTATATTTAAAAAAATCCAAGAGAGAGGGCGCAATGAGCAAGCTCATCAAAGAAGCACAGGAAGCCGGACGGCTGCATATCGACTCGCCGCTGATGGGTGAATCCCTGGTCAGCCGGGCACTGCTCGCCACCCAGGGCCAGCGGGAAGTTTTTCGGATGCATCCCGACGTCAATGTGCTCAAAATCGGCGGCCAGTCCATCATGGACCGGGGTGCCAAGGCGTTGCTGCCGATCCTCGACGAACTGCTCAAGGCCAAGGAAGAACACAAAATCATCCTCATGACCGGCGGCGGCACCCGCGCCCGGCATATCTATAACATCGGCCTGGAACTCGGCATGCCGACCGGCGTTTTGTCCAAACTCGGCGACAAGGTGGCCTCGCAAAACGCCGAAATCCTGTCCGTGCTCCTGGCCAAACACGGCGGCGTGCGCATCGGCCACGGCGATCACCTCGAACAACTCACCATGTTCTGCCAGCTCGGCTATCTGCCCATCACCCCGGGCATCCCGCCCTACGGCTTT
This sequence comes from Solidesulfovibrio aerotolerans, assembly GCF_009856865.1. Taxonomy (GTDB): domain Bacteria; phylum Desulfobacterota; class Desulfovibrionia; order Desulfovibrionales; family Desulfovibrionaceae; genus Solidesulfovibrio; species Solidesulfovibrio aerotolerans. The sequence goes on along the minus strand of NZ_WVUD01000018.1, from coordinate 12,373 downwards.
TTCGAACACCCGGCCGAAGAAGGCATGATCCCGCCGCACCGCACCGACTCCGGCGCATTCCTGTTGGCCGAAAACATCGGTGCCAAATCGCTGATCTATTTGAAAGACGAAAAAGGCCTCTACAGCGGCGATCCCAAAAAGGCCAAAGATCACGAGAAACTCGAATTTTACGGCCGCCTCTCCGTCTCCGAACTGACAGCCCTTGATCTCGACGACCTCATCGTCGAACGGCCCGTGCTGCGCTTCCTCAAACACAGCAAGTCCATCAAACAGTTCCAGGTCATCGACGCCCTGCGTCATCCCGAGCACATCCTGGCGGCGCTTAACGGCGAACACGTCGGCACGATTATCTACCAGGACGCGTAGGGGAGAAGGTGAGAAGAGAAGAGGCGGAGAAGGGTAGAGAAGCGTAGAGAAGAGAAGGCAGAAGAGGCCTCCGGCGGCCGGGGGGATGATCCCCCCGGACCCCCCAGCGGGAAGGCGGGGCGAGCGGGGAGCGGGGTGGTCGGCGGCGGGAGGCTGTCGAAGATGGGGGCGGCATTTTCGGGCATCGGACTGCCGTCAAAGCCCGGCAACCCGATGCCCGAAAATGCCGCCCCCAAGCTGCCCTCGGCCCCGGAGACGGGGCCGAACAGGTTTGCGAAAGAGCGACAGGACAGGGTGGACGATGGCGTCTGGGCCTGCGCGTTGGGCCGAACAGGCGGGAAGACAGAAGCGGCAGGGCAAGCACTTGGGAGCTTTACCCTCTTCGCCAGCCCATCAAAAATGAATCATTTGCCTGTCCCCTTAGTGCAACGGCGCATTTTCCGGCCAAGCAGAGCGTGGCCGGAAAATGCGCCGTCCCGAAAGGGAGGGTCCGGGAGGGGGTTACCCCCTCCCGGCCGCCGGAGGCATTCTTTTCTTTTCGTCTCTTCTTGTCGCGTCTCTTCTCGCCTTGTCGTCTCTAACCTTACGCGGTCTTCCCGCCGCCGGTGCCGGCCGGGTCGGTGGGCAGATAGACGATATCCGCGCCGATTTCCTTGGCAATGGCTTCCAGTTCGCGCTTGCGGATATGCTCGGCAAAAAACTTGATGTCGCCTGTGGCGGCCACCACGCGGAACCGAGGCTTTTTTTCACCCTGTTCGATCTTGCGGCGCTCACGCGCAAAAATCTTCGCCATGTCGTCCTCCGATGGGCCGATTGCCCTGTTGGGATGTTGAGATTAACATATGTGCTTGTAGTATCTATGTCAAGGAGTGGGAACGATGTCCGAGAAAATTGGCGGCGGCAAGCAGGAGCGCTACATGCAGCCCTCGATTCTGATGGCGCTTTTAGATGGCCGGTCGCACGGCTATGAGCTGTTGCAACATATCGGAGAGTATGGATTTTTAAAGGGCGATGCGCCGCCGGGCATGATCTACCGGCATTTGCGCCAGATGGAAGACGAGGGGCTGGTGGCGTCCGAGTGGGACGCGACGGGGTCAGGCCCGGCCAAGCGGGTGTATGTCGTGACCGACGCGGGCCGCGAGGTGCTCGACGCCTGGGTGGGGTATATGGAGCGTCAGGCTAAAGGGTTGTTGGCCTTTGTGGAGCGGTATCGCAGCCGCGGCTAACGGACTTGGACTCGCGCACTTGAAAAACTTTTCCCATCAAGGGGGTCCGGGGGGGATTATCCCCCCCGGCCGCCGGAGGCATCTTCTGCCTTCCCCCCAGGGGAGCGGGGCAGCGCCCCGCTTCTCGCTATGCCGCTTTGTCGCCGCGTTTGCCGAGGGCGGCGATCCAGCGGCCGTCGCCGTTGGCGCGCACTTGCAGCACGGCCTGGCCGGCCAGCAGCGAGGGCCGCAGCCAGCCGCCGGTGGCGATCAGGTCGTTTGGCAGCGGAGTCAGCGGATCGCGGTCCACCGAGGCCACCTGGATGCCGCGCGTCAGCAACTCACCCACGGTCACGGTGGCCGGCAAGGATCGCATGTCGCCCAGCTCGATAAACCGGCCGCACCAGCCATGGCGGGTCAGCCCCACGGCCGCGGCCGCGCCGATAAGCCCGTCGTTGGTGCCGCCGACGCCGGCGAGCAGGATACCCGACGCGGCGGCCATGGCCTGATCCTGGCGCACGACGCCGCCGTTGCAGGCCAGGGCAAAGGCCACCAGTTCATCGGCAACGGCCCGGCGTTCGGCCAGGCACACGCCCGGATCGCTGCCTTGGGGCGCGAACTGGACCAGATAGTTGCAGGCGGCCTCGAACAGCGGCCGGCCGAGGGCCGGGTCATCGGTTTCGATGACGGCGCAGGCCGAACTGTTGTTGCTGGTAAAGGGGATTTCCGGCCGTTTGGGCAGTTGGTGGCGCAGCACAGCCTGCAAGCGGTAGGTTTCGGGCAGGGTGGCGCAGAAATCGCGGATGGTGCGACCTGTGCCCTTGGGCGAAGTTTTGGTGTCGGTGTCGTCGAAGCCGAGATAGAAGACAAAGCCTGCATCGTGTAGGGTCATGGCCCCTCCTTTGACGAGCCGCACGCTCTCGCCGGGTGGAGGGGCCTTGTACCACGCTGCTGTCTGTAGCGGCAATCTTAACCGTTAATAATAACTTGTATTATTTATGGCACAAGAACTAGCGCGGCTTCTGGCCGGTGCTGGACAGCGTTTCCTTGCCAGTAATGTGGTTCATGGAAAAGCCGCCCTGGTAGATGACGCCGGTCACCGTATCCATGATGTATTCCTGTTCGCCGTTGGCGATGTACTGGAAGCGGCCGACGCTGCGGCCTTCGGCGTAGAGGAAGAGAAAGCAGGCGACGGCGGCCAGCACGGCCAGTTTGAAGGCGATGTCGATAAAATCCTTAAGGCTTTGGGGCATAAAAGGCACTCCTCTCAGGTCAGGACGCTGGGGCGTCCTCGTCGCGGGCCAGGCCGTATTTGCGGATGCGGTAGCCGATCTGGCGCAAGGTCAGGCCCAACTCCCGGGCCGCCCGGGACTGCACCCAGCCATGGCGTTCCAGGGCGTTTAAGACCTGCTGGCGTTCCATGTCGCGCAGCTCGGCCGCGTCCTCGGGCAGGACCGGCGGGCGTTCGCCTTCGGTCAGCGCTTCGGGCGGAATGTCGGCAATGTCGATGCGATCTTCCGGCGCGGTCACAGCCAGGCGGGCCAGCATGCGTTGCATTTCGCTGATGTTGCCGGGCCAGTCGTAGGTTTCCAGCGCCCGCAGGGCCTTGGAGGTCAGGGTCATACGCCGCCCGCCCCGGGCTGCTTCCTGGGACAGCAGTTGGTCAAGCAGGGCCGGGATGTCTTCGCGCCGCTCGCGCAGGCTTGGCGTGCGGATGGCCAGCGGCACAGCCGCCAGGGCCAACTCCGGGGGCAAACCGCTGGCCGGGGCCTGGAAAGCCAGTCGCGTGGTGCAATGGCGCAGCCGGCCGCCGCCTAAGCGCGTGAACGTCCCGGTGCGCAGATACCCGGCGAGGCGTTCGGCGATATCCGGGTGCAGCCGTTGCGCGTCCTCGATAAGCAGCATGCCGCCGTCGGTTTCTTCCAAAAGGCCCGGCCCTGTGCCTCCGGCAAAACCCTGGGCGCCGCCGAAAAGCCGCTGCCCGGCAGCGAGAGGTGTTTCTTCCCCGGCCGCAGCAAACACGGCAAAGGGATGCACCGCCCGGGGTGAGAGTTCGTGGATGAGCCGGGCCAGGACCGCCCGCCCCGATCCAGGCTCGCCGATAAGCAGCACCGGCGCATCGGACAGGGCTGCCCGGTCCGCCTCGGCCCGAAGTTGGCGCATGGCAGGCCCTTGGCCGTCGGAAAAGACATGGCGGTAGCGCAGCGAAACCTTGGAGCGCAGAAAAACCAGCTCCCGGGTCAGTTCGGCGCTCTGGGCCAGGGCTGTGCCGGCCAGATCGGTCATGCCGCCGATCAAGCCGGCGATCAGCACCGCTGTCTGCAACTCCTGGGTCAGCGTCGCCTCGCCGCCGAGCAGCGCATCGGCAAAAAACCAGCCGCAACCGCTCCCCCCGACCACCACCGGCGCGGCCAACATGGCCGCCTGCTCCCTGGAAGCGTCGATGACGCCGTCGGCATCGGCCACAATCGCCGCCGCCCCCCGCCGCAAGACCCGTGCCCGCAAGGCATGACGACCGCGCTCCAGCGAGGCCGATAGAATAAGGCTCATATCCGGGGTACCCAGGCTGGCCCGGATGGCCGGCCGGTCATTGGCATCGATGAGCACCACGGCGGCATGCTGCAAGGCCGGCGTTTCGGCCAGGGCGGCCAAAAGCCCGGCCAGCAAGGCGTCCAGACTGCGTCCGGTGTCCTCGGCCAGGGCCAGGCCGTCCACAGCCCGACGCAGCACAGCGAAACTCACGGCATCCATGGCGATAATTCTCCCTTCTGCAACGCCGCGCGAGCAGCGCAGCACAGTCGCGTTGTCGGGGCCTTTGTTCCAGCTTTGCCGCCGGGAAGTCAATGCCGGCAAGCTCCCCCGGGATGCTGGCCCGGAGCCTGCCAGGGTTTTGCCCTGGACCAAACGGTTCCCGGGTCCAGGACAGAACCCTGGCGGAGAGGCCAAGGCAGTGCCTCTCTTGGCAGGGTCTGGGGCAAAGCCCCAAGCCCAACTATTTTGCCACAGCGATGCGGCCGTCCAGTTCCAGGTGCAGCGGGCTGTGGGTGCCGAGCCATGAGGCCACGAGATCGACGGTGGCCGGGCCGTCGTTTTCGACGTCGCGGCCGTTTTTGTGAAACATTGTGTAGCCGTCGCCGCCGCGAAAGAGGAAGTCGCTGATGGCTAGGCGGTAGTCGGCGGCGGGGTTTAACGGAGAGAAGGTGCCGTTGGCGTCGGCGGTGGCGATGGCGACGATACGGCTGCCGGCGGGGTTGGCCGGATTATAGGTATAAGTCAAGCCGGCGACTTGCGGGAAGCGGCCGGTGCCGTCGGTGGCACCGACGTTGGCAACGCCGTGTTCCAGGGCGGCTTTGAGCTCGGCCCCGGTCAGGGTGAGGACGATGAGGGTATTGGCGAAGGGGTAGGCGGTGAGCGCGTCGCCCAGGGTTATTGTGCCGGGGGCGATGCCGGCGCGGATGCTGCCGCCGTTGGCCAGGGCGATGGTTGCGCCGAAACGGCGGCCGCCGGCCAGCAGGGCTTCGGCCAGCACATCGCCGGCGGCGCATTCTTCCTGGCGGCACATGGCGGCACCCAGCGGGGTGTCGGTCTGGCCGATGACGGTGGCCCGGAACGCGTCCAGGGGTTTGGCGAAGCGGTCCACCTCGGCCAACGTGGCGGGATCTTCGGGCATGGCGGCGTCAAGGCGCACGGGGTTGCCGTCAAAGGAGGCGATCTGGCCGTCGGCGTCGAAGGAGGCGTGGGCCACGCCCAGGTAGCGGCCCCAGGAGCCGGCGGTGACGATGCGTGTTTTGCCGCCGTCCGGGCCGTCGATAACGAGAGGGCAGGGGCCGACGGCTTCGGGGGCGTCATTGGCCAGAAGCACGTGGCTGTGGCCGCCGACGATGATATCGATGCCGGGCACGGCGGCGGCGAGTTTTTTATCTCCCGTAAGGCCCAGGTGGCTCAGGACAATGATGCTGGAGACGCCCTGGGCTTTGAGCGCGGCCAGGGCTTTTTTGACCGGCCCGGCCGCAGCGGCAAAGGTCACGTTTGGGCCAGGGCTGGACATCTGGGCGGTTTTGGGCTGGCCCAGGCCGATGATCCCGACTTTTTTCCCGTCGAATTCGCGAACGTTATACGGCGCGATCAAGCCTTTGAGGTCAGGCGAGGCCGTGACATCGACGTTTGCCCCGAGCATGGGGAACTTGAGGGACCGAATAAAATTCGCCAAAGTGGCCGGGCCGTCGTCGAATTCGTGATTACCCAGGGTCATGGCATCGTAGCCCAGGCGGTTCATGAAAAAGGCCGAGGCTTCGCCTTTGTATTTGGTGAAAAAAAGCGTCCCCTGGAACTGGTCGCCGGCGTCGAGCAGCAGGATGTTGCCGCCCTTGGCCCGCTGCCGGGCCACTGCCGTGGCCAGCCGGGCCGCGCCGCCCTGGCATTTGCCGGCCGCGTCTTTGGCCTTGTCGCAAAACGCCCCGAATTCGTCGAAGGAGGCCAGATGGGCGTGGATGTCGTTGGTGTGCAGGATGGTCAGGGTCAGGTCGTCCCCGGCCAGGGCGGTTGCAGCCACCAGGAGCAGCATCCCGACAAACGGTCCAACGCGCTTAAATAGCAGCATGTTTTCCTCTCCGAAGGTTGTTCGGTTTTTGACCGGGCCAAACAGAAGAAACCACTTGACAAGATGGACAAAATCGAATTTTTAACTCGATATCAGGAGATAACAAGAATGATCGACGAAATCGACCGCCGGATTCTGATGATCCTTCAGGACAATGCGCGCACGTCCAACGCCGACATTGCCCGGGCTGTGGCCATGGCCCCTTCGGCGGTGCTGGAGCGGGTGCGCAAGCTGGAGCGCAAGGGCGTCATCACCGGCTACGAGGCCCGCATCGATCCGTCCAAAGTCGAATTGGACCTGACCGCCTTCACTTTCGTCAAGACCGACGAGCCGGTGGGGGCCATCGACACCGGCCAGCAATTGGCCGGCGTGCCCGGGGTCCAGGAAGTCCATTATGTGGCCGGGACGGCTGCTTACCTGATCAAGGTGCGCGCCCCGGACACCAGGTCGCTGGCCGATCTGCTCAAGGTTATTGGCCGGCTTTCCACCGTGCGCGACACCAATACCACGGTGGTGCTGCAAACCGTCAAGGAAACAGGTGCGCTGCCGCTCGGCGCGCTGCCGCAACCGGGAGAATAATGATGCAATCGCAGCTCGACGAGGCCATCCGCCAGCGCGGCAAGGCCTTTTTCGCCAGCATCCGGGGTGAGTCGCCTTCCATTTTCAACAAGGGCTTCTGGACCGGCAAGGTCATGGACTGGGCCATGCAGAACGAGGCCTTTAAGGTCCAGCTGTTCCGGTTCGTGGATGTTTTGCCCTATCTGACCACCTCGGACAACCTTTCGCGGCACATCGAGGAATATTTTTCCGGCGGCGACGCCGGGGATATTCCGCCGGTGCTCAAGTGGGGGGCGGAAAAGTCGGGCATGTTCGGGGGGGTGGCGGCCAAGCTCATGGGCAAGGCCATCCGCTCCAATATCGAGGGCATGGCGCGCCAGTTTATCGTGGGCGAAAAGACCAAGGAAGCCGTTAAAAATATTGCCAAGATCCGCAAGGACGGTTTTGCCTTCACCGTCGATCTGCTGGGCGAAGCGACCGTGTCCGAGGGCGAATCCGACGCCTACCGCGACGGCTATCTGGAAGTACTGGACGGCATTGCCGCCGAGCAAGGCTCCTGGAAGCCCTTTGGCACGGGTGGTGGGGGCCTCGACTGGGGCAGCGCCCCCCGGGTCAATGCGTCGATCAAGCCTTCGGCACTCTTTTCCCAGGCCAAGCCCATGGATTTCGAGGGGTCTGTCGAGGGTATCCTGGCCCGCATGCGGCCGGTCTACCGCAAGATTGTGGCCCTTGGCGGCGCGTTTTGCATCGACATGGAGCAGGTCAAATACAAAGACATCACCATTGAGCTGTTTAAGCGCCTGCGCAGCGAACCGGAATTTCGCGACTATCCGCATCTGTCCATCGTGTTGCAGGCCTATCTGCGCGACACCGAGCATGATTTAAACGGGCTGATCGAGTGGGGCCGCGCCCAGGGGCTGCCCTTTGGCATTCGCCTCGTCAAGGGCGCGTACTGGGACTACGAGACAGTGGTGGCCAAGCAAATGGGCTGGCCCGTGCCGGTGTGGACCAAAAAGCCCGAGTCCGACATCGCCTATGAAAAGCTCTCGCGCATTATCCTGGAAAACAGCGATCTGATTTATTTTCAGTGCGCCTCCCACAACATCCGCACCATTGCCAGCGTCATGGAGACGGCTTCGGAACTGGGCGTGGCCGATGCGCGCTTTGAGTTCCAGGCGCTTTACGGCATGGCCGAGCCGGTGCGCAAAGGGCTGCTCAAAGTCGCTGGCCGGGTGCGTCTCTATTGCCCCTACGGCGAACTGCTGCCGGGCATGGCCTATCTGGTGCGGCGGCTGCTGGAAAACACGGCCAACGAATCGTTTTTGCGCCTGAGCTTTGCCGACGGCGAAGCCGAGGACGTGCTGCTGGAAAATCCGGAAAAGACCCTGGCGCGCGAACTGACCCGCCAGTCCATGCGCGAACCGGCCACGCCGGCGGCCATCGACGGTCTGACCGCCTTTCGGGGCGAGCCGCTGGCCGATTTCACCCTGGCCGATCTGCGCTCGGCCTTTCCGGCGGCCATTGCCGCCGTGCGGGCCAAGGCCGGCCAGACCATCCCGCTCGCCATCGGCGGCAAACTGATCGAGACGAGCGACCGCATCCCCACCGTCAATCCGGCCGACCCGGACGAAGTGCTGGCCAATGTTTGTCAGGCCGGCATTGCCGAAGTGGACGCCGCCATTGCCGCGGCCAAGGCCGCTCATGGTCCCTGGCGCGACAAGACGCCGCGTGAGCGCGCCGACGTGCTGCTCAAAGCCGCCGCCATCGCCCGGCGCGAGATCGTGGCTTTGTCTGCCGTCCAGGTCCTGGAAGTCGGCAAGCAGTGGGATCAGGCTTATAATGACGTGGGCGAGGCCATTGATTTCCTGGAATACTATGCCCGCGAGGCCATCCGTCTGGGCACGCCGCGCCGCATGGGCCGGGAGCCGGGCGAGAAGAACCACCTGTTCTACGAAGCCAAGGGCGTGGCCGCTGTCATCGCGCCCTGGAATTTCCCGCTGGCCATTTCGCTCGGCATGACCTCGGCGGCCATCGTCACCGGCAATACCGTTGTTTTCAAGCCCTCAAGTCTGGCCTCGCTCATCGGCCACGGCATGGTGGCCATTTTCAAGGAAGCGGGCCTGCCGGACGGGGTGTTCAACTTCTGCCCCGGTCGCGGCTCGGTCATGGGCGACTATCTGGTCGAGCATCCGGCGATCAGCACCATTGCCTTCACCGGCTCCATGGACGTGGGCCTTCGCATCATCGAGAAGGCGGCCAAGGTGCAGCCCGGCCAGGAGTATTGCAAGCGGGTCATCGCCGAGATGGGCGGCAAGAACGCCATCATCGTGGATGATGACGCCGACCTCGACGAAGCGGTCCTGGGCGTTGCCTATTCGGCCTTTGGCTTCCAGGGCCAGAAGTGCTCGGCCTGCTCAAGGGTCATCGTGGTCGATTCCATCTATGAGCGCTTCACGGCGCGCCTCAAAGAGGCCTGCGAGTGCTTGAAGATCGGGCCGTCCGAAGACCCGCAAAACGCCATGGGACCGGTGGTGGACGCTTCGCAGCAGGCCAAGGTGCGCGAATATGCGGCGCTGGCCCGCCAGGAAGGCAAAGTGCTGGTCGAGCGTACGGTGGACGGCAAGGGCTATTTCGCGCCGCTGGTGGTGGTGGAGGGCATCCGCCCGGAACACCGGCTGGCCCAGGAAGAGATTTTCGGGCCGGTGCTGTCGGTCATGCGGGCCAAGGACTTTGACGAGGCCATCGCCTGGGCGGTTGGCACGCGCTATGCGCTGACCGGCGGCGTCTACAGCCGCAGCCCGCGCCATCTGGAAAAGGCGCGCAAAGAGTTTCGCGTTGGCAACCTGTATCTCAACCGCAACAGCGTCGGGGCCATGGTCGGCCGCCAGCCCTTTGGCGGCTCCAAGATGTCGGGCGTGGGTTCCAAGGCCGGCGGCCCGGATTATCTGCTGCAATTCGTCGATCCGCGCGTGGTGACGGAAAATACTATCCGTCGCGGCTTTACGCCCATTGATGCGGATGACGAGTGGGTGGAGTAGGGCGCGACGCGCGGCGCGAAGCCGTGAAGCTGCGATAATGAGACAATGAAAAGCCGGGGGCGGAGGACCGCTCCCGGCTTTTTTTATTTGGGGGAGGGGGAGCGGCCAGCGCCTTGACTTTCCTGTCGGCCTTGGCCCAATGTGAAGCACAATCCATCCTCAGGAGTCGCCGCATGAAACGCCTGCCTGTCCTGTGTCTGCTGTTCTCGCTGTGTCTGCTGCCGGGCTGTTCGCTGTTCGGCCCATCCGACGCCGACGTGGAACTGGCCTTTCGCAGCGCCGTGCAGCGCAACGACATTCTTGGTCTTTTGAGCAACGCCGTGCCCATCGAGCGCTTCATTGTGGACAAGAAAGAGAGCAAGGGCGACGGCGTCTACGAAGCCACGGTGACCATCGTCGCCTCCGCCAACCTCGGCCCGGTATCCGTGGGCGGGACCAGACAGACGGTGCTGCGGCTTAAAAAAGTGGACGACCGCTGGGTGGTGTTGCAGTAGGGGGCGGCGGGTGATTGTCTTTGATGAAAGGTTTCTGTATATTGGCGGGCATGAAACGCGAAGACGAAACCGGCTTGCCGGAAATGCGTGACCGAACGCCTCGCTCAAGGAAATAGGTTCTGAAATTATTGTTGCTCAATGTAAGGGAAAGTTAAATACCACATTTTCAATAGAACAAAAATCAGGCGAGACAAATAATTTTATTATGCTATAGTTTGAGATAGCTTATCGTGGTTTTGATTGTTTTCCAAGGCTGGACGCCGGATAATTCGCCAACAGCAAGTGATACAATGATTACGCCAATGCCAAAGAGGAACCGGAAAAAGAATTTTTTTGCCTGCACAAATCCGACTACTCCTTGCCACGCATTTGAATTCGAGGATGTGTCAACAACTGACAAATATCTGTACACTGTAAGTCCAGCATACCCCCATCCGCCGAAAAATATTAACCAATAACATATCAAAAGGGCTCGTTTCGTTTTGCTGTAGTCGCTTTCGAGTGTATTATTTTTTTGTTCTAATTTTTCATTTTGTTCACGTAGTTGCTTGTTCAGCGTAAACAAGGCCTCTTTTTCAAAGGGTGTGCCAAAATGAGGACTCATGGGATTTGCAGGCGGTTTCCTTGATTCCTCGGAGATGCTGTTAAAAGAACCGTTGTCGCCAAGCGCTAGCGGGAGCTTTGAAACAGGCAGAGTCTTTATATCATCTTTTAAATAGTCAATATCGGCAAAATAGCTTTGTTCTATTTCTGAAAAGCATCCGAATAGATTGAACCTGTTTAAATATTCCCAAGGAAATAATTTAGGAGAACAATGGAAGAAGAATACAATCTGGTCAGCTGCGTTTTCTCCAAGCTTAGCTATTTCTGCAACTAATCCAATCTCATGTGGTGATGTTAAGTTTATAAGGACTAGGTCATTGTCAGCAATTTTTGCTTGTATTAACTTTTTTATGGTGGTTAGAGGCTGCTGCATGCGCACTTCTGTGATGAAAGAAACTTCCTTGCCAACTAGCTCTTTGCGATAAAAAGTTTCAATACTATTCTTTCTTGCCGGAGGAACCCAACTGTCAATAAAATTTACAACGCATATCTTCTTTGCCATTTTATATCTAGATTTTATGTCGCTTGTTTCATGAATTTTTGTCATTGCTGTGCGTGTTATTTCTTTGTAAAAATTGTCTATGCTTTCGTAATTTTCTTCAACAAGAAACTGGGGCATAAAAAAGTCAGGATCATAATTTGAGGTAAATGCTTTTGGAAACAGGGAGTGTTTGCCCCCTTCGTGAAACAATTCAGCTTTCAGTTTTATTATGCGTTTTACAGAGTCTCTAAGTTGAGATACAGGTGCGCCCTTTTCCTTAAAGGCTGAAACTAATGTGTTGTATACTTTATCAATATCGTCAAAGTGTAGCGAAGAATCTTTTTTGTTTCCACTTACCGAGCACAGTAAGATCATATCATGCCCAGCGAGAAGTGAACGATAAACTAAATCAGAAAGGTTTGGAATTTTTTCCTGGCGCATATAGTCAGAAATAGCCGTCATAGAACTCAAGTCATCTGTCATAACGACATGATCATCAAAACCAAGCGCCTGATAGCTGTCGTCGCCTATAGAAACAGTATTTGCGCCGCGCAGAGTATCATGGACTAGCAGTTTTGATGTTGTAACGAATCGATGGGCAGCGTTTTTTATTATAGGAAATACAATGTGCGCGGTCATGATACCATCTAGATAATCTTTCAAGCTGGGGTACGGAATAATTTCTTTGATTAATTCGCTGTAGCCTTTATAGCTAACTGGTAGGCCGTAGTGAGGGCTGATAGATATGCCGATATGGCCAGGGAAGTGCTTTCCGATCACAGCCACTTTCCCATGGCGTAATCCATTTATATAATGTGATGAATTCGATAGGATAGAGCACGCATCTCCTCCAAAAACTCTATTGAAAGTGATGCCTCGCTTTTCACAGCTATATTGTTGATCATTACTGTCCGGCTAAGAAAAGGCTTGACGCCTGAAAGCGACAACTGGTGCAAGCTCATGATGCCTTTCCACTTAGGCGATCAATTTTGAAAAAATGGCATAAATTGCCATGACATCAAGTTCAA
>NZ_WVUD01000017.1 GCF_009856865.1 Solidesulfovibrio aerotolerans | reverse complement strand
TGCGGGGGTGTGAGAAGATGGGGGGTCGGGATTTGGGCGGGTCAGCCGTCAGAGCCCGGCTGGCCCGCCCAAATCCCGACCCCCAACTCGCCAGCGGCCCAGGGGATTGGCGCAAGCAAAGCCTTGCGCCAATCCCCTGGGCCGCATTTGTTTGGAGGAAGAGCAATTTGAATTCGACCGGGAAGAATTCCTGGTTCATTGACGGGGGGCAAATAAGATATTATTTTTGGCATTAAATAATATGTTTAAAATGAGGCGAGCATGGAAACGATTTACTCGAACAAGACTGTCAGTGTCACCGAACTGAAGCGAAATTTCAGCACCATCCTGAGTCAGGCTGGCGACGACGCCGTGGCCGTGCTCAACCACAACAGGCCGGAAGCCTATCTGCTCTCCGCTGCCTCTTACGAGAAGCTGCTGGACCGTCTGGACGATCTGGAAGACGCCCGGCTGGTTCAGGAGCGGGCCGATGGACCGTTCGTGGCCGTGGACGTCGATGCTCTATAAACTGCGATTGCACGAACTGGCCTTGAAGGAGTGGCAGAGGTTGGACGCGTCTTTGCGCGAGCAGTTCAAAAAGAAATTGGTCGAGCGGCTGGCGAATCCATGCATTCCGTCGGCAGCGCTGTCAGGCATGCCGAACTGCTACAAAATCAAGCTTCGAAAAGCGGGTTATCGGCTCGTCTACCGAGTTGACGCGGACATCGTCTTTGTGACGGTCATCGCTGTGGGGAAACGTGACAAGCTGCGGGTGTACGTCAACGCCCAGGACAGAGTTATTGTAGAATAAAGCGCAGCTATTTCTGGATGAGCGGCAACCCGACCCAGAGAAACGAATAGAACGACAGGGCCAGCATGGCGGCGGCGAGGACGCTGGTGACGGGCAGGGTGCGATTGGCGGCTTTGGCGAACCGGGCCAAGATCATGCCGGCCATGGCCCCGATGGGGAAGAGGTAGCGGCCTTGGGCCTGGAAGTCGTTGATCCAGGAATGCCAGGTGGACTGGAAGACGGTCAGGCCCGCGAAAACGAGGAAAACGAGCAGCCCCGCCGCCCCGCCAGGGCCGCCGTTTATGACCAGGGCCAGGGCCAGGGCACCGGCCAGGGTCCAGAAGGTGTAGCCGATGTAGCGGTAATAGATCAGGGGGGCGTAGATTTTCATGTAGTCGTAGACGCCAAACGAGGTGCGAAACGTCCAGATATGCCAGGTCCAGATGGTGAAGAGCTGGGGGTAGGACAGACCCTGGTCGCGCATGTGCAGTCCCCAGTACTGGGTGCCGGCTTCCTGGGACGAGGGTTTGAATTCCTTGTCGGCGTATTTTTCGGCGTTCTGGGTGGGCACTTCGGGCCGCACGGTGCGGTTGACATAGATATTGTAGCCCCAGCGCGCGCCAAAGAGGGTGCCGGCCACGAGGAAAACCAGGACGGCGTTTCGGGCGGCGGCCTTGATGTTGTGGGCGGCCAGACCGCAGACGCCGAAAAAGGCCAGGGTGAAGCCGGCCAGGACGTAGTAGTTTTGTTTGGAGATGCAGACCAGACCGAGCAGGACGCCGAGCAGGAGCAGCAGGCGGGTTTGCGGCGACGTAAGCCCCGTTTGGGCCGGGAGGACAGGCGGATCGAGACGGGCCACGGCGTAGACCATGCAAAAGGATAAGAACATGGGAAAGGCATCGCCGTTGAAATAGCTGAAGACGTACCAGATCTGCGGGGTGATAAACAGGGGTAAAAAGGCAATCTTCCGGTCGTCCGGCAAACGCAGGAAGAGAACCATCAGGATAGCAAAGAGAAAAATATTGAAAAACCGCAGGGCGAGATAGTCAGGACCGAGCAACGGGGCGGCGACGACGGCGAATTTTCCGGCGAAAAAGTAGACCACGTCGAGCTGTTGCAGGTAGGAGACGCCGTAGTTGCTGAAGGTGTTGGAGAGTCTGGGATCGTCCATGGCCGGAAAATCCCAGTATTGGATAAAGAAACGGCCGGCGTTGACGTGATCGAGTTCGTCCGGGTGGGCGTTGAGTCGGCTTTGCCAGGCCATGGCGCTCATGGCCGCCAGGATACCGGCGGCCACGAGTCCAAAGAGGATGTTTTTTACAGCAGGCCTGTCCATGCGTTAGGAGACGCTGCTATAGACCGCATCCAGGACGGTTTTGGCCCCCAGGGCCAAAACAGCGTCGGCCAGGGTGCGGCCCAGGGTGTCGGCCTTGGCGCGCGGGCCGGCGATGGCGTCGCGGTAGGTCTTGCCGGTTTCGGGGTCGGCCACCAGCCCGTCAAGATAGAGCGTTTCGCCGTCGATGACGGCGTGGGCGGCAATGGGCACCTGGCAGCCACCTTCCAGGCGGGCGAGGAAGCCGCGTTCGGCCGCGACGGTGTCGTGGCTTTCGGCATGGTCAAAAAAGGCCAGCATGGCGGCGGTTTCCGGGTCATCCAGGCGGTATTCCAGGCCCAGCGCCCCTTGGGCTGCGGCCGGCAGGAAATCGGGCGGGCCCAGGCGCACGGACTGGGGTGCGCTCAGCCCCAGGCGGTTTAAGCCTGCAGCGGCCACGATAATGGCGTCGAACTGGCCGTCGATGAGTTTGCCCACCCGGGTGTCGAGGTTGCCGCGCAGATCGATAATGGACAGATCAGGGCGCAGGGCCAGGAGTTGGGCTTTGCGGCGCAGGCTGCTGGTGCCGACGGTGGCCCCGGCCGGCAGGGCGGCAAGCGAGGCGTAGGCCACGGACAGCAGGCGGTCGCAAGGGTCCTGGCGTTCGGGAATGACGCCCACCACCAGCCCCTCGGGCTGCTCGGCCGGCACGTCTTTCATGGAATGGACCGCCAGATCGGCCCGGCCGTCGAGGAGGGCTTCCTCGATTTCCTTGACGAACAAGCCCTTGCCGCCAACCTTGGCCAGGGGCACATCGAGAATGATGTCGCCCTTGGTTTTGATCGGCAGCAGCGACACGGTCAGGCCCGGGTAGGTTTCCCGCAGACGGGCCGCCACATGGTTGGCCTGCCACAGGGCCAGTTTGCTGCCACGGGTGGCGATGACGATTTTTTCACGCATAGGGTATCCGAATGCTTTGGGAGCAGGGTTGGTGCGCTCCGGTCGCCGCTGCCCGCAAAAGGCCGGGCCGCAACCGGTGCCGGGGGTTGTCTGGAGCCGGTTTTTAGTGACAGGAGGCGCAGTTGCCGCCGGCACAGCCCGAGCATCCGCCGCCGCCGCCCGAGGATGTGGCCGTGCGCGCGCCGGTCTGGCCGCCGCCGGTGCGGGTGCGACAGGCGGACATGAGTTTTTTGGTGTCGCCGGAGGCGCATTTGGGGCAGGCCGGGGTGGTCGTGGCCGTGCTGGAGACGATCTCCTCGAACTGGGCGCCGCATTTATTGCAGCAATATTCGTACATGGGCATGGTTGTAAACTCCTTGGGGCGTGCCGGCGCAGGGGCCGGACTCTAGCGGTCTTCGAGGAAGGGGCCAAGCTCCACGACCGCCTCGAAGAGGTAGTGGTCCACGAGCTTGCATAAAAGATGGCCGATGGTGATGTGCACTTCCTGGATAAGGGCTGTGCGTTCGTGGGGCACGAGCAGGGCGTAGTCGCAAAGCGGCACGAGGGCACCGTTACGCCCGGCCAGTCCCACGGCGACGCAGCCTTTGTCCCTGGCGGCGCGCAGGGCGGCCAGGATGTTGGGGCTGTTGCCCGAGGTGGAAATGCCGACCACCACGTCACCCGGCGCGGCCAGGGCCTGCACCTGTTTGGCGAAGACCCGGTCGAAGCCGTAGTCGTTGCCAATAGCGGTCAGGATGGAGGAGTCGGTGGTGAGCGCCAGGGCGGGCAGGGGCGGGCGTTCGAGTTCAAAGCGGTTGACGAACTCGGCAGCCAGATGCTGGGCGTCGGCGGCAGAACCGCCGTTGCCGCAAAAAAGTATTTTGCCGCCCCGGGCCAGGGCCACGGCCATGGTGCGGGCCGTTTTATCGACCAGTTCGGCGTTGTCTGCAAAAAAGCGGGCACGCAGGGCATTGGCCTGTTCGACGTAGGTTGTGATGAGGTGCAGGGTGTTTTCCGACATGACCTTCCTTCCTGGCGACGGCCCATGTGCGCCGTCGGGAGCATCCTTGTAGCCAAAGGCCGGCCCGCTGACAACGCCGGGTTGCGTCTTTGAATTGTGCCCGAAATAGGCTAGCATGGGCGACCGACAGGACGGCAAGGGGCGGCAGGCATGGAACCCACACTTTTGGACCGGCTCTCGCACGAGCGGTGCGTGAGCCTTATCGGCATGGCCGGGGCCGGGAAATCGACCCTGGCGACGCTGCTGGCCCGCCGTCTGGGCTGGGCCTGCCTGGACACCGACCGGCTCATCGAGGCCCATTGCCGGGCGCGCCTGCCGGATATCCTGGCCCGCCACGGGCTGCCCGGTTTTCTCGCCATCGAGGACGAGGTGGTGGCCGGACTCGGCGTCAGGCGCTGCGTGGTGGCCACGGGCGGCTCCGTAATCTACGGGCCGCGGGCCGTTGCGCGGCTCAAGGCCATGGGGCCGGTGGTCTATCTGGCCGTTGATCTGGCCACGTTTTTGGCCCGGGTGGGCGATCCCGGGGAGCGGGCCTTTGTCATGCCCGGGGGCATGACCCTTTCCGACGTGTATGCCGAGCGGCAGCCGCTCTACGCCGCTGCCGCCGATCTGACGGTTGCCACCTGCGGGGTGACGCCGGCGGCAACCGTCGAACATCTTTTGCAAGGAATCAAGCTGTGACCGTATCGTTTCCGGCCTCGCGCACGCGCGGCGTGCTCAAAAAACTGGCGGCGCTCTACGCCGACATGGACGCGGCCTACGCTACCGCTGCCGCCGCTGCCGGGCTTTCCTGTGCTGGCTGCGCCGAGAACTGCTGCGTCAGTTTTTTCCAGCACCACACCCATGCCGAGTGGCTCTATCTCCACCAGGGGCTGGCCGCCTTGGCCCCCGAGCGCCGGGCCGCCTATGAGGCCAGGGCCAGGGACTATGTCGCGGCCGTCGGTGCGAGCCTTTCGCGCGGCGAGACGCCCACAGCCATGTGTCCGGTCAACGACGCGGGGCTGTGCGGCATCTACGAGCACCGGTTCATGATCTGCCGGCTGCACGGCGTGCCCAACGTGCTGATCGGCGGCATGGGCATTCGTGAATTTCCGGGTTGCGAACCCTGCCAACGGCTGACTGTCGCCGGGGCCGGGACCAAGGCCATGGACCGCACGCCGCTCTTGCGCCGGCTGGCCGGGCTGGAAATGGAACTGTGGGGCAGCCGGCCCGGTCGGCTGCCCAAGGTGGACATGACCCTGGCCGAGATGATCCTGGCCGGCCCGCCGGGGAAATAGGGACAAGCCGATCACAGGGGGAGACATGGACGGCAAACGGTTTATCGGGGGGCGGGCGGCGCTGGTTCTGGCCGTTCTGGCTTTGGGCGTACTCTCCGGCTGCGCCCGTACTTCGGTGTCGCATCTGGATTCCCGGCCGGTGGTGGCGGCTGCTCCCGCATCCTTGCCCATGCAGTTTTTCCGCTTTGATTTTACGGGCAAACCTGTGGCCAACGGCTATGTCGTGCGCGGTCGGGCCGTGCCTGTGCCTGACGCGCTGCCGCCCTGGGTGGATCGTCTGGAAGAACTGACCCTGGCCGCCTATCTGCGCGACCCGGCCGGCACCGTCCTTTCCACCTGCGAAAAAAGCTACAAGGGCATGCCGCTTGGCGACGGCGCGGCCATCCCGTTTGAATTTGTCTTGTCCCCGGCCGGGGACGCTGCCGGCAACTATGCCATTTCTTTTGGCTACAAGGCCGTTTTTGGTTCCCAGAAGGCGCGCCGCGCCGTAGGCGCCAGCGGCCCGCCGCCGGCCGGCACCGTCTTTTTCGCCAGCGAGGGTGCGCTCGTTCGGCAGTAAGCCCCCACCCTCTGTCGCCGGGCAACGGGCCTGCCATGCGGGTTGGTTCTGCCGCGCAAACGACCAAAAACTGCCGTTTCCGACCAAATTGTCGCAGGCCCGACATTTTTGTGGGGCGTGTCAGCTTCCTGTCGGCCCGGCCCGGCCCGGCCGGGGCAGCCAAGCCGCCTGCCAGCCCGTTTTGGGGCAAACGCTTCGTTTGGCACGGTGTTTGTATTAACCCAGTCATGCCCAGTGCCAGGGAACGCGGCCGCAACGGACATCCTCCACCCGACCGGCCGCCGACCCAGACCTCCTTGGAAGGCTGATTGGTTTGGCGTGTTAAGTTTCCGCGAAAACGGCGTCGCCGCGAACCGACGCCGTTTTTTTTTGTTTTGGGGCGGGCTGCTCCTGCCGCCGGCCCTGGCCCCGGCAAAGTCGCGGGGGCCTCGCCTGTCCAGGCCAGTGCCGCGCGCGGTCATTCCCGTGAGGGGCCGTCAGACACCACGACCCGCCGTGTTATTTTGTGCACGCCCCGCTAGGCGTTTAAGCCCAGCGAATCCAGCTTCGCCAGTTCTTCCTTTCGTTCATACCACTTGTAATGAAATTTAATGTCGTTGCCCATGATGCTGCCCTGGCTGGCCAGGCTCAGTTTGCTTTTGGCCGAGGTGCCGGAACCCTGGTGGTGCACGCAGGTGACCGTGCCGCAGTAAAAGACTTTCCAGCCGGCCAGGCACAGTTGCAGATCGTGGTCCGTATCATCAATCTGGGAGGGCGAATAGCGGATGTCAAACGTGGGTGCGTCGGCCAGGGAGGCCACGCGCAGGAGATGCTGGCAGCCCATGACCACCCGGGCTTCCCGGATCACGTCATACAGTCCGATGTCGTATTGCTGGTAGGCGGTTGGCAGGCTGACCCGGATGGCGTCTTCATGGGTCATGGAAACATGGCGGTAGAGGTACTGGAGCAACTGAAAGCGCCCCGGAAAAACGACCTTGCACCCGACATTGCCGATCTTGGGATCGCTTTCGGCCACGGTCAGCATATGGGCCAGCCAGTCGGGCTGCAGCGTAACGTCGTCGTCGAGGAAGGCAACGTATTCGCTTTCCCGGGTGGCCGGCTGGGCCAGCAGCCAATTGCGGGCGGCCGGTGCCCCGATGTTGACCGGCAGGTTTATGATTTCAAGCTCGTTTTGCGGGAACAGCGCCCTGGCCCCTTCGGCCACGGCCAGACTGTCGTCGGTGCAACCGTTGAGGAGTATTTTTATGCGGGCCGGACCAATGGCGCATCGGGACAGGCTTTCCAGCGTCTCGGCGAGCACTTGCCCCTTGTTGTAACTGTAGAGGTAGATGACGACCCGCTTGGTCTCGACCAGACTGTGGTCCGGGGTAAACGGGTTGCGCAGGGCGTCCAGGCGCAGGGCGTAGGGGCGTTGCAGGGGATCAAGGGCCAGGGCCTTCTCGTACAGGTCCAGGGCTTTGGGCGTGTTGCCGGCCCGGTGGAACATTTCCGCTGCACGGCTGAGTGTCAAAGGATCGTTGATCTGCTCGGCCACGATTTCCCAATAGGGACGCGCGGCAACGACATCGCCAAGGGCCGCGTGATGGTTAAACAGGCGCTTGGCCCACAGGGGTTGCAGCACCTTGGGGCATTTGAATACGTCCAACCCCGCACTCGGGGGCAGACCCTGGTAAAAATCCACGTACAGCAGCAGATCGGCAAAGCGCACGGCCATGGGGTTGCGTTTGAGAACGCGCTCGCAGACGCGGCGGATGTCGTCCCCAAGGTATTTAAAGGGAGCCTTGCGCAATTCCTCAAAGGTCGGGGCCTCGACATGGGTGCCTTCCAACACCTTGATGACCGTGGTCGCCCCTGGACAGATGCCCGCGTCCACGCCGATGCGCAGGATCTGGGGATCAAAATTGGCCAGTTGCACGGCCGATTTGACGGCCTGCTCGAACAACATCTTGGCGTGCTGCGGCAGTTCTCGGATTTTTTCAAAGAGTATTCGGTTTATAAACGAAACGGACAGGGGTAAATCAATCTGAAACGTATTCAGATAATTGTGATAGTAGTCGCACGCCCCTTCCAGGGACAGGGCGTCGAGTTCGCCGCTTACGCCCACGAGCTTTTCCGGTGCTTCGGTCTGCGCCATTTCTTTTCCCCTTTGTATCCGGTTGTGGAGAGGCCGGCAGTGGGTACCGTTTAAAAACAGTGTGCTGTGACGGCGGCGCTACAGGTTGACCGAAACGTGGCCGGCTGCGGCAATGGCTTTGGCCTTGGCTTCTTCCACGTCTTTCCCCAGGGCCAGGGCCACGCCCATGCGGCGAAGGCCCTGGACTTCGGGCTTGCCGAAAAGGCGGATGGCCGTGTCCGGCTCGGCCAAAGCCGCCGGGGCTATGGTGTAGCTCGGGGCCGTTGAACTGCCCTCGGCCAGGATAACCCGGGAGGCCGCCGGGCCGTATTGGCGGATGGCCGGGATGGGCAACCCGAGGATGGCCCGGACGTGCAGGGCGAATTCGGACAGATCCTGGGAAATAAGGGTCACCAGACCGGTGTCGTGGGGCCGGGGCGAGACTTCGGAAAAAATCACCGCGTCGCCTTTGACAAAGAGTTCCACTCCAAACAGTCCCCGGCCGCCGAGAGCGGCGGTGACGGCCCGGGCCATGCGCTGGGCCTCGGCCAGGGCCGCCTCGCTCATGGGATGGGGCTGCCAGGATTCGCGGTAATCGCCTTTCTCCTGGCGGTGGCCGATGGGGGCGCAAAAACTGGTGCCCCCGGCGTGACGTACGGTTAACAGCGTAATTTCATAGTCGAAGTCCACAAACCCTTCCACAATGACCCGCCCGGCCCCGGCCCGGCCGGCGGTCTGGGCGTATTCCCAGGATTTTTCGGCCCCAGCGAGATCATGGGCCACGCTTTGCCCCTTGCCCGAGGAGGACATGACGGGTTTTATGACGCAGGGAAAGCCCACCGTGGCGCAGGCGGCCAGGAAGGCGTCCTTGGTGTCGGCAAAGCGGTAGGGCGAGGTGGTAAGCCCCAGTTCCTCGGCAGCCAGCCGGCGGATGCCCTCGCGGTCCATGGTCAGCCGGGTGGCCCGGGCCGTGGGCACCACATGCACACCTTCGGCCTCCAGGGCGAGGAGCTCTTCGGTGGCGATGGCTTCGATCTCCGGCACCACGAAGTCGGGCTTTTCCGCTTCGATAATCCGGCGCAGGGCACCGGCATCGAGCATGCTGATGACATAGGCGCGCTGGGCGACCTGCATGGCCGGGGCATTGGCATAGCGGTCCACGGCAATGACCTCGACGCCCAGACGCTGGGCTTCGATGGCCACTTCCTTGCCCAGTTCGCCCGAGCCGAGCAGCATGAGTTTGGTGGCGGATGCCGTCAGCGGCGTGCCGATGGTCGTCATGAAAACCTCCTGGGCGCAGTGGTGAAAACAAGTCGTAGGCTACCGAGCGGGCGCGTTTCGGACAAGCAAAAAGCAGCCCCCCGGGCGGCAAACCGGCGAACAATCCGTCTTTGGGCCGCTGCTGCGGTCTGGTTGCCTGTCGCGCCTCCCCCTTTACCGTCGCCCCCGGATGCGGTAGCGCCAGGGAACCGGTAATTGGCTCTAACACCGCACCCTGGCCATGATTATTCGCATTGCCCTGCGCAATCTCCTGCACGACCGCGTGCGCCTGGCTGTCACGCTGACCGGCGTGGTCTTTGCCGTGGTCCTTATCGCCGTCCAGGGCGGCCTGTTCGTGGGTTTTACCCGGGCCACCTCCTGCGTTATCGACAACACCGAGGCCGAGGTCTGGGTGGCTTCGCGCGGGGTGCGCAACTTCGACGTCACCCATCCCCTGCCCGATCAGAAATTCCATCAGGTGCTGGGCATTCCCGGCGTGGCCCGGGCCGAGCGCTTCATCGTGCGGTTTGCCAACTGGAAAAAACCGGCCGGCGGCCAGGAATCCATCGAGATCGTGGGGTTTGACCCGGCTTCGGGCCTGGGGCGGCCCTGGAATGTGGTGGCCGGCAGCGAAAGCGCCTTGCGCCTGCCTGACGCCGTGGCCGTGGACGAACTCTATCTGGCCAAGCTTGGCGTCACCGGTTTGGGTGACCGGGGGGAAATTAACGACCGCCGGGCCAGGGTCATGGCGCTCACGCGCGGCATCCGCTCCTTTACCACCTCGCCCTATGTTTTTACCTCCTTTGAAAACGGCCTTAAATACACGGGCCTTACCCGGGGCCAGAGCACCTATCTGCTGGTGCGCCCGGTTCCCGGCGTAACCCCTGAGGCCTTGCGCGACGCCATTGCCGCCGGTGTCAGCGGCGTTGACGTCTTCACGCGCCAGGATTTTGCCGATAAGACCCAGTATTACTGGATGTTTACCACCGGAGCCGGCATGGCCCTTTTAATCGCCGCTTCTTTGGGGCTGGTGGTCGGCGGCGTGGTGGTGGCCCAGACGCTCTACGCCACAACCGTGGACCATCTGCCGGAATTTGGCACCTTGCGGGCCATGGGCGCGCCCGGCGGCTACATTCACCGCATCATCGTGACCCAGGCCGTGACCGCTGCCCTGGTCGGCTACACCTTTGGCATCGGCATCAGCTATTTCCTGGTGGGACTGGCCGAACGCGGCGGGGCGTCGATTCTGCTGCCGCCGGGCATGGCCGTGGGCCTGTTCTTTCTGACAGTCGTCATGTGCGTGTCCGCCGGACTGGTGTCCATCCGAAAGGTCACCAGCATCGACCCGGCCATGGTCTTTCGGGGAGCCTAGGCGATGCCGCCCAGCGAAAAAATCCTGCTCCAGGCCAGCGGGGTCGTGAAGACCTTTACGCTCGGCAAGATGGAAGTGCCGGCCCTGCGTGGGGTGTCCATGTCCGTGTCTGCCGGTGAAGTGGTGCTCCTTATGGGGCCCTCAGGCAGCGGCAAGACCACGCTGGTCTCCATCCTGGGCTGCATCCTGGCCCCGAGCGCCGGCAGCGTGGCTGTCATGGGCCGCGAAACCGCCGGGCTGCCCGAAGCCGAGCTGGCCAGGGTGCGACTGGCCCACATTGGTTTCATTTTTCAGGGCTACAACCTCTTCCCCACCCTTTTTGCCGAGGAAAACGTGCGCGTCTCCCTTGATCTGCGCGGCGTCAAAGGCCCCGAAGCCGTGGAGCGCTCCCGGGCGGCGCTGGCCGCTGTCGGCCTTGCCGACAAGTACCGGGTGCGGCCGCGGGATTTAAGCGGCGGACAAAAGCAGCGCGTGGCCATTGCCCGGGCCCTGGTGGCCGAGCCGGAGATTCTTCTTGCCGATGAACCCACCGCTGCCCTGGATTCCGAAACCGGCCGCTCGGTCATTGGCCTGCTGCGCGATCTGGCCGTCACCCACGGCCGCTCCGTGGTCATCGTCACCCACGATGCCCGCATCGCGGACTTTGCCGACCGGGTGATCCGTATTGAAGACGGCCGCATCGTCGGTCCCAGCCAAGGAGCGTTATGATACAGCGCGGGGCAATGCTTCTCGTGGCGGTGTTGATGATCGTTGGCGGGGCGGTGTGGCTGCGTGCCAATGCCGTTTCCAAAATAAAGACGCCGACCAAAGCCGTGGCTCCGGTGGCCGCGCCTCCCCCGGCCGTCGCCGCCAAGGGCGTTGCCCCGGCCGATGCCGCCCCGGCCTGGGTGGCTGCGCCCGGACGGGTGGAGCCGTTGTCCGAGGAAATGCGGTTGGGCTTTGATATTGCCGGCAAACTGGCCGAAGTCAGCGTCGAGGAAGGCGACAGCGTCCAATACGGCCAGATCGTGGCCCGTCTGGCTGCCGACGAATTCGCCGCCCGGGTGGACGCCGCCGAACAGGTGCTGGCCGCCCGCGAAGCCGCCCTGGCCAAAGTCCTGGCTGGCGCGCGCGACATGGAACGTCAGGAAGCCAAGGCGGCCGTGGCGGAAGCCCGCACCGTGGCCGAGGTGGCCCGCATCGAACATGGCCGCCGCCGTCAGTTGCTCGGCAAGGAAGTCCTGTCCCGGGAAGAAGCCGATAGGGCCGAACGCGAATACAAGGTCGCAACCGAGCGTCTCGACGCCGCCCGGCAACGCTTTCGCCTGGTCAACGACCCGTCCCGGGAAGAAGACGTCAAACGGGCCATGGCCGAGGCTGCCGAGGCCCGCGCCCGGCTGGCCGAAGCCCAAGCCCTGGCCGCCAAGGCCGTCATCCGCTCGCCCATTGACGGCGTGGTGCTGCGCAAACACCGCCGGGCCGGCGAAATGGTGTCCGTCTCCTTTGACACCCCGGTGGTCACCGTGGGCGACATCGCCCGGTTGCGCGTGCGCGCCGACGTGGACGAACGCGACATTTCCAGGATCAAACCCGGCCAGAATGCGATTCTTATGGCCGAGGCCTATGGCGAGCGCCAGTTTACCGGGGTGGTGAGCCGCGTGTCCAAGATCCTTGGCAAGAAAAATATCCGCACCGACGATCCGGCCGAAAAAAACGACACCCGCATCCTCGAAACGCTCATTGATCTTGACGGCCCCGGCGAACTGCCGGTGGGCCTGCGCCTGGACGTGTTCATCATCACCGGCGAGGGCGGCGAAAAGACCCTGCCGGCCTACCGGCCGTAAGCCGTAGTGCCCGGGTGGCGAAGCGCCGGGGCCGCGCCGGCATTTTGCGTTTGCAAGCCGGGGCTAACCGCACTTTACACGCGTGCCGACCCGGGGCATTGTGCCGCCGCGAGGACAGCCTATGATCCCGGATTCTCCCCTTTTTCTGTATTATTTTCTGCCTGCCACCCTGGCGCTGTTCGCGCTTTCCCCGGTCCGGGCGCGCTGCGGCCTGCTGCTGGCGGCGAGCGCGGCCTATTATTTTCTGGCCGACCCGACCGGGTTGCCAGTGTTGGCCGGGGCCACCCTGGGCAACTTTGCCTTGGGCCGGCTGATCGGGCGCAGCCCGGAACCGGCCCGGGGGCGGTGGACGGCGGTCGGGGTGGCGGCCAACATAGGCCTTTTGGCCCTGTATAAATACGGCAACCTGGCTTCGCCGCTGGGCATTTCGTTTTTCACGTTCGGGGCCGTGGCCTATCTTGTGGATGTGCGGCGCGGGGTGCTGGCGGCCGAAGGCAACGTGTGGCGGTTTGCCGCGGCCATGGCCTTTTTCCCAAAGATTACAGCTGGCCCCATCGCCCGGTTCGGGCCGATTCTGCCCGCCCTTGGCCGGCCGCAACCCGGCTGGGCGGATGTGCGGGAAGGGGCGTGGCGGTTTGCCGTGGGATTGGCCAAAAAGACGCTGGTGGCCGGCGCGCTGGCCCCGGTGGCCGACGCGGCCTTTGGCCGGACCGGCGGGCTGGACATGGGCACGGCCTGGCTGGGGTTGGCCTGTTATACCGCCCAGATTTATTATGATTTCTCCGGCTATACCGATATGGCCGTGGGGCTTGGCCGGATGTTGGGGGTGCGGCTGCCGGAGAACTTCGACCATCCCTACGTGTCGCGCTCGGTGCGGGAATTCTGGCGGCGCTGGCACATCTCCCTGTCTTCGTGGTTTCGGGATTACCTCTATATTCCGCTGGGGGGCGGCCGGTGCGCGCCGTGGCGGGTGCAGGCCAATCTGCTGCTGGTTTTTGCCTTGTGCGGCGTCTGGCACGGGGCAACGCTGAATTTTTTGGTCTGGGGCCTGTGGCACGGGGCGTTTTTGTCGCTGGAGCGCACGCGGTTTGGGGGCTGGCTGGACGCCTCGCCCGGGGTGGTGCGCCACGGCTATCTGCTGGCGGCGGTGATGCTTGGCTGGGTGCTCTTTCGGGCCACGGATTTTACCGTGTCGGCCCGGTATTTTGAGGCGCTTTTTTCCTTTTCGACGCAGGGGTTTGACTACACCTGGATGGCTCTTATGACCCGGCAGCGGCTCGCCGTTTTGGCGGCGGCAGTTGTGTTTGCCGTGCCCCTTGGCGGGGTGTGGGAGCGGTTTTGCGGGCTGTTCGGGGCGAGCAGCCCGGTAGTTGCAGCCGGGGGGCGGCTTGCGGCCATGGCCGCCTTGCTGGCGGCCTCGGCCATGGCCCTTGCGGCCGGCAGCTATGCACCTTTTATTTATGCCAGGTTTTAGCCATGACGCGAGTATTCGGGGCGTTGCAGCTTGCTTGCTTTGTTGTTTTTCTGGCCGGGCCGCTGGTGTTGCCGCTGCTGGGCTTTTCGGGCGGCCGGCTGGCGGTGGAGAACCGCTCTTTGGCTGCGCTGCCGGCGTTTTCGGACCTGTGGCGCGCCCCGGCGCGCTTTGGTGCGGCCTTGGCGGCCCATGTCCGGGACGCCGTGCCCTTTCGGGATGCGCTGATCCGGGCCGACAACCGCTGGCGGTTGGCGCTTTTTGGGGAATCGCCGGTGGCCGGGGCGGTTGTTGGCCGGGAGGACTGGCTCTTTTACAACCTGGAATGGGCCTTGGAGGATTATCTCAATGTCCTGCCGCTTACCGAGGCTGATCTGGCGGCGATGGTGCGGGTCCAGACCGAGCGGCGCGACTGGCTGGCGGCCCGGGGTATTGATTATCTGATCGTTATCGCCCCCAACAAGGAGCGGGTGTACCCGGAGTATATGCCGCCGCACCTGCGTCCCCGGCCGGAGCCCTCGCGGCTGGCCCGGGTGCTGGCGCGGCTGCGCCAGGCCGGGCTGGCGGTGCTGGACTTGCATGAACCGCTGACAGCGGCCAAGGCGTCCCAGCGGACCTATATGAAAACGGATACCCATTGGAACCGTTTTGGCGGCCTGATTGGCGCGGTAGCCATTGTGAAGGCCTTGCGGCCGGGCCATCCGACGCTGGGAAGCCTGGATGTGGCCGATTATGCCGTGGTCGACGAGGACCGGCCGGGTGGTGATCTGGCCGAAATGCTGCTGCTGCCGGACGTGTGGCGGGAGCGGGATATCGTGGCCCAAAAACGTGGCCCGTGGCTGGCCCGGGAAGCCCTTCCCGGAGCCTATCCCGATCCGGCCGATCATCCCGAGCGGGCGCGGCTGGCCATGGAAACGGACCATACGGACCGGCCCAGGGCGGTCTTTTTCCACGACTCCTTTGCCCGGGGCATGCAGGCCTATGCGGCCGAGGCCTTTTCCCGGTCGGTCTTTTTGTGGACCCACAGCTTTGTGCCGGAAGTGATTGTGGCGGAACGCCCGGATGTGGTCGTTTTGGAAGTGGTGGAGCGCTATATTTACGCGCTGCTGCTGGAGCGGCCCGGCGGGCTGCCGCCAGTGGAGGCGGGCAGAGACGCCGCCCCGTAGGGCTAGCCGCGGGCAAACGCCGCGAACCGCTGGTCCTCGTTGCGGATATGGCCGATAAACCAGCTTCCCAGAAATTCGAGTGTCTCCACCGAAAGCAGCCCCGCCCCTTCGCCCAGCCGGGCTTCCAGGTCCGCTGCCATGGCCATAAACGTCGCGTGCAGGCCCTTGTGCGCTTCCAGTTCCGGGTAGCCGCGCTGCTGCATCAGGACTTCTTCATCCGCGAAATGCCCGTCGGCGTACAGGCGCATGCCCTGAAAGGCGTCGATGACGCCCTGGCGATGGTGGCCGGCCTCGATGTGGGCACCCAGTTCCGCCAGCATGGTCAGGAACAGGCGGTGCTGTTCGTCGATGGCTGCAAAGCCGGTGCGCAGGGAGTCGTCGAAAACGGGCGGCTGCATGGTCAACTCCTCAATGCGGCGCTGTACCGCCGCGTGTCACTGCCAATCCAAAGGCCTGTCGGGACATTCGCGCAGGCACATGGTTCCAACGGTTGGGGCACGCCTGTTGGCGCATGGTGCCAGCGGTCAAGGCCGGTGCCGCCGGTTCAGCGGGGGAGGTAGCCGTGGTCCGGGGCGGCCTTGCCCGGGGGCGTCGCTGCCGGGGCCTTGGCCGGGCCGTGGCGTTCCTGCCAGCAGGCCCGCTCGGCTTCCAACATGCCCCAATTGGTGAGCTTTACGGTGTTTCCCGCCCCGAGTTCCGGGTCTTCCCCTTCGGTGCGCTGCACGATCAGGCTGACAGGCTTTAAGCGGGCGTCGGAAAAGGCCCACTTGTTGCCCATGGTCCGGCCCTCGAAGTCGCCCTTGTATTCCGTGGGGTCGCCGTAGCGCGCCAGCATCTCGCCGCTGATCTTGCGGAAAAAATCCAGGCTGGGGTCGCGGTAGCGCATCTTGATGCGGGCAACCGCCCCTGGGGCGGCGCAGGTGCCGACCAGCACGTAGCCGCCGGAGAAAAACTTGTCGCCGGTCGCCGGCAGGCGGCGCAGCCAGGGGGCACCGTCCACGTCCCGGGCTTTATTGGCCTTGATGCGGCCCTTGGCCTTGGCGGCTGGTTCGCCCAGGGCGATGCCGCCCAGGCTGGCCGGCGTTTCAGCCAGCCCGACGCTGCAGGTCAGGACAAGGAACAACGCTGTGAACAGCGCAGAGCGGGCAATGGACATGACACTCTCCTCAACAGCGCTGCCCGGCCGGAACTGGCCGGGAGGCGTCGCCAAAAGGACGCCGGCTCGGGCCGGGCTTAGCGTTTTTTGCCGAGGCGGGTGGTGTCGTGGACACCCCGCCGGGTGATTTCTTTGGACTTAAAGGCGTCGAAATCGAATTTGCCGGGCGCAATGATAGCATGGCGACGGCGGACGGTTTTGCGAATGACCAGCCACAGTCCGGCGCTGACGCCGACAAAGGCCACGGCCACGATGACGAACATTTCCCACATGCGCAGCCTATAGCCGCAAAGGCGGCGGCTGTCATCCGCAGCGGTCGGAACTGGTGAACAGGGCGTTTAAGTCGTCGGCCACCCGGGAAAGCTCGGTCACGGCAGCGGCCGATTCCGCCATGGCCAGCGATGTTTCGGACACGTCCTTGGCAATGTCGGCTCCGGCCTGGGCTGCCTTGTCGCCGGCCACGGTCTGGTCGGCAGCGGTTTGGGCGATGGTGCGCACGTGGGCCGAGGTTTCACCGGCCAGGGCCAAAATGGCGTCCAGGGCGGCCCCGGCAGCGCCCGTGGTTTCCGTGGCCCGGGTGACCAGGGCCACGGCTTCGCCGGTGGCCTGACGGTTGGTTTCGGCGCTGTGGCGGATGGCGGTGACGTTGCGTTCCACCTCGCGGGTGGCGGCCATGGTCTTTTCGGCCAGCTTGCGCACTTCATCGGCCACAACCGCGAATCCCCGGCCCGATTCGCCGGCCCGGGCCGCCTCAATGGCGGCATTGAGGGCCAGCAGATTGGTCTGGTCGGCAATGTCGGAGATAACGCCCAGGATGCCGCCCACTTCCAGGGCCTGGGCAGACAGGGTCTCCATGTGTTCGCCCAGGGAGGCGGCCTTGGTCGAGAGTTCGGCCATGCCGGCGAGCACCTGGTTCATGGTGTCGGCGGCTCCGGCCGCCCGGTCGCGGGTTTTTTGGGCCACGCCCTCCGTGTTGTGGGCGGCGTCAGCGATCTCCCGGGCGTCATGGCCCAGGCGGGTGATGGAATCGGCCACATGCCCCATGCGCTGCTGTTGGTTGTTCGCGGCGTGGCTGGCCTGACTCACCTGATCGGCCAGGATCGTTGCAGCATCGGCCAGATCCGCCGCCAGTCCGCCGGCCTGGCGGGCCAGGGTGGCGGCGCAGGCGTGTTGGTGGGTGATGGCCGCTTCCTTGGCTTTGAGTTCGGTCATGTCCAGGTACAGGCACAGGCCGCCGATGGTGGCCCCGGCGGCGTCGCGCAGGGCGAAAACATTGGCCAGCACGTCGCGCCGACCGCCCCGGTGGCCGGTGATGGTCACTTCCAGGTTGGTAAACACCTGGCCCTGATGCATGGCCTTGCCCACGGCAGTGGCCCGGCTGGGGTCGTTGTAAAAGACTTCGGCCAGGGTGCGGCCGAGCTGACGCTTCGGTGCCCCGTCGATTTCCAGCATGTCCAGGGTGGCCTGGTTGGTGAACAGCACCCGCTCGTCGGGATCGACCAGCAGATAGGGAATGGGCAGGCCTTGGGTGATGCCCAAGAGAAAGCCATGGGTGGTGCGCTGGTCATCGGCCAGCCCGGCCAGTTGCTCCGCCAGGGCCGGGGGCAGGCCCAGCGGCGAGGGTGGGCGTCCGGCGGCCACGTCGGCCAGGGCCTGGGCCACGGCCTCGTGTTGCCGCCGTTTCCCGGCCTCGGCCCAAAGGATTGCCGCCAGGGCCGCCGCCGCCGGGAGCACCCCCCCGACCAGCCCGCCCAGCATCCCTCGTGCCTCAAAAAACCAGCCACCCGCCGCTGCTGCGGCCAGGGATGCGGCGACAACCGCCAACCAGCCCGCCATGTGTCCGAACATGCCGTTCTCCTTGCTGCAATCCTGGGGCCAGGGTCGGGCGGTTGCGCGCCCGGTGTCCTGGGATGCGTTGCGTTGACCGTCGCCACGCCCATTGCGCCGGTCCGGCGCGCCGGCGCAATGGGACGTGTTACTGCATCGGCAACATGCGATGCTTGTCGCTGCCGCCGGTGGTGCTCTGCCAGACTTCGCCGTTTTGGGCGCAGTAGGTCGCTCCGTCGTATTCCACCGTCATGCAGTCGCCGTTAATGACTGCGGGACTCCAATCCTTAAACGTTCTGTAAGTCTTGCCGTCGACCATATAATAGTAAACGGCGTAGCCGCCGGGCGTCTTTGTCAGGCAATATTCGTATTTATTGGGTCTGTTGAATTCGCCGGGGCGGCTGCGGATGTAACAACCGACCAGGGTCGGATTGGGTTCTTTGTTGACCTGGGCGTACTGGGTCGGTGTGCCGGAGATGTCCTGCTGCCCGATGGCAACGAGACCGTTGCAGCCAGACAGGACAACAACAAGGAGTATGATTGAGCCGAAAAGGTGAAATCGGTACATGGGCAGCTCCAAGGTAAAAGATCGAGGATGATTTCCTTTAGGCTTTTTCGCATCCACTGGCAACAACCCAGGCACTTTAACCGCAGTCCGTGCCACACCCCCGGTCCTTGGCGCGGCAAGAGGCGCTTGGCGGCTTCCTCTCAAACCCCTGCGTGCGGATCGCCCATTGCCGCAACAGCGGCTTGGCTCCCCGGGGCTTCGGACCGCAGCCCCGGCAGCACGCCGCCAGCCGGACTCTGCCAATCCGGGCTGCCATTCCGGGCTTGCTCCCGGGCCGCTTGCCGCCTATACCTTGCGCGTCACGAAATCGACGCGCAATCGTCTCGGTTTCGCCACATACGGAGGGGCCATGCCCAGGCGTTCCATCACTCTCAATTATCTCCTCTGGACCTGGGGCTTTTTCCTCCTTGTGCTTAGTGCGGTCTTTTTGTTTGCCACGGGCCAGGCCGAGCGGGCCGTGTTGGCCGAGGCCGAGGTCCGGGCCAGGCATTCTCTGGATCTGGCCGCCTATCTGCTGCGCGCCCACCCCCCGTTCGGGGCGGGCGACACCCTGGCCGCCTACGTGGACGGCCTGGGACCGCATCTGGGCTTTCGCCTGACCTACATCGTGGACGGCCGGGTGGCGGCCGATTCCGAGGTCGGGGAATCAGGCGTCCCGGACATGGAAAACCACGCCGACCGGCCTGAAGTGCGGGCGGCCCGCCAGGGAGAGCTCGGCCAGGATCTGCGCCTCAGCCGCACACTCGGCCGGGACATGCTCTACGTGGCCAAGGCCCTGCCCGCGACAGCCACCGTACCGGCCGGCATCGTGCGTCTGGCCCTGCCGGTATCGGCCCTACGCGGCGAGATCGGCCGGGGGCGCGAGACGCTGCTGGGCGTTTTGGCCCTGATCTTTGTCGCCGGCGGACTGGCCGCCTATCTCCTGGCCCGGCGCATGTCCGGCTCCATCCGGGAGTTTTCCCAGGTGGCTGCGGCCATCGGCAACGGGCATTTCGACCAACGCATCCATATCGTGCCGGCCACGGATTTTGCGCCGCTGGCCGAGGCCTTAAACACCCTGGCCGCGCGCATCGGTTCCCATGTGGGCGAGATCGAGGAGCGCCGGCAGCGCCAGGAAACCATTTTCGAGGGCATGGCCGAAGGGCTGGCCATCCTGGACGCGAGCGGACGCATCGTGGGAGCCAACCGGGCTTTTCGGGAGATGTTTCCCAAAATTGCCGACCCGGTGGGCCGCACGCTCCTCGAAGCCGGGGCGCCGCTGTGCGTGGACCGGGCTTTGTCCGGTGACGACGGCCGGCAGGCGGCCGCCCGGCGCATCGGCCGGTTCGAGCTGCCAAGCGCCCGGGTGGTGGAAGTGACGGCCGCGCCGGTGTCCGGGGCCGGGCAGGGTCGCGGGAGCATCGTCACCTTCCACGATGTCACCGAAGCGGCGGCCATGGACCACATTTTTCGCGATTTCGTCATCGACGCCTCCCACAACCTGCGCACGCCCCTGACCAAGGTGCTGGGCTTTGGCGAGACGGCCCGGGACCAGCTCGCGGCCACGCCGCCCGATGTCGCCGGAGCCGGTGCGGCCCTGGATGTGGTGGTGCGTTCGGCCGGGGCCATGAAAACGGTCATCGATGAATTGCTCACTGCGGCCCGGGACCGCTTTGCCGCAGCCAAAGCCAAGGCTCCGGCCACCGATGCCCTGGCCGCCCTCAAACAGGCCCTGGCCGGGAGCGTCCCGATCCTGCGGGCCAAGGGTGTGACAGCCCGGCTCATTGACGCGCCCGATGGCCCGGTGGGGGTGGGGGCGGCCTACGACGTGCTCGTCCGGTTTTTTGCCGCCGTCCTGGCCCAGACCCCCGACGCCGTGTCCATCGCCATCAGCCTGACCCGGGAAGAGGGCGACGTGCTCGTTCGGTTTCAGGGACCGGCCAGTCTGGGGCTGATCCTGCCGGATGCGGAACTGGCTGCGGCCGGCGGCAAGGCCTTTCTCGATGGCGCCACCCGGGTGGTGCGCCTGCCCCAAGCCTAGGACACATCGGACCGGGCCTTAGCCGTCTTTTGTTTCGGACAAATCCTTAACCAGCGGAGCAACGCATGGGTTTCAGTCTCTTTCCCAGATCGGTCAAATTCTACGATCTGTTCAAGGAGCAGCACCGCAAACTGGTCAAAGCCGCCGTCATTTTGGACGAGCTCTTTACGACCTTTGATGATGTCGAGGAGCGCTGCAAGCGCATCAACATCATCGAGTCCGAAGGCAACGCCATCAGCCGACGCATTGCCAAGGAACTCTCCCTGACGTTTATCACGCCCATTGACCGGGAAGACATCCACCAGATCAACCTGACCCAGGAAGACATTCTCAACCTCATCAAAGCCATTGCCTCGCGCATCGGACTGTTCGGTTTTGACCGCATCCGCTATCCGGCCCGGCGCATTGTTGCCAACATGCGGGCCATGATCGAGGAACTGGGCCACGTGCTCGGCCAGATGAGCGCCAAAAAGCATTCCGAGGAGAGCTTTCACAAAGTCGAGAATCTCAAGCACGAGTGCGAAACCCTGCTTATGGTCGGCATCGGCGAGCTCTACGACGGCGGCGATGAGACTGCCGACTATGCGGCCATCCTCGGCATCGTCAAATGGAAGCATATTTTTGACCGCATCGAGGCGGCGGTGGACCGCACCGAAGCCTTGTCCGACGTCCTGGAAGGCGTGGTGCTCAAAAATGCCTGATCTGCCCATCCTGCTCATCGCCGTGGTGGTCGTTGCCCTGGTCTTTGATTTCACCAACGGAGCCCACGACAGCGCCAACGCCATCGCCACCATCGTCTCCACCAAGGTGCTTTCGCCCGTAACCGCCGTGGTCATGGCCGGGGTGCTCAACCTGTTCGGCGCGTTTTTGGGCACCTCAGTCGCCCATACCATCGGCAGCGGCATCGTGCGGCCGGAACTGGTGGCGGGCAGCCAGGGATTGGTCATGGCCGCGCTTTTGGGGGCCATCTTTTGGAATCTGCTGACCTGGTATTTCGGGCTGCCGTCGTCCTCGTCCCACGCGCTGATCGGGGGGCTTATTGGCGCGGGCATCGCCTTTGGCGGCTGGTCGGCCCCGAGCTACGGCTCGATCACCACCAAGGTGCTGATTCCGCTTTTGCTGTCTCCCCTGGTCGGTTTTGTCTCGGGCTATCTGTTGATGGTGCTCCTGTCCTGGCTGGTGGTCAAAAGCACCCCGGGACGGGTCAATTTCCTGTTTAAAAAGTTGCAGATCGTGTCTTCGGCCTTCATGGCCACCAGTCATGGCTTAAATGACGCCCAGAAAACCATGGGCATCATCACGTTGGCGCTTTTTTCCTTCCACCAGATCCCGGAAATGACGGTGCCGTTCTGGGTCAAGCTGTCCTGCGCCCTGGCCATGGGCATCGGCACGGCCTCGGGCGGCTGGAAGATCGTTAAGACCATGGGGCATAAGATCTTCAAGCTTGAGCCTATCCACGGGTTTGCCGCCGAAACCGCAGCCGCGGCGGTGATTAGCGGAGCCTCGTTTCTGGGCGCGCCCATCTCCACCACCCACATCATCTCCACCACGGTCATCGGCGTCGGTGCCTCCAAACGGCTCTCCGCCGTGCGCTGGGGCGTGGCCGGCCGGCTGGTGGTGGCCTGGGTGCTGACCATCCCGGCCGCAGCCTCCATGGCGGCCCTGTGCTACTGGCTGCTGGCCGTGACCGGCATTGCCGTGTAGCTGGGAGAAGCCGGAAGAGAAAGAGGAAGAGCCTCCGGCGGCCGGGGGGGATAATCCCCCCCGGACCCCCTTGATAGAAGAGGTTTTTTAAGGGGTTATGGCGTTGGCTGGTGATGTGGGCGGGTGTGGCCTGCGATAGCCGACGTTTGGGCTTGACGGAAACAACCGCTGCTTCGACGGCCTCCGGGATGCGTCCCGGTGGCATCCCCAACCGGCTGGAGTGACCGGCAGCCACGGGCGTGGCTGCCGGTTTTGCGTTGTACAGGTCTCTGCTGCGCCACACAGGCCAAGGCGCTCGTCATCTGGCCGAGGATCTCTGGCCCTGCGCCGTGCACAGCTTCTGCTGTGCCCACAGGCCGGGGCGTTCGTCGCCCCTTCCTGGTGGGATTGCAGGCCGACACGCCCTTTGGCCGCCGCAGGCGCTCCACATTTTTCTGCCTAACTGGCCGTGGCTGCGGCGCGTTCGTCAGCGGTCATGGCGGCCAGACGGTTGATCTCGCTTGCGTCCAGGCCCAGACCGGCGGCCACGCGCTGGCCCAGTTCCGGGTCGGCCTTGGCGAACAGGGCGCACTGGCGCTTCTGGATGCGGGGGATGGCCCCGCCGAGGTGGCCGACGATGTTGCCGACGAGGTTGGTGCGATCCATGTCGTTTAAGGCCTTGCGGTAGAGTTCGCCGGGCTGGATGAAGTCGTCGTTGGGGTGGCTGTAGGGGAACCGGCCGGCTTCGCCTTCCAGGGGATAATCGGGTTCCAGCGTCGAGGCGTCGGGGGCCGGGCCGCCGAAGCTGTTGGGCCAGTAGTTGGGACCGGAGCCGCCGCCGTCGTCGGTGCGCATGGCCCCGTCGCGCTGGTAGTTGGTTGCGACAGCACAGCGGGGGGCGTTTATGGGGATGAGCTGGTAGTTGGGGCCAAGGCGGTGCAGGTGGGTGTCGTGGTAGGAGAACAGCCGGCCTTGCAGCATCTTGTCGGGCGAGGCCGCGATGCCGGGCACGAAGTTGCTGGGGTTAAAGGCGGCCTGCTCCACCTCGGTGAAGTAGTTCACCGGGTTGCGATCCAGCGTCATCTTGCCAATCACCAGGGGCGGCACGTCGCCATGGGGCCAGACCTTGGTGACGTCGAAGATATCGTAGCGGTAGTCCTTGGCCTGCTCCGGCGTCATGATCTGCATTTCCAGCGTCCAGGAGGGCGGGTTGCCCGAGGCGATGGCGTCAAACAGGTCGCGGGTGGCGTGGTCGGGATCACTGCCGGCCAGATGGTCGGACTCCTGGCGGGTGAGGTTTTTAATCTTCTGGTCGGTCTTGAAGTGGTATTTCACCCAGAAATACTCGCCGGCGGCGTTGTACCACTTGTAGGTGTGGCTGCTAAAGCCGTTCATGGTGCGGTAGCTGGCCGGGGTTCCCCGGTCGGAGAAAAGGATGAGCACCTGATGCAGGGATTCCGGCGTAAGTGACAGAAAATCCCAGAACATATTGGGGTCTTTGAGGTTGGTCTGGGGATTGCGCTTCTGGGTGTGGATGAAATCCGGGAATTTGAGCGGATCGCGGATGAAAAACACCGGGGTGTTATTGCCGACGAGGTCGTAGTTGCCTTCCTCGGTATAAAACTTGAGAGCAAAGCCCCGGGGGTCGCGGGCCGAGTCCGCTGAACCGCGTTCCCCGCCCACTGTGGAGAAACGGGCAAAAACCTCGGTGCGTTTGCCGATTTTGGAGAGAAAGGCGGCCCGGGTGTAGCGGGTCACGTCAGCCGTCACCTCAAAAACGCCGTGGGCACCGGCACCCTTGGCGTGGACCACCCGTTCAGGGATGCGCTCGCGGTCAAAGTGGGCCATTTTTTCCAGCAAATGCACATCTTGCATGAGCGCCGGGCCGCGACCGCCAGCGGTTGCGGTGTTGAGGTCGTTGCCGATGGGTGCGCCAAAGCCGGTCGTCATTGTTTTTTTGTCAGGCATGCTACAACTCCTGGCCCGGGGCGGTGGCCCTGCGGACAGCTACAGGCTGCTATGGATTCTCATGCCTGTAGAGCACTCTGACGAGTATGGCAACGGTGTTGTGCATGAAATCTGCGCCATCTGGCGTCTGGACATTTTGAGGCAAACGCGGTGTAAAGAAACAATGGGAATTCCCACGCGCTCGCTGCGCCAATGGGTTCTGGGCCGGCCCATCTCCGTTCTCCTGACCGGGATCGTCCTCTTGGCCGCTCTGCCGGCCATGGTCGTCATTGTGCTGTCGAGCCTTGCGGCCAGACAGCAGGCCGAGGCCCAGGCCTTTGAGACGTTGCGCAATCTGACCCGAAGCCTGGTTGCCATCCAGCAGGGCGTTGATAATCAGGCCCAGGCGGTCCTGGTCACTCTGTCCCACACCAAGGTGGTCCGGGAATGGGATCTGCCGGGTATCAATCAAGTGTTTACCGAACTGCTCGGTGAACGCCCAGACTTATCAGGTGTCTTTTTAACCGATGCCACCGGTCGGGTGGTTGCTTCGGGCCTGCCCGAAATGCTGGGCGTGGATATGTCGGATCGGACGTATATCCACGAGGCCATGGCCAGACACGGTTTGGGGGTGAGCGAATTCCTTTTCGGCCGGGCCACGCGCAAACCCATCCTGGCTTTCGCCCTGGCCGACAAGCAGCACGGGGCCACCTTTCCCGGTGTCATCGGCCTGACGTATTATCTGGAGGGGTATGACCGCTTCCTGGCCGGGCTCGAACTGCCGCCCCATGCCCGCGTCACCCTGTTTGATCGCGGCGGCAGGCGTTTGGTCGCCTACCCGCCGGATGCCCGCTTTCCCCTGGGCGAGTTGGCAAAGCCCCACATCTGGGCGCAATGCGCCAATGGCGCAAGCGACGAGGGCGTTTTTATCGACGCCAGACCCAGCGGCGAGGAAGGGCTGTTCAGTTACGCCCGGCTGCGCCTGGCCCCGGACCGGCCCCCCTTTATGACCATCCTCGTCGCCAGCAACCGGGCGGACGCTTTTGCGCAGGCCGATGTTCAGTTGCGCCGGGAATTGCTGACCGCCCTGGCGGCCCTGGTCCTGGCCTTGCTGATTGCCCGGTTTGCCGGCCGCGCGGCCATCGTACACGGCATCGTCACCCTGGCCGATGCCGCCGGGCGTCTGGCCGGCGGCGACCTGTCCGCCAGGGCCGAGACCAGCCAGGACAGTCTGGAAGTGCGCCGCCTGGGCCAGAGTTTCAACGCCATGGCCGAGGCGTTGGAAACCCGGCAGAAGGAATTGACCCAGGCCCTGACCGCCCTGTCCAGTATGCGCGCCATGCTGGCCAACATCCTGGAGTCCATGCCCTCGGCCATTATCGGGCTGGACGGCGCCGGGCATGTCACCCATGTCAACGGTGCCGCCGCAACCCTTTTCGGGCTGGACAAGGCTACGCTGCTGGGGCGCTCATCCACAGAATCCCTGCCGTTTCTGGCCGAGTATGCGCCAACTGCGGCTCTGGCCCAGCGCGAGCGCCGGGCCATCACCGTGGAAAAGATCGCCCTGTCCCAGGGCGGCGGCGACCATTTCATGGATCTGCTGTTTTACCCGCTGATCGCCAACGGGGCCGAGGGCGTGGTCCTGCGCTTTGACGACGTCACGGACCGCGAAAAGGCCTTGGAGGAAAAAACCACCCTGCTCAAAGAGATCCATCACCGGGTCAAAAACAATCTCCAGATCATTTTGAGCTTTATTGGGCTGCAGGCCGAGGACGCCGTAGATGCTGCCGAACGGGATCGCCTGCGCCGTCTGGATCTGCGTATCCGCTCCATGGCCATGGTCCACCAGCAACTCTACAATTCCGGCGATTTTTCCACCATTGAAATGGCCGAATACGCAAAAACCCTGGTCCGCGGCGTCCTGGCGATTTTCCCCGACGTAACGGTCCGGGTGCGGCTTGTCCTGGCCCTTGAGGCCTTTGATTTGCCGCTGGATACGGCCGTGCCCTGCGGCCTGCTGTTGGGTGAGCTGTTGACCAACGCCTGCAAACACGCCTTTCCCGGGCCGGGCTCGGGGGTGCTGCTGGTGGGGTGCCGGCGCGAAAACGGCCTGGCCCGCTTCTGGGTGGAGGATAACGGGCGGGGATTGCCGCCGCAATTTGCCTATGACGAGACGATGAGCCTGGGGTTGACCCTTGTCCGGGAACTCACCCGCCAGCTTCAGGGCGAAATGGTGCTGTCCCGGCCGCCGGGCGGCGGCCTGCGTTTTGAGGTCGCTTTTCCCGTGACATCTGACGGCGCGGCTGGTGCTCCCGCATAAGACCGCCCCACGGCGCAGGGGGCGCAACTTACGGGGAGGGCGTCTTAATCGCGGGCCAGCATGGCCCGCAGCAGATCGGCGCAGCCTTCGGCGCTGTGGCTGGCCCGGTAGACGTACTCCACGAACCGGATGATCTGGTAGACCCGGGAGAACTCCAGGCCCGAGGCGTAGGCGGCGCTGATCAGGCCGCGCTTGGCCCGCACCACCTTGAGGTGTTGCAGCCGTATTTCGTGCATGCGCGCTTTGACTTCGCCGCGCTCGGCCTTGGCGTGCA
Source organism: Solidesulfovibrio aerotolerans (assembly GCF_009856865.1). GTDB lineage: Bacteria > Desulfobacterota > Desulfovibrionia > Desulfovibrionales > Desulfovibrionaceae > Solidesulfovibrio > Solidesulfovibrio aerotolerans. The sequence goes on along the minus strand of NZ_WVUD01000017.1, from coordinate 52,664 downwards.
GCATGAAATCAATGGCGTCGCCAAGGGCCGGGCGCAGCATTTCCACGGTGCGTCCGGCCAGGGCCACGCTCTCGGTCATGGCTTCGCTGAGCTGCGCCGGCAGGGCAAAGCTGCCAAGCCCGAGCCAGGTCACGGCTTCCTGCACGGCGTCGAGGATATTGTCCTGGCAACTTGTGTAGTGAAGAAACAGCGTCTTATCCACCACCATGAGAAATCCCGCCGGCAGGTGGTTGCGGATGCGCCGTTTGATCTTGTCGGCTTCGGCCTCCAAAATGTCGATCTCGCCGGCCAACACCTTAAATCCCAGATCCTGGCCGTCGGCCAGACTGCGTTTGAGGGCTTCATCCAACAGGGCCATGCCCCGGGCGATGGGCTGGTAATGGTCGAGCAGCCCCGGCAGATAGTCCTGGCGGCGGGAGTCGAGAAAGCGCAGCGCGTGGCAGAGCATGGTGCGGTCTCCTTGGCGGGGATGCGGTCCGCCGGGCGGACCGAGGCCAAGGGATGCGGCAAAGGGGGCTGACCTGTCAACTGTCGGGTGGGGGCGGGCGGTTTTTCCTGCGGGATGCCCGTAGGCAAAGGAGGACAGAATGCGACAGTGGCGGCTGCGGTTGTTGTTGCGGCAGGGGCGGTTCTGTCCTATCAATGCAGACGATGCGCATTCATTTAAGGAGATCTGCCATGCGTCCAACCACGCTGCGTCCATTCCTGTTGTATACCGTTTTGGTTTTCTGCCTTGCCGCCACGGCCCTGACTGGTTGCAGCGGACAGGACGCGGAGAAGACGCAGTCGGCCAAGCCGGCCGAGCCGGTCGCCGTCATGGTGCAGGCCAAGGCTCCTGTTGTTGCCGATGTGCCGGTGTATGCCGAATACGTCGGTCGTCTGGCGGCCAAGGAAAACGTGGAGATTCGGGCGAGGCTGGAAGGCTATCTCAAGGAGCGCAACTTCACCGAGGGGTCAATCGTTAAGAAAGGCGATCTGCTCTTCGTCATTGAACCGCGCCAGTATCAGGAGAATCTGCAAAAGGCCAAGGCCGAGTTGGAACGCCAGAACGCTCTTTTCGCCAAAGCCAAAGTCGATTTGTCCCGGTTCGAGCAGCTTTACAAGCAGCAGGCCGTGAGTCGGGACGAATACGACACGCGCCTGACCAACCAGCGCGAACTCTCGGCCAACGTCGATCATGCCAAGGCAGCCGTGGACGCGGCCGAGCGCGACCTGAGCTATACCCGCATCACCGCCCCCATCACCGGGCGCATCGGCAAGACGTACGTCAACGCCGGCAATCTGGTCGGCAAGGGCGACAATACGCTCTTGGCCGAAATCTCCACCACCGACCCCATGTACGTCGATTTTTCCATCAGCGAGCGGGACTATCTGGAATTCTCCAAGGCCCGGCACGCCAATGGCGACAAAGACCGGGAATTTCCCCTGACCCTCATTTTGGCCGACGACTCCGCCTATCCGCTCCAGGGGCAGGCCGACATGGCCGACCGGGCCTTGGACGCCAAGACCGGCACCCTGGCTGTGCGCGGCGTTTTCCCCAACCCCCAAGGGCTGCTCAAACCCGGCCAGTTCGCCAAGATCCGGGCGCTGCTGGAAAACAGGCAGGGGGCCATTCTCGTGCCCCAACGGGCCATCGTGGACGTCCAGGGCAGCAAGTCGGTCTACGTGGTCGGCAAGGACAATCGCATCGAAGCCAAGGCCGTGACCATCGGCGGGTCCAAGGACGGCTCCTTTGTCATCGACGCCGGGCTGACCCCCACAGATATGGTGGTGGTGGAAGGCGTTTCCAAGGTCCGCCCCGGGGCCACGGTCAAGGTCGTCACCGCCCCGGACGCCGCCGTTCCTGCCGCCCCTGCCGCCGCTCCGGCAGCGGCCAAACAGTAGGGTCTGGCCATGGTCAATTTTTTTATCGACCGGCCGGTTTTCGCCTCGGTCCTGTCCATCATCATCACCCTGGTCGGGGCCATCTGCATCCTGACCCTGCCCATTGCCCAGTATCCGCAGATCGTGCCGCCGACGGTCCAGGTGTCGGCCACCTACGACGGCGCTTCCGCCCAGGTGGTGGAAGAGTCCGTGGCCACGCCCATCGAGCAGGAAGTCAACGGCGCCCAGGACATGCTCTACATGAATTCCGTGAGTTCCAACGACGGACGCATGGTCTTAAACGTCACCTTCGACATCTCCCGCGACCTGGATCTAGCCACCGTGGACGTGCAAAACCGGGTGGCCCTGGCCAATTCGCGGCTGCCCTCGGAAGTCGTGCGGCGCGGCATCTCGGTTAAAAAACAGTCCCCGGACATGCTGTTGGTCATTAACTTGAACTCCCCGGATGCCAGCCGGGATACGCTGTTTCTCAACAACTACGCCAAAATAAACATCACCGACGCCCTGGCCCGCGTGCCCGGGGTCGGCAATGTGGCCGTTTTCGGCGAGCGCGACTACGGCATGCGCATCTGGCTCGACCCGGACAAGCTGGCCCGGCTGGGCCTGACCTCCTCCGACGTGGCCCAGGCCATCCGCGACCAGAACGTCCAGGCCCCGGCCGGCCAGATCGGCATGCCGCCGGCTCCGCCGGGCCAGGAGTTCCAGCTCACGGTGCAGGTCAAGGGCCGGCTGGCCGATCCCGAGGAATTCGCCGACATCATCGTGCGCACCGGCAAGGCCGCCGAGATCGTGCGCATCCGCGACGTGGGCCGGGTGGAGCTGGGCAGCCAGAGCTACAACGCTTTTACGCGGCTCAATACAAGCCCCACCTGCACCATCCAGGTCTTTCAGTTGCCCGGGGCCAACGCCCTGGACGTGGTGGCCAAGATCCGGGCGATCATGGCCGAGCAGGCCGGCTATTTCCCCTCGGGCGTGGGCTATACCATTCCGTACGACACCACCAAGTTTGTCACCGCCTCCATCCACGAGGTGCTTAAGACGTTGTTTGAGGCCGTGGCCCTGGTGCTCATCGTGGTCTATATCTTTCTGCAAAACGGCCGGGCCACCCTTATTCCCATGCTCACCGTGCCCGTGTCCCTGGTCGGAGCCTTTGCCTTCATGCAGATGTTCGGCTTTTCCATCAATACCCTGACCCTGTTCGGACTGGTGCTGGCCATCGGCATCGTGGTCGATGACGCCATCGTGGTGGTCGAGGCGGTGCAACACAAAATCGACCACGAAAAAATGAATCCGCGCGACGCCACCCGGGCGGCCATGGCCGAGGTGGCCGGGCCGGTCATCGCCATCTCCCTGGTGCTCATTTCCGTTTTCGTGCCGGTCGCCTTTATGGGCGGCGTCACCGGACGGCTGTACCAGCAGTTTGCCCTGACCCTGGCCGTATCCGTGGCCCTGTCCGCCATCTGCGCGCTCACCCTTTCCCCGGCCCTGTGCGCCCTGATCCTGCGCCCGGCCTCCATGCCGCGCGGCCCGTTGGGAGCCTTTTTCCGGGGCTTTAACTGGCTCTTTGACGTCACCACCAAGGGCTATGCCGCCGGGGTGCGGGTGGCCATCAAACGCATGCTTATCACCGTCGTGTGTCTGGCGGCGGTCGGCGGCGGGGCCTGGCATCTGCTCACCACCCTGCCCACGGGCTTTGTGCCCGACGAGGACCAGGGCTATTTTATCGTCAACCTGATGCTGCCCGAGGGCGCGTCCCTGGAACGCAACGACGCCGTGGTCAAACGCATCGAAGCGCGTATGGCCGCTGATCCGGCCGTGGCCGACGTGCTGGCCCTTGGCGGCTACAATCTGCTCACCAGCGCCTACAGTTCCTACAGCAGCGCCCTGTTCGTGATTTTAAAGCCCTGGGAGGCGCGCAAATCGCCCGAATTGTCCCTGGACGCCGTCATGGGCCGGGCCAGGGCCTCGTTTGCCGATATCCAGGAAGCCGTGGTCATGGCCTTTAACCCCTCGCCCATTCCGGGGCTGGGGACCACCGGCGGCTTCCAGTTCGAGTTGCAGGACCGCACCGGCGGGCCGGTGGATGCGCTGGCCCGCACGGCCTACGATTTTATGGACGAGGCCCGGCGTGAGCCGTCCATCACCGGGCTTTTCACCGATTTCAGCGTGGACGTGCCCCAGCTCTTTTACAACCTCGACCGCGACAAGGTGCAGACCATGGCCATCCCGCCAAGCACCGTGTTCGAGGCCTTGCAGACCTATCTTGGGGGGCTTTACGTCAACGATTTCAACAAATTCGGGCGCACCTACCGGGTCATGCTCCAGGCCGAGCCGCGTTTTCGCGGCAGCCCGGCCGATATCGAGCGTTTCTACGTGCGTTCCGGCACGGGCCAAATGGTTCCCTTAAGCACCTTGGGCCAGACCAGGGATATCCGGGGGCCGGAATACATCCGGCGCTTTAACCTGTTTAGGACCGTGGAGATCAGCGGCGGCACGCCCCCGGGCTTCTCCTCGGGCCAGTCCCTTGCCACCATGGCCCATCTGGCCAACACCAAACTGCCCCAAGGCTACGGCTACGCCTGGACCGGCATCGCCTTCCAGGAAGCCAGCTCCGGGGGCCAGTCGGTCTTTATCTTCGGGCTGGCCCTGCTCATGGTCTTTTTGGTGCTGGCCGCCCAGTACGAGTCCTGGGCCGTGCCCTTTGCCGTCATCCTGGCCGTGCCCCTGGCCGTTTTCGGGGCCATGGCCGGGCAGATGCTGCGCGGGCTGGAAAATAACGTCTACGCCCAGATCGGTCTGGTCATGCTCATCGGGCTGGCCGCCAAAAACGCCATCCTGATTGTGGAATTCGCCAAGGCCCGGCGCGAGGCCGGGGACAGTCCGGCCGAAGCAGCCGTGACCGCCTCGATCCTGCGGTTCCGCCCGATCCTTATGACTTCGTTCGCCTTTATCCTGGGCGTCGTGCCCATGCTGACCGCCACCGGAGCCGGCGCAGCCAGCCGCCATGCCCTGGGCACCGCCGTTTTTGGCGGCATGATCGCGGCCACGGTGCTCGGCGTCTACTTCGTGCCGGCCCTCTACTGCGGCATCCAACGCCTGATCGAACGCGGCGGTAAAAAAGACGCTGAGTAGAAGAGGTAAAAGAGGCAGAGGAGGCAGAGGAGGCAGAAGAGTGCCTCCGGCGGCCGGGGGGGATAATCCCCCCCGGACCCCCTTGATAGGAGAAGTTTTTTAAGGGGGCTGGGGCGTTGGTCGGCTATCGGCCCTTGTGCCATGCGGCCAGTCTTGTCCCCAAGGGCTCCTGTCGCTCTTGCTCCAAACTGATGGGCCCGGCTGTTTTGCGCAAGGCTTTGATTGCGCAAAACAGCCGGGCCGCTGGCGACTTGGCGGTGGGGATTTGGGCTGCGGGCAGCCGGGCTTTGGCGGCTGCCCGCAGCCCAAATCCCCACCGCCATTTCACGCACGCACGTACGCACGTACAACACCCATCCAACCCGCCTCCCCCCACCAAGCGAGGGGTCCGGGGGGATCATCCCCCCGGTGGGGTTCGGGGCAAAGCCCCGATTTGCCTTTCGTCTTCTCTCGTCTTCTCTCGTCTTCTCTCGTCTCTACCAATTCTCAGGCGCGATTTCGAAATAGGCCTGCGGGTGTTCGCAAGCCGGGCATTTGTCCGGGGCGTGGTCGCTGTCCATGGGGTAGCCGCAGTTGCGGCAGCGCCAGGTCACTTTGCCTTCGCGTTTAAAGACTTTGCCGGCTTCGATATTGTCGGCCAGGGTGGTGTAGCGGCGTTTGTGGAAGCCCTCGGCCTTGGCGATGTGCAGGAAGGTGGCGGCCACTTCGGGGTAGCCTTCTTCGCGGGCGACGGCAGCAAACGAGGGGTACATGTCGCCTTCTTCATAAGCTTCGCCGCCGGCCGCTTCGCGCAGATTGGCCACGGTATTGCCGATGACCCCGGCCGGGAAAGCGGCGGTGATTTCCACTTCGCCGCCTTCGAGGTATTTAAACAGCCGTTTGGCGTGTTCTTTTTCCTGGTCGGAGGTTTCGGTGAAGATGGCGGAAATCTGCTCGAAGCCTTCTTTTTTGGCCACCGAGGCAAAGTAGGTGTAGCGGTTTCTGGCCTGGGATTCGCCGGAAAAGGCGATCAGGATGTTTTTTTCGGTCTTGGAGCCTTTCAGTGATTTCATACGTTCTCCGTTTGTTTTTTACGATGGTGCGGATTGTCCCAGGAGGGGTCCACAAATGTTTCAGGCAACTTCGTATGCCATAATCGTTGTTGCGCGCAAGCCGTATCTGTCTATCTGGTCTTAAAACTGCAATACGTGGTGCGCTATGCTGCAGCTCTTGTGATGGGAGCGCGCCGATATTACTGGTCCTTATGCACATTTTTCATGGCTTCAATCAGTGGTCCGAGGTCTGGTCTGACGTTTATGTCATGGACGTCGATGAACCGGATGATGCCATGCTTGTCGACCAGGAGCAGCGCGCGTTCGGCGGTTCCGTCGCTGCGCAAAATGCCGAGCTTTTGGGCCAGCCCGCCGTGGGGCCAGAAATCCGAGGCTACGGGGAACCACAGGCCGCCCATTTCCCGGGTCCAGGCGTGCAGAGTGGGGATGTTGTCCACGGTAACGCCGAGCAGGGCGGTGTTGTAGCCCTCGAAGATGTCCTGGGCGATGTTGTAGCCCGGCCATTGCCCGGAACACACCGGGGTCCAGGCGGCGGGCACGAAGGAGATGACCAGATTTTTCTGGCCGATGAAATCGGCCAGCCGCACCCGGGAGCCGTCAATGGTCGGCAGATCGAAGTCGGGCATGGGGCTGCCGACGGCCACGGCCAGCACGCTGTCGTTGGGCGGCAGATGGGGCACGGGATAGATGTTGCCGGCCAGGGATGGCGCGGCGGCATGTGCGGCCGGGGATTGCTTGGCAGCTTCTGCGCCCGGAGTTGGAGTGCCGGCCGGAGCCGGGGCCGGGGCAGCGGTCGGGGATGGCGCGGCGTTATCTGCGCCCTGTGTTGGAGCGGCGGCCGGGGTCGCAACCGGGGCGGCCAGCAGCAGCGCCGCCAGCAACAGAGCCGTGCCGCATCGGCGCAGGGGCGTATCATGGTTTGGCATAGCGGTTACAACCCGGCCTTGGCGGTTATGGTGGCGAGAAATTCCGTTGGGGAGTGGATGACGCCAAGGTGGGTCAGGACAATTTCATAACCAGCGGGCTTTTTGCGCAGCACGTAGAAAAAGGGCGTTCCCACCTGCCCCACGCGCTGGTGCACGGCAAAGGCGGAATCCGAAAACAGGGCAAAGGGGACGTTGAATTTTTTGCGAAAGATGTCCACTTCCGTATCGGAATTGCCGGCCCCGATGCCGATCAGTTTGATGCGCCCGGACAGGCCCTGTTTTTCGATCAGGCTGTGCAGCGCATTGATATTGGGCGCTTCGCGCTGGCAAAACGGGCAGTACATGCTGAAAATTTCGACCACGAGCACGTCGGCCGCAACGGAGTTGATGGGCGTTGGGCCGGTCTGGGAGGTAATCCCCAGGGACGCGGCCAGTTGCGGGGAGACCGGCCCGAGCAGCGGCACGGCAGGAAAGACCGTTCCCACGGCCAGGGGTTTGGCCCCGGGGGCTTCGGAGGCTTCCACGGCCAGGGCCTGGGTGCTGGCGGCCAAGGCGAGGGTCAGGGCGGCAACGAAGGCGAAAAGTGTTTTCATGGCGTCTCCCGGGCGGCAGTTTGGGCGGCTGCGGGCCGCCATCTGCTTTTATAAGCATTGCGCGGCCCGGGGCAAAGGGTTGTTAAGCGATGTGGGCCGCGTCCATGGCCTGGCCCAGATCGGCGATGATGTCGTCGGCGTCTTCACAGCCAACCGACAGGCGCACCAGGGTGTCGGTGACGCCGATGGCCAAGCGGTCCTCCCGCGGCATTTTGGCGTGGGAGGTGACGGCCGGAAAACAGGCCAGCGATTCGATGCCGCCCAGGCTCACGGCTTCGAGCACCAGCCCAAGGCGGTCCATGAAGGTCCGGGCGGCTGCGGGCGGGCAGTCGAGTGCAAAGGACAGCATGCCGCCAAAGCCGTGCATCTGGCTTTTGGCCAGGGCATGGCCGGGGTGGTCGGGCAGGCCCGGGTAGTGGACGGCGGCAATGCCTTTGCGCGCGGCCAGGAACCCGGCCACGGCCATGGCGTTTTCGTTGTGGCGGGCCATGCGCAGGGCCAGGGTCTTCATGCCGCGCTCAAGGAGATAGCAGTCATAGGTATTTAGCGTCTGGCCGAAGTTGATGGCCCGTTCCCGCACGGCGGCAACAAGTGTCTTGGAGCCGGCCACGGCCCCGCAATTGAGATCGCTGTGGCCGTTTAGGTACTTGGTGCCGCTGTGGATGGACAGGTCAAAGCCAAGTTCCAGCGGGCGCTGGTTTATGGGCGAGGCAAAGGTGTTGTCCACCATGGAGACCAGTCCGCGCTTTTTGGCCAGGGCGGCGACACCGGCAAGGTCGATGATGCGCAGCAGCGGATTGCTCGGCGTCTCCACGAAGACCGCCCGGGTGTGCGCGGTCACGGCCGCTTCCAGCCGGGCCGGATCGGCCTCGGAAACCAACGTGAAGCCGATGCCCAGGCGGGCCAGTTCGGCCATGAGGAAGCGGTGGGTGCCGCCGTAGAGATCGGCCTGGAGGACGACGTGGTCGCCGCTGCCCAGGACCGAGAGGAGGCTTGAAGAAATGGCCGCCATGCCCGAAGCCAGCACCAGCCCGGCTTCGGCCCCTTCCAGGGCGGCCAGCTTTTCGGCCGGCGCGGCCTGGGTGGGAATGTTGCAATAGCGTGGATAGCGGTAGGCGCCTTCCACATCGTCGGCGGCCATGTAGGCGGCGGCGGTGTGGATGGGCGTGGTGACGCCGCCGACGGCGCGGTCAAGACGTTCTCCGGCGCGAATGCTGCGGGTGTTTTCTCCCAGGCGCGACGTATCCATCCCTATCCCCCTTGGCGATCAGTTTCCCGGATATGTACCCGGGACGCCGACGGTTGCCAAGGCAATCACTGCTGTTCGATTTCCACCGGAAAGGGTATGGCCGCAGCAGCGCGCCTGCAGTGCCCGGGGCCGGCGCGGCCAGTGGTGGGGATTACGGCAATCGAAACACTGCTGCAATCTGTCTGTCACGGACGACGGACTATCAGAGCGCCGACACCCCACAACACAGGAGTATACCCATGCGCCGACACGCTTTGCCGCCCTTTTGCGCGGCCGCCATCAATCGCGTGGCCTGGATCGTTCTGGCCATCCTCATTCTGGCCGCGTCCCAGGTCCATGCCGACGCCGGCAAAAGCCCCAAGTACGTGTTTCTGTTCATCGGCGACGGTTTGGCCATGGCCCAGCGCAGCGCCGCTGAATACTATCTGGCCGCCAAAGACGGCAAACCCGAGCCGGGCATTGTCAAATTGACCATGAACCAGATGCCGGTCCAGGGCATGACCACCACCTATTCGCTCAATTCCATCATCACCGACTCCGGCGCGGCCGGCACCGCCCTGGCCAGCGGGGTCAAGTCCTACAACGGAGCTATTGGCGTTGACGGGGCCAAACAGCCCGTGCCCACCATGGCCGAAAAGGCCCGGGACAAAGGCATGAAAGTCGGCGTCGTCTCCAGCGTCTCGCTGGATCATGCCACGCCGGCCTGCTTTTATGCCCACCAGGCCAGCCGCAACAACTACTACGAGATCGCCCTGGATGCGGCCAAGAGCGGCTTTGACTACTTCGGCGGCGGCGGCTTCAAAGACCCGGCCGGCAAGAAATCCAAAGCCGAGGGCGAAAAGCAGAACGCCATGGATGTGCTCAAAACCGCCGGCTACACGGTGGCTGACACCCGCGAAGCCATCCTGGCCGCCAAGCCCGGGGCCAAACTCGTGGCCCTGAATCCCGAACTCGACGCCGACAAGGCCCTGCCCTATGCCCTGGACGGCGACACCAAAGGCCTGACCCTGGCCGAATACACGACCAAGGGTATCGAGTTGCTGGACAATCCCAAAGGCTTCTTCTTTATGGTCGAAGGCGGCAAGATCGACTGGGCCTGCCACGCCAACGATGCCGGCGCGGCCATCAGCGACACCCTGGCCTTTGACGCCGCCGTGGCCGAGGCGGTCGCTTTTGCCCAGAAGCATCCCAAGGAAACGCTGATCGTCGTCACCGGCGACCACGAGTGCGGCGGCATGACCCTGGGCTTTGCCGGCACCCGCTACGGCAACTACTACGACTACCTCAAGGGCCAGAAAGCCTCCTTCGAGGGTTTCACCGCGGCGCTTAAGGAATACAAAAAGACCCACGACGCCGCCTCGGCCAAGTTTGAAGACGTGATCCCCATGATCAAGGAGACCTTTGGCCTCGTCGTTCCGGTCGAAGGCGATCTGGAAGCCATGAAGGCCGCGCCCAAGCCCGACGAGAACGTCACCTCCCCGGCCAACCCCTACGGCATGTATCTGCGCGATTTCGAGCTGACCGCCGTCAAGGACGCCTTTGCCCGCTCCATGCAGGGCGACACGGAAAAATCCGGCAACGAAATGGATTACCGGGCTTACGGCGGCTACGAGCCCCTGGCCGTGACGCTGACCCATATCCTGGATAACAAGGCCGGCATCGCCTGGACGAGCTACTCCCATACCGGCGTGCCTGTCGTGACCTCGGCCGTTGGCCCGGGTTCGGACGTGTTCGCCGGCTACTACGACAACACCGATCTGTCGAAAAAGCTCATGACCGCCCTGGCTGGGAAGTAGGCGGGAGAAGAGAAAAAGATAGAAGAGCCTCCGGCGGCCGGGGGGGATGATCCCCCCGGACCCCCCGACGGGAGAAGTTGTTTAGTGGGGCCGCAGTCGGCCGGAGTGCACCTCCGGCCGGCTGCGGCCCCAAATCTGTCACGGGGCGGCGGCGCTGCCGGAAGGCATAAGGATCGTATGACACGTTCGCTCTTTGGAACACGCAAGGATTTTGTCTTGCTGGCGGTGGTTGGGGCGCTGACTATCGGGCTGTGGTATTGGCCCACGGGTTTTGAGAACCGGCTGCCGGTCGATGCGGTGCAGGTCAAGGCCCGGGTGGTGGCTGTGGATAACGGCCATGTGCGCCAGTACGGTCTGGTGCGTGAGGGCGAACAGCGCGTCACGGCCCAGCCGGTGTCCGGTCCTTTTGCCGGCCAGACCATCGTTGCCGACAATCTCCTGCTCGGCAAGCTGGAGATGGACAAGGTCTTTGCCCCGGGCGACGCGGCGCTTCTCGTGTTGTCGCTGCGCGAGGGGAAGATTGTTTCGGCTGTGGCCCAGGACCATTGGCGCCTGGGGCTGCAAGGGTTGCTCCTGGGGCTTTTTGCCCTGGCTCTGGTGGCCTATGCCGGCGTCACCGGGGTCAAGGCCTTGCTGTCGTTTGTCTTTACGGCCCTGCTGCTGTGGAAAGTGCTGGTCCCGCTGACACTAAACGGCGTCGATCCCCTGCTGACGGTGCTTGGCATCACGGCGGCGCTTATGGCCTGCGTGGTTTTTCTGGTCGGCGGGGTCAACCGCCGGGCCGTGGCCGCCTATCTGGGGTCGCTTGGCGGCGTGGGCGTCACCTGTCTGCTGGCGTTGGCCACGGCTCCGGGCTTTGCTTTGCCCGGCGCGGTCAAGCCCTTTGCCGAGACGCTTCTCTATACCGGTTTTGCCCATCTTGATCTGGGGCGCATGTTTCTGGCCACCATCTGTCTGGGGGCCAGCGGGGCCATCATGGACGTGGCCATGGATGTTGCGGCCAGCCAGGCCGAGGTGGCGACGCATCACCCGGAAATCGGCCGCCTGGGGCTGTGCCTGTCGGGGTTGCGCGTGGGGCGGGTGGTGGTGGGCACCATGGCCACCACGCTGCTTTTGGCCTATTGCGGCGGCTTTCTGGCGCTGCTTATGGTGGTGATGGCCCAAGGCGTGCCGCTTATAAACGTGGCCACCATGCCGCATGTGGCGGCGGAGATCGCCAACACGCTGGTGGGCAGTTTCGGGCTGGTCACCGCCGCGCCGCTGACCGCCGTGGCCGGGGCGCTGCTCTTGGCGCGGCGGCCGGGGGAAGGCGAAGGCAAGACCACGGCGCGCGCCTGATTCCGGTCCGGCCGGGAGGACGCCCCCGGGCACGCCGCGCGTGTGGCGTCAGTTTCCTGGACGGGGTGCGGCGGCCTTGGACGTGGGCGTGTTCTTGGGAGCGGCGGGCGGCCCCAATTTTTTCGGGCTCAGCCCTGGGTGGCTGTCTTTGAGCATGGCGTAGCGGGCCATGATACGATCCACGTAATTGAGCGTTTCCGGGATGTTGGGGACGCCGCCGCAGCGGGCGACGGTCTCGGGTCCGGCGTTGTAGGCGGCCAGGGCCAAACGCACATCGCCGAAACGCACGATAAGCTGCTGGAGAAATTTCGCCCCGGTGGCCACGTTGCGCTCGGGATCAAACGGATCGGCCACGCCGAAATGGGCCTGGGTGTCGGGCATAAGCTGCATGAGCCCGGCCGCGCCCTGGGGCGAGACGGCGCAGGACGAAAAACGCGATTCCTGTTCGATAACGGCATAGAGCAGCTCCGGGGCCAGCCCCGAGGCCGCGCTCTTGGTGCGCACAAGGTCCAGCAGCGGCCCGGAAACGATGACCGCCGGATAGCCCGACCGGCCAAGGGGAGCCGTGCCCATGCGGTGATAGGCCCGGATGGCCTCGGTAATCCAGCCGTCCTTGCGGTCCTTGGAGACAGCGCCCTTGTCGTGGATGATTTTTTTGATGGCCTCAAAACCGAGCTTGGGATCAGCCGGGCCTTCGTAGAGCAGGACGTACTGCTCGGTGCGGGGTTCTTCGCTTAAGTGCAGGAGGCCGTAATCATCCTCGTAGCCGTAGAGGGTGAAGGCGTTGGCCGCGAGGGGGGCAAAGAACAGAAAAATTCCCAGCGCAAGCGGGATACGGGCATAGGGCATGGATTCTCCGGGTTCGCCAGTATTCCATAGGACGGCGAACCCGGTCGGTCAAGGGGCGGTTATTTGCCAAACGGGCATTTGGGATAGGTGCACGAGCGGCACGACAGGCACATGGCACCTTCGGCCAGCTCGGCCAGATCGCGCCGGGTCGGGGTCAGGCCGGCCAGCACCCGGGGCAGCAGCAGATCAAAGCTGGTGGTGCGGTGAAAAAGGGCACAGGCCGGCACGCCGATGACGTCGGCTCCGCCAATGTGCCCGATGATGGCCATGGCCCCGGGCAGCACCGGGATGCCGTGGACGGCGTCGGTCAACCCGGCGTCGTCAAGGCCCAGGCGGGTGACGTCGTCGGGATCAACCGACAGCCCGGCCGTGGTGACGATCAGATCGGCTCCGGCGGCCAAGAGTTCGGCCACGGCCGCAGCCACGGCGGCCCGGTCGTCGGGCACCTTGCGCACGGCCACGACTTCGCCGCCCAGCGCCTCGACCTTGGAGCGTACCACCGGCTCGAACTTGTCCTCGATGATGCCGGAATAGATTTCCGTGCCCGTCACCAGCACCCCGGCCTTGGCCTTGCGGATGGGCAGGATGTTGAAAAGCGGCCCGTCGGCCAGGACATGCTTGGCAACGTCAAAGACGCGGCGCGGCAGATAGAGCGGAATGGCCCGGCAGCCAGCCACAGCCTTGCCCGCCTCCACCACCAGATGGGACTGGCGCGAGGCGCACATGACCCCTTCGATGCAGTTAAAGGCAATCAAGCGGTCCCGGGCCACGGTGAGCAGGCCGCCGACCTCGGCGATCAGTTCGATCTTGCCTTCGCGCGGCGGCCCGGACAGGACAAGCCCCACCCCGGCCATGGCCGTGGCAAAGGCCAGGGCGGCCTCGTTTTCGTGGACGAAATCCCCCAGCGGCTCGGATACGTCTTCCACATAGAGGCTGTTTTTGCCCATGGTCTGGAGCCGGCAGACGTCGCCGGCGTGGATGTCGGCTCCGGCGGCGAATTCCACGCCCTTGGACTGGCCCGGCACGATGCGGGTCATGTCGTGGAGCACCCGACGCCCGGCCGCCTCGCCTACCGGCACGGCCCGCAGGCGCGGGGCGTCGGAGGGGATGACGTAGGGCGCTTCCCCGGCGCAGCCCCGGCAGATGGCCCCGTCGGCCTTGGGATAGCCTTCGCCGCAGGCCGGGCACACGGCAATGGCCCCCATATTGGGCTTGATCAGAAACGAGGGGCGGATCGTGACCGGCGCGACCAGACAGATGTCCCGGGCGGCGGCCTTTATTTCGGCGAATAACAGCGCGCGATCCTGCTCTTTTTTCGGCTTGGTCTTTAAAAACCAGGCCTGGATTTCCGGCCAGTTCCCCAGATGTTTGGGATCAAGCCAGGCCCGGTAGCCCTGGCCGGTAAATTTGTCGTACAGGCTTAGGGCATAGCGGCCGAGGTTTAAAACCCGCATCCAGCCGTTGCCGTAGCTTGGGGGCGTCAGTATCTGCACGGCGTCGGGCAGGCATTTTTTCGTTTCAACGACAGCGTCAAAGAGCGTGTCCTGGGGCAGCAGCGCCCGGGCCGCGTCCACCATGAAACCGCCGATGATAAGCCCCGGGGCCGGGTTGCCGTGGAAGGCGGCGGCCACGTTTAAAAACTCTTCAAAGGTATGGGGGCCAATGGAACTGTCCTGGGCCTTAAGCTCGGTCATATTTGACATAATCAATCTCGCACCGGCACGCCCGGGAAACCAGGGCGGCAGCGGGCAGGGTTAGGATACGTTGGCGTAGACGCGGTTGAGCAGGGACTTAAGCGTGGCCACTTCCTGGCTGGAAAGGCCGAGGCAGGCCTGTTCCAGGCACAGGATGCCAAGGTCAAGGAGCTTGTCCTTGAGGGCGTTGCCGGCCTCGGTCAGGTGAATGCGATGGCTGCGCCGGTCCTTGGGATCAGGCTTTCGCACCACAAGCGCTTTGTCTTCAAGAATTTTGAGCAGGCGGGTGACGTTGGGCTTGTCCTTGTCGGCGCGCCGGGCCAGTTCCACCGGGGTCTGGCCGTCGGCTTCCCACAGCAGATTGAGGATGCCCCATTGGTCCACGGTGATGTCTTCACCGGCTTCCTGGAGAATGGTGTTGCCGAGCAGACGCAGCTTGAGCGCCGTGCGCACCAGCAGAAAACCCAGGGATTGGCGCAAGGGAAAGGGACGGACGTCCTCAGGAGTCAGCAGTGATCCTTCCATAGTAGTTCCTAGCATAACGGTCGGTTGCAACCCAGTCAACGGCTTTTTAAAAAATTCGTGACGCTGCCGGGGGCCACGCGGTGGGTCAAAAAATAGCGAAGCGGCTCTGTGCCAGAGCAGTCCTGACACAGTGCGACAGCCCCGGCGGTGATGCTTTTGGGGTGCAGGAAACGGCTCTGTGCCAGTATCGGACCTGACACAGAGCCACCGTTTGCAGCGAAGGCTCAGGCCGGGGCTACTGTGACAAAGTGCTCCTGCATGCACACGCCGCCGCCGCCCTTGTCCCAGTTGTCGATGCCCTGGGGCATCAGTTCGTTGTCGGCCACGCCGCGGCCCCTGGCCCGGCTCTCGACCGGCAGGGTGTGGCCGAAGCCGTGCACCATAAAGACCGTTTCGGGGTGGATGCCTTCGGTGACCTTGGCCCGCAGCTTGCCGGCGTGGGAACCGTTGCGCACTTCCACCATGGCCCCGTCGGCGATGCCGAGCTTGGCTGCTTCCCCGGCGTTGAGCCACAGTTCGTTTTCCGGCATCTGGGCAAAAAGCAGGGGATTATTCACGGTGTGCCCCTGGGTGTGCGTCCCGACGCGGCCAAAGCTCACGCGGTAGCGTCCCGGCGGCGGCGAGGCCGGCGAGACATAGGGGGCCAGCGAGGACAGGCCGTCAGCTTCCAGTTTGGCCGAGACGATCTCGATCTTGCCCGAGGGGGTTTTAAAGGTCTTGTCGTCCACCGGGCGGTTGAGAGGTCCGCCGAGTTTGACCATGCCGGTGGCCTCGAAATCGGGAATGGTCACGCCGGTGCCTTCCAACTGGAAGTCCCACAGGGCCTCGATGGAGTCGAAATCAAGCTCTTTGACACCCATGTGCCGGGCCAGATCGCGGTAGATCTCCCAGTCGGCCCGGGTGTCGAAGCGAGGGGCAAGGGCGCGTTTTCGCACGAAAAACTGCGGCGCGGCCCCGGCCTTGGAGGCGATCATGGATTCGCGCTCCAGATACGGCGACATGGGCAGCACCACGTCGGCGTACCAAGCCGTATCGGACCAGGAAAAGGTCACGGCCACCAGCAGATCGAGGTTATCCAGCTTCTTTTTAACATCAGCCGTGTCCGGAAACGACATCAGTGGATCGTGGCGGTGGGCGATATAGGCTTTGATCGGATACGGCTCGCCCGTGACCATGGCCTCAAAGGCCAGATTGACCAGACCCGGACCGGCTTCAAAGTGGCTGCGTCCTTCCATCCAGCCGACCCCGTCCACGCGCTTGTCGGCGGGCTTGGGGAACAGGTCCACGAGCTGTTTGAGGCCCTTTTTCCCGACATGGGCCGGCTTGTTGACCAGGGGCAGGCCGCCCTTGGCTCCGATGGAGCCGAGCAGGGCGTTTATGATATAGGCGCTGCGGCAGACCTGGAAGGAATCGCCGTAGCGGGCGGTCATCCAGCCGGGATGCCAGATAACGGCCGGGGCGGCGGCGGCGAGCTGGGTGGCCAGATCGCGGATGCGCCGGGCCGGCACGCCGGTTTCGGCTGCGGCAAACTCCGGATCATAGGGCGCGACAAAGGCCCGCAAGGCATCGAGGTCATTGATCCAGGCCGCAGCGAAATCCTTGTCGTAGAGGTCACGGGTGAGCAGTTCGTGGATCACGGACAGGTTGAAGGCATAGTCCGTGCCCGGGCGCACCATGAGAAATGTGTCGGCCTTGGCGGCGGTGACCGTGGAGCGCACGTCGATGCAGGTGATTTTGCAGCCGGCATCCTTGGCGTCGAGGAGATCGTTGACCTCTTTGACGTTTATGGCCTCAAAGATGTTGCGGGTCTGGAGCACCACATGCTTGCTGTTTTTATAGTCGTAGGCCACATCCTTGCGGCCAAAGCCGAACAGCGACAGGGCGGCATGCTGGACGTTTCGGGCGCAGGCCGAGTCGTGGTTGCAGTAGTTGGGGCTGCCCAGTGCTTTTAAAAAGGCCCGGTGCATGTCACGAAACGGGCCGCCCCGGTCGGAGAGCAGGATGGAGCGCGCGCCGTGGGTCTCGCGGATGCGGGACAGCTCGCCGGCCACATAGTCCAGGGCCTCTTTCCAGGAGACCTTGCGCCATTTGCCTTCACCCCG
The DNA here is from genome assembly GCF_009856865.1 of Solidesulfovibrio aerotolerans. GTDB lineage: Bacteria > Desulfobacterota > Desulfovibrionia > Desulfovibrionales > Desulfovibrionaceae > Solidesulfovibrio > Solidesulfovibrio aerotolerans. The sequence goes on along the minus strand of NZ_WVUD01000017.1, from coordinate 35,524 downwards.
GGCCCCGGCCCGGATCATGGGGAACTGGGGCCGTTCGTCGTCGGCGATGAGTGCTCCGCCAGCGGCACCCCGGGCGCACAGCGCCCCCTTGATGCCGGCGGCATGGGGGTTGCCTTGCAGATACACAACCTTGTTACCCTCGACAGTGGCCATCATAGGACAGCGTACCGTGCACATGCCGCAGACGCTGTAGACGTTTTCTCGTTTCATGACGTGCTCCGATTGAGACGGCGTTGCGTTTGCAGGAGAGGTTTAATTCTCTCACGCACTAGCAGGCATTCGTGATCCGTGGCAAGGGAAAAGTGTTGTGAAATGAGGAACGTGCATTATAGAGAATCACGGGTTGAAACCAAGACGCTTGTGAAGCCGGGAACTTGTGCCCCACGCGTTGACAAGGCCGGGAAAAACCCGTTTAGACTGATGGAAACCATGGTTCGGGCGCAGGGATTCACCGCCCGGGGAGGTCTGGCGTGTCTGTATCCGATCTGTTTCGCGAAGCGGCGACCGGGCTAAAAAGCCTGTTCGTCGGGCTTGGCATCACGGGCAAGGCCTTTACCCGGCCGGCCGTGACGGTGATCTATCCCCGCCAGGAGGTGGGCAACCTCGACACCTACCGGGGGCATGTGGAACTGATCGGCCGCGAGGACAAGCCGGGCGTGCCGCGCTGCATCGCCTGCGGGGCCTGCACCCGGGCCTGTCCGTCCCAATGCCTGTCCGTGGCCTGTCCCATTGGCGGCGGCAGCGGCAGCGGCCATGAAAACATGGAAGGCGTGGAGATGGCCGGGGAGCTTATCGCCCGGGCTGCCACCATGGCCCCGGCCCCGCAAAAGGGCTGCAAGCTGCCCGGGGCCTTTATCTACGACTATTCCCTGTGCAGTCTGTGCGGCCAGTGTGTGCGGGCCTGTCCTGTGGACTCCCTGCGCTTTTCCCAGCATGTCTATTTCGTCGGTGCCTCGCGCGCCGATTTCCGTCTTGATCTGCTCGCCCGCCTGACCCGGCAGGCGGTCAACGCCCCGGCCCCGACGCCGGCTGTCCCCTTGGAGGAACACGCATGAGCAAGTACATGATCCAACTGGATAAGAAGCGCTGTATCAGCTGCCACGCCTGCGAGGTGCATTGCCAGGTGAAAAATGCCGTGCCTCCCTCGGCCAAGCCCGGCAAGCTGGTCACCATCGGCCCGGACATGGTCAAGGGCAAGCCGCGCCTTTTAAACCTCTATATGTCCTGCTTTCATTGTGAGCGGCCCTGGTGCGTGCCGGCCTGCCCCACGGGTGCCATGACCCGGCGCGAGGAAGACGGCATTGTCTATGTCAAGGAAGAGCTGTGCGTGGGCTGCAAGGCCTGCATCCAGGCCTGCCCCTGGCGTATTCCCCAGTGGAACGAAGTCACGGGCAAGGTGGTCAAGTGCGACTATTGCCGCGAGCGCCTCGACGAGGGGCTTGATCCGTCCTGCGTCACCGGCTGCACGGCCCATGCCCTGCGCTTTGTGCGGCCTGGAAAAAAAAACGAGGATGAGCGCGACGTCTACGGCAAGCGGCTGCTTTTAAGACAGATGTAAGGCGGGCGTCGGCTTGCGTATGGTTCGGGCCGGTGTCCGGGAGCGTCTCCCGGGCACCGGCCCTGTGCGTTGTGCGCAGCGAGCATGCGGGCACACTGGGCTCTCTCCTGACTGTTCTTGCCGCACCCCCGCGCCGGGCCTGCCCCGGCCAGCCAAAAGACAGACGCGTCCCCAGGGCCTATCCGCCCGGGGACGCGTCATGAGGTGGAGGGATGCGCGGGGGTTATGAGGAAGAAGCGTTTATGGCCTGATGGTCCCTAGTTGAAATACTTGTTTTGCAGCCACTGCTTGATGGCACCGCTGGGGGCGTACACACCCTTGTTGAAACCTTGGTCCTCCATGAACTCCCGGGCCAGATCCTCGGGGATTTCAAAAGAGGCCAGTTCCACGCAGTCCTCGGAGTTGCGGCGCACCAGCGACATCTGCGGCGTGCCGGTCCAGGTGTTGATTACGAAATACGTGGAAAAATCGTTCTTCGAGGTCACCGGCTTATGCTGGGCATGCCAGGAATTATTGCCCCATTCGAGGTACAGCGTCACGGCGTCTTCAGGGGTCATGTCCCAGTCGATGACGAGTCCGGACAGATCGGTTTGGGTCTGCATGGGTATCCTCCGTGCGGTTGTGTGCACCCGAAAATTGCTGCAAGTGATATGAGACAAATCTAATCCCTTTTATCTTCTGGTCAAGCACAATTTGCACGAAAGTCGGAAAGTATTTTTTGTCGGCAGCGATCCCATTGCGCCGGGCCGCCCAAACAATCCGGCCCCGGCCCAGGTAGCCATGCCTGGACCGGGGCCGGACCTCGGGAGGGATTGTCCGATTTTGGGGAAGGGAACCGCTTGTCCACGTATTGCCAGGGTGCTCTGCCGCGCCGCCGACCTCGCCCATCGAGGGGCCGGGGGAGCCTCCCCCGGCCGGGCGCAGGGCACAGCTCCGAATTGTTCGCAGTCGCTTGTCCGGGCCTCAGCCGCCGGCGAAGCGACGGGCTTTGGCATTGGCTTTGGCCTCGGCGCGGCGCTCGGTGCGAAAGGCTTCGATGGCGGCCAGTTTGTCCGGGGGCAGCACGGCCGCCAGTCGTTGGTCGGTTTCCCGGGCGATGTGGCGCATGTCGTCGCGAAGGGCCATCATGCCGGCTAGACCGGGGGTGACGGCCAGCCGGGCGCGGGCCGTTTCCTGGCGCTTGCGCGTCTGCTCGATGAGAATGGGGCGCACGGCGGTCAGTTCCTGGGGTGTGAGAGACACCCGGGCGGTGAGGCCTTTGAGAAAGCCGTCCACCAGGGTTTCCGGCGCAATATCCAGGGCGGCCGGTATATCGGCGGCCCGGGCGGGCAGGGCGGTTAAAAGTACAAAGGCGGAGAGGACCCAGGCAGCGGCCAGAGCCAGGGCGGCAGCCACATGCAGGGGCGATGTGCGGTATTGGCGTATCAATGGAAACCTCCTCGCAAAAGACGTGGGCGTCTTATTTGCCGGGGAGGTCGGGCGGCGGCGGCTCGCGGTTACAGGCCGCATCGAAATGGCGTCTGGCTCAATTCCTGCTACCAATTCCCACTTGATTTGTGAACCAATGTCATCAATTATAAAAATAGCTTGCTATCACTGCCTCCGATTGGACAGGGCTGGTACCCGTTTCGCGCTTCCGTGCCCGCCGCCATCAGGTGAGGCAGCGCTTCCCTGCGGCGTACCGCTGGCGGTTTGATTCTGGAGACTGTTCACAACATTTCGGGGGAGTCTGTCGTGGTGCGTTTTCACCTTGGGAGATTGGCCGCAAGCCCATCTCGCCCCTGTCTGGAGGCGGCGCGGCCGCAGCAGCGCGGGGCCTGCGCCAGCCGGCTGTTTGGCCTTGTCTGGCTCGTTGTCGTGGCGCTGGTCCCGACAGCGGGCTTGGCCGTGGACTTATCCCCCCCGGAAGCGCGCTACGTCGCGCAGCACGGCGAGGTCAGCCTGTGCGTGGACCCGAATTGGGCACCCTTTGAAACGATCAACGCCCAGGGCGAGCACGAGGGCATCGCCGCCGATCTGCTGCGGCTGGTGGCCGAGCGGACCGGGCTGCGTTTTAAACTGACGCCCACCGCCACCTGGGACGAGAGTCTGGCCGCCTCCCGGGACGGGCGATGCAAGGTGTTAAGCTTTCTCAATAAAACGCCACAGCGCGAGAAATGGCTTCTTTTCTCGCGGCCGCTTTTCAGCGACGTCAACGTCTTTATCACCCGCGAGGAACACCCCTTTATCTCCGATCCGGCCAAACTGACGGGCGAAAGCATTGCCTTTCCTTCCGGCACCGCCATGGAAGAACTGATCCGGCGCGACTATCCCAACCTGACGGTGCATACCACGGCCACCGAAGACGAGGCCATCAGCATGGTTTCGGCCAAAAAAGCGGACATGACCATGCGTTCGCTTATTGTCGCCGCCTACACCATCAAAAAACAGGGCCTTTTCAATGTAAAGATCGCCGGACAACTGCCCTATTATTCAAACAACCTGTGCATCGGCATCGCGCAGGGCGACGAGACGCTGCAAGGCATTCTCAACAAGGGCATCGCCGCCATCACCACGGCTGAGCGGGCTGCCATCGAGAACCGGCACGTGTCCATCAATGTCCAGACGGTTACGGACTACGGCCAACTGGCCAAGGTGCTGGGCGTGGTTTGTGTTTTGGCTGGGCTGGGCGGGCTGTGGGCCGTAAAGGTCAAGCGGCTCAATGCGGCCCTGCGCAAAGAGATCGAACACCGGGAGGAACTGGAGCGGATGCGCGACGATGTGGAGCAGATCATCCGCCACGACCTGGTTTCGCCGCTGTCCGGCATCATCAGTATCCCGGAATTGCTGGAAGGGCAGGGGAACCTGACCTCGTACCAGCAGGAGTTGTTGCAGCACGTGGCCGCCTCGGGCCGGCGCATGCTGGCCACCATTCGCTTAAGCGGCGATCTGACCCGGATGGAGAAGGGCACGTACAGGCCCGCCGCGACCGAATGCGATGTCCTGGGGCTTTTCCGGGGCATCCGGGCCAATCTGGCGGATCTTTTCGAGCCTAAGGAGCTTGGCTTTACGGTGTGCGTGGATGGGCGCGCGGTTGTCCCCGGGGAGTGGCTGACGGTGCGCGGCGACGCCAATTTGCTGGGCAACCTGTTCGAGAATCTGATCAAAAACGCCGCCGAAGCCTCGCCCCCGGGCGGCGAGGTGCGTCTTGCCATCGACACCGCCGCCGGGACGTTTTCCCTGTGGAACCCGGGCGAAGTGCCGGCAGCCATTGCGGCGACGGTTTTCGAGAAATACGTCACCAGCGGCAAGACCTTCGGCACCGGGCTTGGTGCCTATTCGGCCCGGCTCATTGCCCGGGCCCACGGCGGCGACGTGACCCTTGACACCTCGGAGCCGGGCGCGACCACGGTGCGGGTGCATCTGCCCATAAGCGGGGCCGCCCCTGGAAAAGCAGGATCGTGAATAGAATACTAAATGCGGCGCGGTAATGCTGGACGCCAGAGCGTCAAGAGCCGAACGCGACGTCAGCCGCAGCGGCGGCAGGCGGTCAGGGCGGCCGTGGCGGCCTGGCCGACGGTTGTGGGGACAAGCTGCCAGCCGTCGTAGAAAGCAAAAGGGTAGGGGTCGGTGGCGGCAGCAGCCAGGGCGGCGAGCAGGCTGCGCGAGGGATCGGGCTTGATCCGGGCCAGGGCCAGACAGGCCAGTCCCCGGGCTTCGCCGTCGCAGTCGGCCACCGCAGCGCTCAGTTCGGCCAAGGCGTGGGCGGCCAGCAGCGGTGCTGCCTGGGCCAGCCGGCAGATGGCCCACCAGGAACCCCGGCGCAGGGGCGCGTGGTCGATGTAGGTGCAGTCGCCATCCATATCCTGGACATAGGAAATGAGGATGCGGTGGTAGTCGCTGGCCAGGGCAGGAACCCGGGCGAGTGTTTCGCCCATGCACTGGGGGATGCCCCAGGCGATGTTGCCGGACTCCTCATTGACCCGCCACATGAGGTTGCGCCAGACTTCCCGGGTGTCTTCCAGGCGCGCGGCGGCCAGTTCGGCCATGGCCGCACCAAAGGCGGTGACGGCGCGCCAGCCGGTCAACGGATCGCGGTCAAGGAGCAGGGAAAAAAGCGGCCCCAGGCGTACGGCCGGGGCGATAGCGGCCAGGGCGGCCAGGGCCGGGTCGGCCTCGGGACCGGCCAGGGCTTGGCGGATGACGGGGAGCAGTTGTCGCCGTGACGGCATGGGGTGGTCCTTGGGGAGCGTCCCGGCCGGGACGAAGCGGCCGGCCGGGACGCTGGCAGGTCGGTGCTAGGCCTTGGCCAGGCCGTCCTCGATTTCGCGCACCATGCCCGGATGGGGCTCGAAGCCGGTCTCCCGGGCGCGGTCCATGAATTCCTTGGCCTTGACGAAATCATTTTGTTCCATGGCCACCAGGGCCAGGTTGTTCAGTGCCGGGCCGAACATGGGTTCGATCTCCAGGGCCTTGACGCTGAAGTGCTCGGCGGCAGCGACATCGCCCTTCATGAACATGGCGCTGGCCAGGGTGCCCAGGGCCTGCACGTATTTGGGGTCGATCTTGACGGCCCGGCGCAGGGATTTTTCCGCCTTGGCCACATCGCCGCGCTGGAGATGGACAAAGCCGATGTTGCCAAACGGCACGGCAAAAAGGGGCCGCGCCCGGCAGGCCTTTTCGTTCCATTCCAGGCAGCCGTCGAGATCGCCCTTGTTCAGAGCCAGACCGCCGAGTTGGACATAGCCTTCGGCCAGATTCGGCGAGCATTCGACGGCCTGGAGAAATTCCGCCTCGGCTTCAATCAGCCGGCCCTTGGCCACGTAGGCGGAGCCCAGGTTGTAATGGGACACGCCGCAACCGGGGTTGGCGGACAGGCGCTTTTTCAGCTCGTCGATAAATTCGTCAGGGGTGTTGGCGGTATAATCCATGGAATATCCTTCTCGAAGTTATTTCACCGGCCCCAGGTCGGCTTCGATGCCTTCCCGAGCCAGCAGTTCCTTGTGCCATTTGCTAAACGCGTACATGCCCCGGTGGCGTTCCGAACCGGTCATGACGCCCAGGCACAGTTCCCAGGCTCCCTTGGCGAACTCGTCGGAAGCGCCGGGCGTGGCAGCCAGAAATTCGGCGATGAGCTGCTGGCTGGTGCGCCGGGAGGCGTCCTCGCGCAGATCCAGCGGGTCCATGGGCTCCTGGAAGGGGTCCCAGGTATCGTAGCCCACCTTGTCAATAAACTTGCGCCGCCGGGGCTTGACCTTGTCGTAGATGGCGCGCTTGAGCGCGGCCAGTTCTTCGGGGCTATGCGCCATGCCCGTCATCCTTGTCCGTGGGCGCGCCGTCCGGGCCGGGAAGCACCCAGGACGTGGAGCCGCCGCAGGAGGAGCAGGCCGACGAGCCGGCCGTTTCCCCGCAGGAGCCGCAGTTTGCGGCCGGCGCGGCTGCGCCAAGGGTTGCCTGCAGGGGCTGCATTTGCGGGGTTGGGGCCGCCGGGGCCGGGGCTGCCGCTTCGGGCGACTTGACCAGATCGTCCTCGGTCAGGATGCCGAGGTAGTCGTCGTCGAATTCGGTCACCAGGGCAAAGGACACGGGCACGAGCATTTCGCCCAAAAGCGGCAGCCGGGTGGGCAGGGCGGCCACGACTTCCTGCGACAGGGCCACCAGCTTGTCTTGGAGCTTCTCGATTTTCACCGTGGGATAGCGTCCGCCCGGGGTGAACCCGGTATTGCCGCAGGTGCGCGCCTCGCCGGAAATTTCCAGGGGCACGCCGTAGAGCCGGCAGGTGATGGGGCGGAAGGGATAGAGCACGCAGTGGTCGTCGTCGCCCAAAAGCGGGCAGCGGATGCGCTCGCGGGACATGCTTTCCAGGATGTCCCGGGTGGACACGCCCTGTTCGCCGGCCCGAAAGGCCTTGCGTTTGAGCTTGGCGGCGTCGCGGTCGGCGCTGTTGGCCCGCTCCAGCACGGCGTCGCGGGCCGGACCGGAGGGGAAGGCGGCCTGGAATTTGTGATTGAGGTACAGGGCCTCGATAAAGGTCAGGTCGAACAGGGCATGGCAGCAGTCGCTGCAACCCGCGCCGCAACTGACAAAATCCGGGCACATTTCCGACACCTTGGCAAAGGCGGCGTCGGCCTCGGCGGCAAGTGCTTCGTAACGGGCAAAGGCGGGAGAAAAATCCAACTGCATCGGTGGACTCCGGCGGCCCGGGACCGGTCCCCGCCGAAAGCCCGGCAAAGGGTCAGGCGGCCCGGGCCGGAGACGGCAACGGGAGCGGACGAAAACCGCCCACTCCCATTTGCCGGTTAACTATTTAAAGGGCTATTCTTCTTCGACAATAAGGGCATTCTGGTCGCAGACCTCGACGCAGGATTCGCAGCCCAGGCATTCTTCCATGTTAACGGCCACGGCCTTGCCGTCCTGCATCTCATAGACTTCCACCGGGCACACGTCCACGCATTCGCCGTCGCCAATGCACTTTTGGGTGTCGACAATGACGCGATATCCCATGACAAACCTCCGAAACCTTGGCCACTTTGCATAATTATGGTTTTATACCGAGGAGTTAGCGGGGCTGTCCACGCACGAGCCATAAAGATCAGGCAGGCTTAGCGCCGGGTCGGTTTCGTGTCAAGGGAATGGGTGGCGCCAGGGTGACGTCTCTGGCCGCTGCTGGCGGATGGGGCGGGTGTTTTGGGGCTGGCGACGATTTTTTTTTCAAAGATCGCGTGTTTCGCTTGGGCCGTGTAACCGGGGCTATGGCTGGGTCGTCTTCCTATGTTTATGAAAATGAAAGACTTTTTTTTCTGAAAAGAGGCTAAAGTTCCTGATGCATACTGCCGAAAAGCGAGATGTAGGAGCATTTTAACCTTTACGCAGGGACGCCTGAAAGCCAAGGACGGCCATGGGCAAGCTTACCTATTTACACCCGCGACGCGGCGACGTTCAACCAGTTCTTGTGCTGCTCACTTCGCACCGGCTGGATTGCTTTCTCGTTTGCATCCGATGCCTGGAGCGCTACACCACCCTGGAGCGTTTTAAGCACATTTACGTGGTGGCCAACGCCCTGGCCCCGGACCATCTGGCTATGGCCCGGGGTTTTGTAGGGAGGCACAGCAACGCCACCCTGGTCGAACGCGGGCCGCGCGGCCTGGTTCCGGCCGTGCTGGCTGCCCAAAACGAGATACTCGCCGCCCACTATGACGACGTGATCATCAAGATCGACGAAGACCTCTTCGTAACCCCGCACTGGTTGGAACACCTCGTGGACGGGTATCTCGACCATGCCGAACGGCCCGATGTGCCGCTGGTCATGCCGTTGGTGCCGGTCAGCCCGAGCGGCCGCCATGTCTTGAACCGCTTTTTGCGCCTGTCCTATCCCTCCGAGCGCTCCATGTTCACCGGCCCGCCCATTGAGGAAAACTGGGTCTACCATCGTTGGATGTGGGAAAAGCTCATCCACGAGAACTTGGCCGACGTCTATTTGCACGACGCGCCGCCCAAGTATTCCTACGTCGGCTACCTGACGATCAATTGCGTGATTTTCGATCACCGCATGATGCAGCTTGTGTTGCCCTTCCCGACCCACCGCGTCGCTGGTCAGGCCACCTCTGACGAGAAGGTGATCAATCTGGCCTTGCACGCCGGCAAGATGAAGGTGGCGGTGCTGGGCCGCAGTCTGGCCCACCACTACAGTTTCTCCAAGTGTGAGGACTATCTGCGCTCCCACATGCCTCTGGAGCGGGTCTGGCGTTTCATGCAGGGCCTGCCCGACGCCCTGCCCCTGGTCAGCCGTCGTCGCAGCGCGGCCATCCCCGGCGATCTGCGCCTGCTGCGGGTTGGCAGTTGATCGTTTCCCCTTTCCGTCCGTAGCCTCCCCTTTGCAACTCCCTCTGGCCGGCCCGGCCTGCCGACTCCTCCCCAGATAGTCGGCAGGCCGGGCGACGGGGCAGCAGAAGCCTGGCTGCCGGCTCTGGTCTGTTCCGGTCGGTTGCCGGCACGGGGCAGGCAGCGTACAGCAAATCCTCGCGAGGCGGCCTGGACGGTGCCCGCCTCGACTTTCGTCCCCGCGCGCCGCCGCAGCATGTGCAAGGCGGCGCGACGACCCAGGAGGCGCGTATGGCCCCACCCAACGCCCCGGATCAGACCTGCCGGTATCCGCTGGCCGGCTATGACAAGCTGGTCTTTCTGGAAAACGTGGTCACCAACCCCAATATCCGCGTCGGGCGCTATACCTATTTCGACGCCAGTGGCACACCAGGGGAGCGGGCTGCGGATTTTGAGCGCCAAAACGTTCTGTATCATTTTGATTTTATTGGCGACAAACTCATCATCGGCGCGTTTTGCGCCCTTGGCAGCGGCGTGCGTTTTATGATGCACGGGGCCAACCATTCCCTGGGCGGCGTTTCGACCTATCCGTTCGCCATTTTTGGGCATGGCTGGGAAAAGGCCGGTCTGCCGTCCGGCCCGTACAGCGATACCGTGGTCGGCAGCGACGTCTGGATCGGCTACGGGGCACTCATTTTGCCCGGGCGGCGCATCGGCCACGGGGCCGTGGTCGGGGCCGGGAGCGTGGTGACCGGGGACGTGCCGCCTTACGCCGTGGTGGGCGGCAATCCGGCCCGCGTCATCCGGGAGCGCTATTCTGCGACGGACGTGGCGCGGTTGCTGGCCCTGTCCTGGTGGGACTGGCCCATCGAAAAGATCAGCCGCAACGTGGCCGGGCTCGCAGCCGGGGATATCGACGCCCTGGAACGGGCCGAATAGCCAACGAGCCAGTGCGGCCCGGCAGCCAGCGCCCGAGGGGCAATCGACGCTCTGGAGTAGGCCGCAAAGCCAATTGTCCAGTGTGGCCCGACGGCCAGCGGCCGGGAGGCTATGAACGCCCTGGAGCGGGCCGAAGATCCAGCGACCAGCAAGCCGGGGAGCACCCGGAAACAGACGGAGGACGGATGCGGGCTATTGGCAGATACGAAATTCACGGGGTGCTTGGTCGCGGCGGCATGGGGGCGGTGTTTAAGGCCCGCTCGCCGGTTCTCGGCCGGGTGGTGGCCTTAAAACTGCTGCGCCCCAACGAACTGACCCTGGCCATGTGGGGCCGGGAGCGGGTTGCCCGGCTGTTTCGCGACGAGGCGGCGCTCCTTGGGTCGCTGCGCCACCCCAATCTCGTCGATGTCTTTGACTACGACGACACCGGGCCATGGCCGTATTTCGTCATGGAATTGTACGGCGAATCCCTGGGGTCGGTCATCGGCGAGACCTATCGGGTGGAAGCGGAGAGCCGCCGGCTGCCCGTGCCCCGGGCCGCCGGGTACGCCGCCCAGCTCCTGGCCGGTCTGGCCCGGCTCCACTACGCCGGCATCATCCACCGCGACGTCAAGCCCTTTAATCTGCTCGTCTCGGACGACGATGTCATTAAAATCACCGATCTGGGCCTGTCCAAGGTGCGTGGTGAGTCCTTTGGCGGCCCGTCCAACGTCAAGGTCGGTTCGCCCTATTACGCCGCCCCCGAGCAGGAGGACGACCCGGACAGCGCCGATGCCCGGTCTGATCTGTATGCGGTGGGGGTGACACTCTTTCGGATGCTGACCGGGCGGCTCCCGGAGTGGGGCGAGTGGTCGGTTGCGGCCCGCGCGCCGGAGCTGGGTGACGAATTTGATCCGGTGCTGGAGCGCTCGCTGTGCGTGACGCCTGGCGGCCGCTATGCCGACGCCCGGATGATGGCCGAGGCCCTGGACGGGGCCTTGGCGGCCTGGCGGCGGCGCATGGACGGGGTGTGCGCCACCTCGCCGGCCTTGCTGTGCCCCCGGTGCGTGCCCGAGGGAGCCGAGCTGCCGCGTCGCCGGCCGGCCATGGTGGGCGTCCATCAGGCCCGGGAGGCGTTTGGCCTGGATGCACTGTGGCGGCCCACGGCCTACTGGCCGGGCAGGCTGACCGAGGTCGATGCCGATCTGGTCCGGGACAAGGCGGCCGGCCTGACCTGGGTGCGCCGGGCCGCGCCCTATGCGGCCACCTGGGAGGAGGCTGGTGCCTATGTGGCGGCGCTCAATGCCGGGCGGCTTGGCGGCCACGACGACTGGCGGCTGCCGACCGTGCCGGAACTCGTAACACTTTTAACCCCCGAACCCGTGGGCGAGGGCTATTGCCAGCCGGCCACGCTGACCCAGCCCGTGCGCCGGGTCTGGAGCGCGGATCGGGCCAACTACGCTTCGGCCTATGCCGCCGATGTGGAACTGGGCTATGTGACCAGGGCGGATTTTTCCTGCCCGGCAGCGGCCCGGGCCGTGCGTTCGCTCTGAGGCGCGGCCGGAAATTCCACCGGGCACTGTTCCTTGCTCGGCAGCTTATGGCCGGTGAGGCGCTTGTAGAGCCACTCCTCCACCGGCTTGCCGCCGAGTTTGGCCAGCTCGATCTCGGCCCGGGCCGCGCCCCGATGGCCGCCGGCCGAGCCGATGTCGCCAAAGAGTTTGGCCGCCATGTGCCCCATGTTGCGCCCGATGCCGTCGCCGCGAAAAACCACCACCACCGTGCCCTTGACCACCGCCGCCAGCATGTTCCAGGACAGGCCGTGGACCCGGGTGAAAAAATCCGCCAGCATGACCAAAAGGTCCGGGCTTTCCAGGGTGTCCATATACACGAACAGCCCGCGCGCGCCAACGAAGCGCATCTTGCGAAACGCCTTGGAGAAAAATTTGAGCCAGCGGCGGTGGTACTCGCTGGAGATGATTTTGCGCACCAGCGTCATATCGGCGTGCTTGGTCAGGGCGCTAAAGGCCCGCACGTCGGCTTCCAGGAAATGGCGCTCGAAGCTCTGGGTATCGGCCTTGATGCCGTAGACCAGGGCGGTGGCCAGCAGCTTGCCCGGCCGGATATGCAGGCCGCGCAGATATTCGGCCATCATCGTGCTCGTCGCGCCGTAGTCCGGGCGGATGTCGGCGTATTCGGCCTGACAGGGGTGGGCGGGCAGGACAGGGTGATGGTCGATGACAATGGAATAATGCCGCCCGGTAAAGTCCGGGTGGTGGTGGGGCTGGGAGTCCACCATGGCGAAATGGTCGTAGGCCTCGCACAGTTTGGGGCTAAACGGCACGGCCGGGATACGCAGAAAACGCATCATGGCCAGATTGTCCGGCCGTTTGACCTCGTTGACGTGGGCAATGCCCACTTCGGCCGCCCGGTGGGCCATGATGCGGCGCAGGGCCATGGCCGCAGCCAAGGCGTCGGGATCGGCGTTGATGACGATGAGCCAGCGGCCGCCGCGCCCGATGACCTGGGTCAGGCCGGCCGCGATTTGGGACATTTTGCGAAAAACGGGGCTCATGGGGCGTTTCCCTTCAGTTGCACACAGAGTCCGGCGACAACCAGCCGCACATCGTCGGCCAGGGCGGCGGCCGCCTGGTTGAGCCCGCCCAGGGCGTCGATAAAGTGCCGTGTGGCCGCATCGGCTGCAACCGGCCCCAGGCCGGTTTCGGCGCTAACCACAATCAGTTCCGGCCCATCCGGCCCGGCATAGGGCGAAAGCCCCCGGGCCAGGGCGGCAGAATGCTCCACCCCTTGGTGGTGACAGGCAAAAAGCCAAAAGTCCAGGCTGTCCAGCAGCACTGTGCCACCGTTCCCCGCTTCCCGGGCCAGCACGTCCATAGCCTGGGCCCCCACCTCAATAACGGCCACCCCGGGACGGCGGGCGCGCTTGTGGGCGCTAATGCGCTCGCGCATGGCGAAATCAAGCCCCTGGCCCGTGGCCACCACCCGGTGGGGCACCGGCCCGGCAGCCAGCAGCGTTTCGCCCAGGGCCGATTTGCCCGAGCGCGTGCCGCCAAGGAGCAGCCGGATCACGCCGCGTCCCCTGGCGCAACCGGGGTCGGGGCCAGGGCTGGCGGCGGGACCACGCCGTCGGCAATGGCCTCGATGCAGGCCAGGCTTTCCACCAGATGGATGGGGGCAAAGATTTCCAGCACCAGGGTCTTGGGCCGCAAATGCCCCAGCATCCAGGTCAGCGTGTCGCCACCTTCGGGGGAGAGGCAGGTGAGCGTGCGGTGCAGATGGCTGCGGCCCTGTGGCGGGCCTTCACAGCCAAAGGGCGAATAGACGTGGAGCATGGCTGTACGCGCCACCAGTTCCGGGTCATCGGTTGGCAGGGCGTGGTTCATGGCCAAGAGGTGCCCCAGGTCCAGGCACAGCCCGCAGCCCAACTCCCGGGCCAGGGCCAGGGTGTCGGCCGGGGAGGCTGTGTCGGTATTTTCCAGCAGCAAGGTGGCCGGATCGCGCCCGGAGGCCGCAAAGGCCCGGACGAAATCGGCCAGGGCACCGGCGTCGGCGGGCGGATGGAGCACGAAAGCCCAGGGGGAGAGATGGGCGGTCATTTCCAAGAGCCGCTCCATCACGGCGAAAGCCGTCGCGCCACCAAGCATCCAGGGAAGATCCAGGGGCAGATGGAGGTGGTAGGCCAGGCCGTAGGTCTTTTGGGGCAGATCCTCGGGCCCGTAGGCCAGGCAGGCATGCAGCTCCAGCAGGTAGAGGCCGACTTCGGGCACGTTGCGGGCCAGACGACGGCAATTAATGAGAGCGGTTTCCGGCCACACGCAGCTCGGCGCGGCCAGACGCCAGGAAAAATTGGGGTTGCAAAATTGTAACTGCATGGAATCCGGGGAAATGAAAGTTGCAGGTTAGGGCTTGAGGGTTTCCTGGCCCGGGAGTATGGATATCCGGTCGCCGGGGGTTCCCGGCGGCCAGTGGCGGTTTTCTTGTTTGCCGTCCGGTTTTCGGAGTAGTACCGCTATGCGACAAATTCGTGATTTCATGCAGCATCTTTTTAATCCGCTGCACGTGTACTGCCGGCTTAAGGACATGGGTGTCAAAGCGCCCACGGCCCACCGGATGACGCGTGCCTACGAGCGCCTCCTGTGGCGTCGTATCTGGTAGCTCAGTTTTCTCCAAAAAATCCAAGTTGTTTTGCCTGGGTGACGGTGCGGGCCGTAAGCGCCAGTCGCCGTACCCCGCCAAGGGGCAACGTGTCCAGAAAGCGCGAGCGTTTGAGCATGAGCTTTCGCCCGTAGAGTTCGCGCCGGACGGCATGGGACAGGTACAACCGGCTTTTGGCCCGGGTCAGCCCCACATAAAAAAGCCGCCGCTCCTCGGCCTCGTCCATCTGCCCGGCCAGATGCCCGGGTTTGCCACTTAAAAAATCCGACCCGGCAAAGGGCAGCAGGCCATCTTCCAGGGCCGGCAGGAACACAGCCGCAAATTCCAGCCCCTTGGCCGCGTGCACGGACATGATCCGCACCTTTTCCGAGCGCGCCCCGGCCATTTCCAATTCGTTTTGCCCGGCCACAAAGCCCAGCAGTCCGGCCCAGCCGCCGTGGGCGTCGTAGGCCCGCACCAGCTCGCGAAAGGCCGTCCCCTGCCAGAACAGCCGGTCAAAGGGCGGGATGTCGGCCAAAAAGGCGGCCAGCCCCAGCGGTCCCTTGGCAAGGATGCGCTCCGGGATGTCTGGCGGTATCTCCTGCCCGTCAGGGGTCGGGATGCCCAGGGAGACGGCGGCCGCCCCCAGCAGCAGGCGCACGCGCAGTTCGTTCCAAAAGGCCTCGGCCTCGGGCACGGCCACGGGCAGACCGGCCCGGTCCAGGGCGGCCCGCAGGCCCGGGATCAGGCCGGAAAAACGCACCAGCACGGCGATGTCGCCCGGGGCCAGGGTGTTCACGGAAAAATCGCGGGTCAGCGTCAGGGAGGAGCCGCCCAATAAGGCCGCGACGCGCTCGGCCACCCAGGCGGCCTCGCCGGCCGCAGTGGGGGCCTCGTAGAGCTGGATTTCGCAAGCCGCCTGGATTTCGGTCCCGGCCCGGGAGCTAAGCGCCGCGCGGCCCGGGAACACCCCGGCCGAAAATTCAAGAAGCGGTGCTGCCGAGCGGAAATTTTCCGTGAGGGTAATGGTGGCCAGATCGGGCCAAAACCCGCGCAAGGCCTCGGCCACCCGGCCCGACGCGCCCCGAAAGCCGTAGATGGACTGGTCCGGGTCGCCGATGGCGAAAAGGGTCGTTCCCTCGCGGGCGGCCAGGGCGGCGATGACCGCCAGTTGCAGCGGGGTCAGATCCTGGACCTCGTCCACCAGCACGTGCGTCCAGGGCGGCCGGCAGCGGCCGGCCCGCAAGGCGTCCAGCCACGTTTCCAGCAGATCGGTAAAATCCATCAAATTCCACTCGCGCTTCCCCTCGGCGTAGCGGTCGGCATACTGCTGCGGGCCGGGGAGGCCCTCGGGGCGGATTTCAGGCGGGGTCAGGCGCTCGCGCGAAAGGCACAGCTCCTTCCAGGCCGTTCGCCGCCGCGCCCCGGACAGTTCGGGATTGGCCAGGGCAAAGAGGCGCTCGCAGGCTTTTTCGGCCAGCAGCACGGGTTCGGGCAGGCCGGCCTCGGTAAGCGCTGCCAGGGCCAGGGCGTGCAGGGTGTCGGCGCGGGGGATGTCGCTGCCGCCGTCCTCCCGGGCCAGGCGCTCACGCAGTTGCGCGGCGGCCCGGCGGGTGAAGGTCACGGCCAAAATTTTGTCAGCGGCCACGCCCAGGTCCAGCAGTGAGCGGATGCGGGCGAGAAGCGTATGGGTCTTGCCCGTGCCCGGACCGGCCAGGACCAGCACATGGCGCGCGCCGGTGTGGGCGGCCTGGGCTTGATCGGCGGTGAGGCCGGCGGGCGGGGCGGGAGTCGGCGTCGCGGGCATAATCCGGCGTTTGGCCGGCGCGTCCGGGATGGGAAGAAGCTGGCCGCCGCGATCTTTGCCTTTTCTTTTGGCCCGCAGCGGACGCCCTGTCGCGGCAGGGGGAGGTTCGGCCGGGGTGTCGTCATCGGCCTTGGGTTCGCGCGGGGCGGTGCGGGCCATGGGGGCAGCGGCCAGGAACCGTCCGGCTTTGAGGTCGCGCCGTTCCTCGTCGGAAAAGACGGTGATGCGGCCGAACTGGCCGTCAAATCCGGCTTGGCGGGCGACCTTGCCCTGGCGCATGCGGGTCACAGCCTCGGCCAGCCCGGGGCTGACCCGGCGCAGCTCCTCGGCCGGCACGTCGCGCAGGATGGCCAGTTCCGAGCCGAAGCGGGCCAGGAGCACGGCCAAAAGCGTGCGCACCTTGCCGGTCTTGGGGCCGACGCCGCAGACCTCGCCGGCCAGTTCGTCGAGCGGAACGAGCGAGGTAAAGCCTGGCGCACCGTCCGGGCGCAGCGGCGTGTCCCGGTCGGCCAGATCGAGCACCCGGTGCAGCACCCCGAGGGTGAGCGGCTTGCCGCACTTGGGGCACAGGCCGCCCAGGGCCTTGGCCGCTGCCGGCTCCAGGACCACGCCGCAGTCGCGATGGCCGTCGAGGTGGTATTTCCCTTCCTCGGGAAAAAATTCCACGGTGCCGCCAAACTGCGTTTCCCCGGGCCGGCCGCGCAGGGCGTTTAAGATGCCGGTGTAGGAGGCCGGGCCGGTAAAGAGGTTGCATTCCCGGCCGAGCTTTTCCCCGGAATGGGCGTCGGAATTGGAGAGGAGGCGAAAGCGGTCCAGGGCGGAGAGCGTCCAGTTCATCTCCGGGTCAGACGACAGCCCGGTCTCCAGGGCGAAAATTTCTCGTGAGAGCGAGCCGAAACATTCCTCCACCGAATCAAAGCCGGATTTGGAGCCGAAAAGGGAAAACCACGGCGTCCAGATATGGGCCGGCACGAGAAAACACAGGGGGTCGGTTTCCAGCGTCAGTTCGAGCAGATGGCGGCTGTCCAGGCCAAGGATCGGCCGGCCGTCGGCGGTCAGGTTGCCGATCTTGGCCAGCTTGGCGTTTACGCGCTCGGCCGCCTCAAAGGAGGGGGCGTAGAGCAGATTGTGGACTTTGCGGACCTTGCCGCCGCGCTTGTAAATGGAGCTGATTTCGGCCGAGAGCATAAAGCGCACCCGGCCGGTGGGCCGGGCCTCGGGCAGCCAGGGGATTTCCGTGGCCAGTCCGGCCGGATCGGCCAGTTGCAAAAGACCCGCGTCGTCGGGGACGAGCGCCTCTTTGAGTTCGGCCAGCCAGCCGGGATGGGTGAAATCGCCGGTGGCGACGACGGAAATGCCTTTGATTTCGCCCCAGGCGGCCAGATGGCGCGGGGTGAGGCCCTTGCTGGTGGCCCGGGAGTGGCGGGAATGGATGTGCAGGTCGGCGAGGAAGGGCTGCATGGCCTTGGGATACAGGGATCAGCGGTCTGCGGCAAGAGGCGGCGGCGGCGATAGGGTCACATTGCGGCGGCAGGGCGGAGTCGGTGGGTCGGTGGCCCCAAGAAAAAGGGGGACGCTTGCGCGTCCCCCTTTCGGCAATCAGATCGATTGCGCGGGCAACTATTTGGCGGAGTCGCCGGAAGCAGCGCCGTGCATCTTGATCTCGACCTTCTCGGTCAGGCCTTCGTAGTAGGCGCGCAGGATGACCAGGACTTCTTCGCGGCCGAAGTGATCCGGGATCTCGCCGCCCTCGGACAGCATCTTGCGCAGCTTGGTGCCGGACAGGATGACGCGGTCTTCCTTGGTGTGCGGGCAGGTGCGCAGCGAAGCCATGCCGTCGCACTTGTAGCAGTAGAAGGTCCAGTCAATCTTGAGCGGCTCGCACAGCAGCGCCTGGCCGGCCTTGGGGGCCTTGGTGGTGGCGTAGGGGATGCGATCAAAGATTTCCTGAGCTTCGAACATGCCGTAGAAGTCGCCGACGCCGGCATGGTCACGGCCGATGATCATCTTGTTGACGCCGTAGTTCTGGCGGAAGGTGGCGTGGAGCAGGCCTTCGCGGGGACCGGCGTAACGCATATCCAGGGGGTAGCCGCCCTGAACGACGTTTTTCTCCACGAAGTAGTACTTGCACAGGGTGTCAATGCACTTCACGCGGACTTCGGCCGGGATGTCGCCGGGCTTCAGGTTGCCGATCAGCGAGTGGATGATGACGCCGTCGCACACTTCGATGGCGATCTTGCACAGGTACTCGTGCGAACGGTGCATGGGGTTGCGCAGCTGCAGAGCGGCAACGGTGGCCCAGCCGCGCTCGTCGAACATGGCGCGGGTTTCAGCCGGACGCAGGTAGACGCCCTTGTACTTGGTCGGGTACTCGCCCTCGGACAGGACGTTGACCGGACCGGCCAGGCAGGCTTCCTTGCGTTCCATGACCATCTTGACGCCCGGATGGTCGTCAAGAGCGATCTTCCAGAACTTGTCGTCAGCAGAGTCGTCGCCGGCTCCCTTGTAGACCAGTTCGGATTCCCACTTCTTGTCGGCTTCGGTCAGCTCGAACTTTTCGGTGACCTTCATGGTGGCGTAGATTTCGCCGTTGCGCTCGAGGGTGATTTCTTCGCCCACTTTGATGCCGGCGGCTTCGTCCTTGGTGACCGCCAGGACGACGGGAACCGGCCAGAAGGTGCCGTCGGACAGGGTCATCTTCTCAACGGAGCTCTTCCAGTCGGCCTTGGTCATGAAACCGTCCAGGGGCGAGAAACCGCCGATGCCGATCATGATAAGGTCGCCCTTTTCCTGAGCGGTGATCTGCACTTTCTTGAGGCCAGCGGCCTTCTTCAGCTCGGCTTCTTTAGCAGCGCCTTCGAGCAGACGGATGACCAGGCCTTTGCCTCCATGCGGCGGAACCAATTTGGACATGTAAGCCTCCTAGCGGTGATTTTGTTAAAGTTTCCGCGTATCTTCCGGGGGCCGGCAAGTTTCCGGAACCGGTTGTCCCCATGAGTGGATAACTTCATACACCAGGGTCAGGGGAATACCAAGTGAAAAATGTGTCAAAGCCCACGAAAATGTCTCCACCCGGTCCCGCCGGGGGCGGATTTCGTGTCCTTGCCGCCACCACCGCCGCACCGCATTGACCTCGGACACGCCTTCTATTAAGAGGCATTTCGATTCAACGCGCGCTTCGCCAAAGGCACCCCCACACATGGATACGTCCCGCATCAGAAATTTCAGTATCATTGCCCACATCGACCATGGCAAATCGACCCTGGCCGACCGCATCCTCGAAATCACCGGGCTCATAAACCCCCGGGATATGCGCGAGCAATACCTCGACCGCATGGACCTCGAACGCGAGCGCGGCATCACCATCAAAGCCCAGACCGTGCGGATTCCCTACAAGGCCGCCGATGGGAAAGACTACATTTTAAATCTTATCGACACCCCCGGGCACGTCGATTTCTCCTACGAGGTCTCCCGCAGTCTGGCCGCCTGCGAAGGGGCGCTGCTGGTGGTCGATGCCACCCAGGGCGTCGAGGCCCAGACCCTGGCCAACGTCTTTTTGGCCCTGGACAACGACCTGGAGATCATCCCGGTCCTCAACAAGATCGATCTGCCCAGCGCCGATCCCGAGGCCGTTAAAAAGGAAATCGAGGAGGCCATCGGCCTGCCCTGCGGCGACGCCGTGTCCGTGTCGGCCAAGACCGGCATCAACGTCGCGGCCGTGCTCGAACAGATCATCGTCAAGATTCCACCCCCGGCCGGCAAGGCCGAGGCCCCGTTGCGGGCGCTCATCGTCGATTCCTGGTACGACTCGTACCAGGGCGTGGTGGTGCTGTTTCGGGTCATGGAAGGCACGATCACCCATGGCCAGCGTATCCGCATGATGTATAACAATGCGGAATTCGAAGTGATCCGCCTGGGTGCCTTTTCGCCGGGACCGAAAGATTTCCCGTCATTCGGACCGGGCGAGGCCGGGTTTTTTTGCGCCAACATAAAGACCCTGACCGAAGCCCGGGTGGGCGACACCGTGACCAACGCCGTCAATCCGGCCACCGAGCCGCTGCCGGGGTTTAAGGAAGTCAAACCCATGGTCTTTTGCGGGCTCTATCCGGTGGACGCCGCCGAATACGAGATCCTCAAATCCGCCCTGGAAAAATTGCGCCTAAACGACGCGGCCTTCACCTACGAGCCGGAAACCTCCCAGGCGCTGGGTTTCGGCTTTCGCTGCGGTTTTCTCGGCCTGCTCCATATGGAAATCATCCAGGAGCGCCTGGAACGCGAATTCGGGGCCAACCTCATCGCCACCGCCCCCTCGGTCATCTATAAGGTGGAGACGCTTTCCGGCGCGATCATCCCCGTGGACAACCCGAGCAAGCTGCCCAAAACCCAGGAAATCGCCGCCCTCTACGAGCCCTTTGCCCGCCTCGAGATCCACACCCCCAACGAATACGTGGGTGGGGTGTTCAAACTGTGCGAGGAAAAACGCGGCATCCAAAAGGACGTGCGCTACCTGACCGCCACCCGCGTGGTCATCACCTACGAACTGCCCTTTGCCGAGATCGTCTACGACTTTTTTGACCGCCTCAAATCCTCGACCCGGGGCTACGCCTCCCTGGATTATGAGATCATGGACTATCGGGCCTCGGATCTGGTCAAGCTCGATATCCTTATTAACGGCGATCCCGTGGACGCCCTGGCCGTCATCGTCCACCGGGAGAACTCGTATAAGTTCGGCCGCGCCCTGGCGCTCAAGCTCAAGCGCGTCATCCCGCGCCAACTCTTTGAGGTCATCATCCAGGCCGCCATCGGCACCAAGGTCATCGCCCGGGAGCGCAACTCCCCCATCGGTAAAAACGTCATCGCCAAATGCTACGGCGGCGACATCACCCGCAAACGCAAACTTCTGGAAAAACAGAAGGAAGGCAAAAAGCGGATGAAGCGTATGGGCAACGTCGAACTGCCCCAGGAAGCCTTCCTGGCGGCGCTCAAGGCCACGGAAGATTAGCCGCACGGCGGCACATGCCCCATAAGCGGCCCGGCCATGCCCGGCCGCTTTTTCCCAAACACAAACAAGGAATCAGACGATGAATCCGAGATGGCAAAAACTGCTCTTGGAATATCTGGAAGCCCTGGCCGTCGCCCTGGTGCTGGCCTTTGTCATCCGCACCTTCGTGGTCCAGGCCTTTAAGATCCCCTCCGGGTCCATGCTCGACACCCTGCTTATCGGCGACCATCTGCTCGTCAACAAGTTCCTCTACGGCACCCACATCCCGTTTACCGACAAGGTGGTGCTGCCACTGGAAGAACCCCAGCGCAGTGATGTCATCGTCTTTGAATTCCCCGAGGATACCACCAAGGACTTCATCAAACGCATCATCGGCGTGCCCGGCGATGTGGTGGAGATGAAGGACAAGGTCTTAACCCGCAACGGCGAAACCCTGGTCGAGCCGTATATCAAACACACTGATTCCGGCCTGCAGCAGCGCCGTGACAACTTCGGCCCCATCACCGTGCCGGCCGGCAAATACTTCGTCATGGGCGATAACCGCGACGAGTCCTACGATTCGCGCTTCTGGGGTTTTGTCGATAAAGACAAAATCCGGGGCAAAGCCTGGATGATCTACTGGTCCTGGGACGGGCCGTCCGACATCCGCCTCGGCCGCATCGGCCGCATGGTGCGCTAACCGGCGATGCGTTGAGCGGGAAAGCGGAAGATGCCTCCGGCGGCCGGGGGGATGATCCCCCCGGACCCCCCGCCCGGTCTTTGCGACCGGGCTATAAAGGCCAGTGGCTTGCGCTGCTGGCCTTAACCGTTGCCGTCACCGCCGGGCTTATGGCCCTAGCCCTGCCGGCTGCGCTGCTGCTTGGCCCCATGCTGGCCGGCATTGCCCTGGCCCTGGGCGGCGGCACCATCCGGCTCGGCCGCGTCCCCTACATCCTGGCCCAGGCCGTTGTCGGCTGCCTCATCGCCAGGGCCGCCACCCCGGACGTCCTGCCCGCCCTGGCCCGGCACTGGCATCTTTTTTCCGCCGTCATCCTGGCCGGCATCGCGGCCAGCGCCGCCATCGGCTGGCAGCTCAGCCGCCTGGGCATCATGCCCGGGACCACCGGCATCTGGGGCACATCCCCGGGCGGGGCTGCGGCCATGGTGGTCATGGCCGATGCCTGGGGGGCCGACGCCCGGCTGGTCGCCTTCATGCAGTATCTGCGCGTGTTGTGCGTGGCCCTGGCCGCCACCCTGGTGGCCCGTTTCGCCGCCCCGGCTGCGGCCGTCGCCCAGGTCCAGGCCGCAGTTGTGTGGTTTCCCGGGCCAACCGCCGGCTGGGCCGCCGCTGCCGGGCTGATCCTTTTGGGCGCGGTGGTGGGCCTGGGCACGCGCCTGTCGGCCGGGGCCATGCTGGCCCCGATGCTGGCGGGCGCTTTTTTGCGCCTGTCCGGCACGGTGGAGATCGATCTGCCGCCCTGGCTGCTGGCTGTTTCCTACGCCGGCATCGGCTGGCGCGTGGGCCTGGGATTTACCCGCTCGGTTGCGGCCTACGCCGCCCGGACCCTGCCGGCCATCCTGGCCGCCATCGGGGCGCTGATTGCTTTTTGCGGCGGCCTGTCCTGGCTGTTGGCCCGGGCGACCGGCATGGACGCGCTCACCGCCTATCTGGCGGCCAGCCCGGGGGGCATGGATTCGGTGGCGGTCATTGCCGCTGCTTCGCCGGGCGTGGACTTTGCCTTCGTTATGACCATGCAGACCCTGCGTTTTTTTCTGGTGGTGCTGCTGGCCCCGCCCATGGCCCGCTTCCTGGCCGGGCGAGCCGCCAAACACAGTGGCCCCGGCCGCGACAGCGGGACGCCCTAGCCCGCTTCGCTGGGCCGTAAAAACGCACGCGCCCGGACACCGCGTGTGCGGCGTCCGGGCGCGTGCAGGAGAAGAGGCAGGGCCGCTGGTGCGGCGGGCCGCCCGGCCGCCTTACCGCAGCGCCAGCGGCTCTCCGCCGTCCTTCATTTGATCGATCAATCCTTTGAGCACCTGGGCCTGCTGGGCCATTTCCCCCACAGCCCGGGCCGACTGCTGCATGGCGTCGGAGGTCTCGGCAGAGATGCGGCTGACATCATCGATGCTGCGGTTGATCTCCTCGCTGGCCGACGATTGCTGCTCGGAGGCCGTGGCGATGGAGCGGACCTGATCCGTGGTCAGATCGACCAGGGCCACGATTTCATTGAGGGCTTCCCCGGATTTTCCGGCGAGTTGCGTTGCCGCGTCGATTTTTTGGACGGCGTTTTCGACGTTGCCGATGTTTTTGCGCGCCCCAGCCTGAATGCCCCGGATGGCGTCGCCGACTTCCTTGGTGGCGGTCATGGTCTTTTCCGCCAGTTTGCGGACCTCGTCGGCGACCACGGCGAATCCACGTCCGGCGTCACCGGCCCGGGCGGCTTCAATGGCGGCATTGAGCGCCAGCAGGTTGGTCTGGTCGGCGATGTCGGAGATGACGTTTAAGATCTGGCCGATGCCTTCGGCCTGTTTGCCCAGGGTGGTCATATCCGTTTTGAGTTCAAGGGCCGTGGTCTGGACCTCGCCGATGCTGACGACCACCTGGGTGACGACCTTCGCTCCGTCCTCGGCTTTGTGTTTGGCTGTATCGGCCGTGGCAGCGGCTTGGGAGGCGTTTTTGGCGACCTCAAGGACGGTGGCGTTCATTTCTTCCATGGCCGTGGCGGTTTCGCTGACCCGGTGCGCTTGCGCTTCGGAGCCGCGACTGGACTGCTCGATTTGGGCCGAAAGTTCTTCTGAGGCGGTGGTGACCACTTCAACGACGCCTTCAAGCTCGCCTGCGGCCTGGAACATGCCTTCGGTGCGGGCCTTTTCGGCTTCTTTGCGGGCTTCCTCGGCTTCCTGGACGGCTTGGGCCGCCCGAGTCGAGGCTTCTTCGGCCAACCGGGTTTTGGCGTCCGCTTCAGCGATCTTGCCCTTAAGGCTTGTGACCATGCTGCGCAGGCAGTCCGCCAGTTTGCCGATCTCATTGCGCAGGTGCAGGGTCAACGGTTTGTCCAGATTGCCGCCCGCCACGTCCGAGGCGAATTCCTGAAGCCGTTTCAGCGGCGCGACCACAATCTTGTCCAGGGCCACAAGACACACGCCAATAAGGGCCAGGACGGCAAAGGAGCCAAGCAGGATCATGAAATTGCGTTCTGTTTTGGCCAGCGTTTCGATCTCGTCCGTGTCCATGGCAAAAGCCATAATCCAGTTCCAGCCAGGGACGTGCGTCCAGGTGACCCGCTCCTCGATGCCGCCGCGCGTCTGGAAACCTTCCCCTTTGGGCGTGTTGCGCATCGCCGCAATGCCTGGTTCCCCGGAGAGGTCTTTGAGCAAAAGCTCCCGGTCGGGATGGCC
This sequence comes from Solidesulfovibrio aerotolerans, assembly GCF_009856865.1. Taxonomy (GTDB): domain Bacteria; phylum Desulfobacterota; class Desulfovibrionia; order Desulfovibrionales; family Desulfovibrionaceae; genus Solidesulfovibrio; species Solidesulfovibrio aerotolerans. The sequence goes on along the minus strand of NZ_WVUD01000017.1, from coordinate 10,906 downwards.
CACCACCACGCCTTTGGGCGAAAGAATGAAGGGATGGCCTGTTTTGTCCAGATGAATCGTCTCAATGTAATCGGCGAGCAGTCGATCCAGGGCGTAGGACATGCCGACGCCGCCCAACACTTTGCCGGACGCGTCAAAGATCGGGGCACAGACGCTGACGATCAACTTGCCTGTGGCGATACTTTTCGTGGGGACGGAACTGTAACCTTCTTTCCCGGCGAGAGCGTCCTGTATATATTCACGGTTGGAGATGTCATTGGGTTTTGCCGGTTTGCCCTGGACCATCAGAAGGATTTGTTTCCCCTGGGCATCGAAAACATAAAACGAATTCACATCGGCTGCAGCCAGCGACATCGCCTGGATGATCTCGGTGGTGGCGGCTTCCTGTTCGCCAGAGAGCAGATACGCTCGCAGAAGCGGAATTTTGGAAATGCCACGCATCCGTTCCATTTGCTGGTTGCCGAAATCGGCCGCCGTCTTGGCGATGGTGCTGGTCATCAGCTCCATCTCGTGGCTTTTTGAGGCTATACTCGAACTGTATATGGAGGTGGCCACGAAATAGACCAATACAGATTGAACCAACAGTACGACTACGCCGATAATACACGCCATTGCCAACCGTATGCTTTTCATCGCAGTGCTCCTTTTATGGTGTTCGTTTCGGCCAGCCCCGCGACTGCAAGCCAAAAAAATCAAGTTATTGTAGATAGGCAAATACAATTGAGCCGCAATTTTCCTACGCTTTATACGGCTTTAAGGCGAACCGGTCCATGCAAACCTCTCGGCTGCCTGAACACGGGCCGGAGCCGCAGCCGCATTTTCAAGACACCCGCCCATGGAATATCGTGTCAAAGCCACCCGTTGCAGCCAAATTCAGGGGAGGGCAAGTCTCTCAGGCTTGCAGCACGCCCGGAAAATCCATTCCTTGATATGCCAGAATACACCAGTCTCGCAAAGGGCGCAAAATGATTTGTTCCAGGAAAAAAGGAACCGGCGCAATTCTTTTGGACGTAAACAGGCGCTGGCGAATGCATCCACTAAAGAGTTGTCATCTTGGAAATTTCATTCAAGGGAGCGACAAGCCGCTGGCGTCGTTCGCAAGTTGTTGCCGCACAAGGTCGAGAAACGCACACTGGGCCGCGCCCGACACCCGCCCGGCCAGCTCCATGACGGTCACGGCGGCGAAAAGGGGCGCGTCGTCCCAGGCCAGGAGTGCCAGGCGGCCGGCGCGGGCCTCCTCGGCCACGGCCAGCCGCGGGGCCAGGGCCACGCCCTGTCCGGCGGCAGCGCAGCGCAGCAGGATTTCCAGGCTGCTCGATTCCGTCACCGCCGCCGGGGCAACGCCGGCCCGGTCCAGGGCGCGCGTGATGCGGTCCCGGTTGCTCCAGACGTGGCGGGTGAGCAACACTTCCCGCCCGGCCAGATCAGCCGGTCCGATCCGGCCGCGCCCGGCCAGCCCGTCGCCTGGGGCCACCACGGCCACGAGGGGTTCCCGGTGGATGACCGTCATGGCCACACCTTGGGCCACATACGGTTCGCCAAGGACTATGCCGCAGTCCACCCCCCCCTGGCGCAGGTCGCGCACGAGTCCCTGGCGGGAGTGGGTGGTGAGCGTCAGGGGCAACCCCGGAAAGCGGCGTCGAAAGGCCGGCAGGATGGCCGGAACCAGGACGCGCCCCAGGCTTTCGGACAGACGCACGGTCAACGTCGCCGGCTCGTCGCAGTCGGCGGCCAGGCGCTGGCGCGTCTCGGCTTCCAGATCGAGCAGCCGCCGGGCGTAACCGGCCAGCCGCCGGCCGTGTTCGGTGACGGTCACCCGATTGCCGGTGCGGGCAAAGAGCTGTGCCCCCACGGTCTGCTCCAGGGCTTTTATTTGCGCCGTCACCGTGGACGGCGACAGGGCCAGTTCCTGGGCGGCCCGGCGAAAGGAGGCTGCGGCCACGGCCGCCAGAAACGTGCGCAATTGCCAGGGATCGAGCATGTGCATGTTTTCCAAACCTCAGATGCAGATCAATTCGTTTGCCGCGGCAACGTCTCGCTATTACGGTCTGTCACAACGTTTTACAAATCAAAACGGGTTGCGAATCGCAGCGGTGTCGGGAGTGTGTATGGACTTTGCCACCATCGGGCTGTTGTGCCTGGCCGGGTTTTGCGGCGGCTTCACCCAGGGGCTGGCCGGTTTTGGCTCGACGCTGATTGCCTTGCCGCTGCTGGCCCTCGTCTTTGATCTCAAGCTGGCCGTACCGGTATGCACCACCCTGGCCGTCGTTTTAAATGCCGTCATGATCGCGCGTCTGGGCCGCCATGTCCGTTTCGGGCCGTTATTGCTGCTCATTGCCGCCTCCCTGCCGGGCATCCCCCTGGGTGCCTATGCGCTGCGCGCCTTGCCGGGCCATTGGCTCAAGACCATCCTCGCCCTGGCCATTATCGCCTTTGTCGGCAACCAGTGGCGCAGCCCCGGCCGTCTTGCCCCGGCCGGACCGGGCTGGGGCGTGGCGGCCGGATTTGCGGCCGGCTGCCTGGGCGGGGCCATCGGCATCAACGGGCCGCCCATCGTGGCCTGGGTGAGTCGGCTGGGCCTTGACCGCAACGCCATGCGGGCAACGCTGGTGGCCTATTTCCTGCTGGCCGGTTGCGCCGTGGTTGGCTCCCAGACCCTGGCCGGGCTGGTGACCGGGGCGGTGGTGGCGCGCACGGCCGTGGCCCTGCCGGCGCTGCTCCTTGGCATCGCGGCCGGGGTGGGGCTGTGCGGCTGCATCAGCGAGGCCTCCTTTCGCCGGGTGGTGCTGTTTGTCCTGGCCGCCACGGCCGGCAGCCTGCTCCTCCAGGGCCTCAGCGGCCTGCTGGCCGGGTAGGGGGCTTCCACAAAAAACAGTTTTGTTTGTTGTAAAAAATATACCTGCATCATGTTGGTGCGTTGCAGGCCAGCGCGCACATTTTGAAACAGAATGCCCGGGAGCAACCGGGCCTTGGCTTGGCCGGGTAAAACGGGTATGGACGCAAGTCCGGGCAGACGGCCCAGGTTGCCACTCCCGGAGAACCCACGTCCCGCGCCGCCGCCGGCCACCCCACCACACCCATGTTCGTCAGCACCAACCCGGCCACCGGCCAGCCCATTGCCACCTACCCGGCCCATGACGCCGCCGAAATGGCCCGCATCCTCGACGCCGGGGCTGCGGCCAAGGCCGTTTGGCGCGATACGCCGCTTCCCGACCGTTGCCAGGCGCTGTTCCGGCTGGCCGACCTGTTCGAGGCGAGGCTGCGCCCCCTGGCCGAACTGGCCGCCACGGAAATGGGCAAGCTGCTGCCCGAAGCCGAGGCCGAGGTGGGACGTTGCGCCCGGGCCTGCCGCTTTTACGCCAAAATGGCTCCCAAATGGCTGGCTGACGAGCCGTGTCCCGGCGAAGCCGGCCGGCGCATGGTGGTCTATGAGCCGCTCGGCGTCATTTTGGCCGTCATGCCCTGGAATTTTCCCTACTGGCAGATCATGCGCGGGGCTGTGCCGCAACTTGCCGTGGGCAACGCCGTGGCCGTCAAGCCCGCCCCCAACGTCATGGGTGCGGCCATGGCCCTGGAAGGCCTTTTTGCCGCTGCCGGCTTCCCGGCGGATCTGGTGCGGGTGCTGCGGATTCCCGAGACCCTTGTGCCCCAGGCCGTGGCCCATGGGGCCGTGGCCGGGGTGACGCTGACCGGTTCGGCCCGGGCCGGAGCGGCCGTTGGTGCGCTGGCCGGGGCCAATATCAAAAAAGCCGTGATGGAACTGGGCGGAGCCGACCCGTTTATCGTCCTGGCCGACGCCGCCCTGGACGCCTGCTGCCTGGCTGCGGAAACCGCCCGCATGCGGGTGTGCGGCCAGGCCTGCATCGCAGCCAAGCGCTTTATCGTGGCCCGCCCGCTCTACGCCGCCTTCGGTCGGCGGTTAACGGACATGCTCGCCGCCCATCAGCCGGGCGATCCCTTTGATCCGGGGGCCACCCTGGGGCCGTTGGCCCGGCTCGATCTGCTGGAGAATCTGGACCGGCAGGTGCGCGAATCCGTGGCCGCCGGGGCGCGGCTCCTTCTTGGCGGCCATCGCCTGCCCCGGCCTGGATTTTTCTACGCCCCGACCCTTTTGGCCGATGTGCGGCCGGGCATGCCGGCCTTTGACGAGGAATTGTTCGGACCGGTTGCAGCCCTCACTGAAGCGGCCGACGCCGAAGACGCCCTGGCCCTGGCCAATGCTTCGCCCTATGGCCTGGGCGGCAGCATCTGGACCGCCGACGCGGCCAAGGGGCTGGCCCTGGCCCGGCGGCTGGAAGCCGGCATGGTCACGGTCAACGCCGTGCCGCGCTCGGATTTCCGGCTGCCCTTTGGCGGCGTCAAGCGTTCGGGCTATGGCCGGGAACTGGCCCGGCACGGGCTGCTGGAATTTGCCAATATAAAGACCATTGTTGTGGAGGAATCATGACCGAAGAAGCACCCCTCGACATCGAAGCGCAGGCCGCCGCCCTTGCCGCCGAGCTGGCGGCCCTGACCGAGCGCAAAAACGCTGCCGAGGCCCGGGCCAGGGAACTGCTCGCCGCCGAGGACCACAAGGCCGGGGTGACCTATGCCCAGGAGATTTTTGCGGCCAAGCAGGAAAAGCTCATGCTGGAAACCGAAATGGAAATCACCCGCCGCCGCCGCGTCCGGCTGCTCATGCCGCGCTAGTGTCGCGTTCGGCTCTTGATGCGAGGGCTTTCCTGGCATCAGCATAAGAATTGCGTGTTTTTGTTTGCAAAAAACAGAGCTGTTTTTTGGGAAACGCCGCGCTCGCCCGGAGCGCCAGCCTTTCCCGCGTTTCTTCCACGGCCAGACGGGTGCAACTGTACATGAGGATGACGGCGTTTAAGGCCGCATCCTGTCGGCAGCGCCGTCTGGCCATGTCCAGAATAGGGTCCAGATGGGCCTCGATGTCATGCCCGCTCCGGGCCAGGGATACCGCAGACAGCCGCTTGCCCGCCCCGTCAGCACGTTGGGCAAAGGTCAGTCGCCGCACCATGCGCTGAAACGTCGCGTAGCTGTCTGTATCCAAGCCAAGCCCGTTCCAGGCCGCCAGGGTCTGCTCGAAAAACGGGCAGCCCGATCCGCGCATGGCCAGCAGCAGCAGCCGGAAGGCCGCCCGTTGCCCGGTTTCCTCCAGCACTGCCTTGTCCCTGCCTTCCCGCAGCACCAGCAAGACCTGTTCGTACGAAACCACCAGGGAAAACGCCTCGATCACCGGTCCGACCGCCGCCAGCAGCAGACAGCCATCACCCTGGCTGGCCAGACGGCAGGGAATGCTCGACCGGCAGGGCGGGCCGCAGGCGCATGCGTCGTCTGGGTGCGGCGCGGGCGAGACATAGTTAAAGTGGGGCAGACCCTGAATCGTTACGCTGCATTCCATGACGACCTCGTGTGCTGGCAGGCGACCATTCGCCTCTGCCGGGCTGGTCGCGCGGCCAGGGCCAATGGTTTCATCCGCAATGAATGGAACGAAGAAAAGGCAGAAGAGGCGTCAGAGGCCTCCGGCGGCCAAAGGGCTGAGCCCTTTGGAATCCCACATGGAGGCAAGGGGTTTAGGGGGAACGCGTTGCCCCGACGGTGGAAGGGGGGAAGACTCTCGTCGATCGGGCAAGGGCACAGTGCCTGTTTGACGGGAACCTCCGTTGCTCCGGCGGCCGGGGGATCATCCCCGGCCCCCCCGGCGGGAGAAGTTTCTTATGGGGTTTGGGGTGGGGGGTAGCTGGCTGGCAGGGGAACGGGACAGCCGGTGCCGGCGCAGGCGCTTAACGGGAACCACCGTGGCTGCGGCGGACGAAGGGGACAAGGAATTGTACCGGGCTTTTTTGCCCCGGGTCGATCTGCTGGGTTTGTCCCGGACTGCCGGTTGGGGCCACACCAGGGGCAGCTGGTGCAATGCTTTGCAATAAAACGCTATTTGGGGAGAAGAAAACACACTGTACAAAAACTTGCACCCTGTTGGCCGGGTTTGCCGGGAAGGGTAAAAGCTTTTGTACCGATTTGCGGCCCCAAACCGCCTCTCCACGGTCCTGGCAGGGAGCACTGTTTTACAATACGCTGTAATAACGCTTTATTTTGTAGTTCTGGGGGTGTTGGCACGGCTGTTGCTAAGAAGACAATATCCTTCCTCCGAAAAGGACATTTCGAAAGCGGCCTTGGGATGGCGACCTGAGGCCGCTTTCATATTTCCCCAACCCCGTTTCCCCGCGTAGCGAAGAAATGCAACCGCTGTCCCAGGCCGGGGCGGCGGTTTTTTACTGGCGCGCAGCCTCTCAGGCGGACAAGTGCCGCCGCAGGCCTGCTCCCCGGGTGAACGCTCTGTCATCTTCGGGGAATTGGGGGGCCTTGGGGTTTTTTGGCCTTGCCTGTATCGCCGCCTTGCGGCTATCCTTCCCAATCAACACAACCGAAACGGCCTTTTTGACAGAGGCCGTCCGCAGGGATTACATCCAGACATGAGCCGTATAGCCATCATTGATCGTCAAGGCGTCCTGTGGGCACGCGCCGACGGCCCCTTCGGCGGTCCCGTCTGCCTCGAACTGGAAGTCGCCGTGCTCGAAGCCGCCACTGTCGGCCGTTTCCCTGTCACCGTCCTCGACCTCAGCCAAACGCCCACCGTGGACAGTTGCGGCGTCGGTGCCCTCGTGCGCCTGCAAACCGCCCTGGCCACCAAAGGACGCCGGCTCATCCTGGCCAACCCCACCGCTGCCGTGGCCGACGAACTGCGGCTGCGCGACCTCTACGCCTTCTTTCAAATCTCCTACGAATTGACCCCCGATATGGATCAGGAAGAACTGCTCCTGGCCAGCGACCTGTAGCGCCCCTGGCGCAGGCCATGGCGCAGGGAAGGCAGAAGATGCCTCCGGCGGCCGGGGGGGATAATCCCCCCCGGACCCCCTTGATAGGAGAGGTTTATGAAGGGGGTATGGGCGTTGACGGGTAGGCTGGTCTGGTCTGGGCCGGGTCAGTCGAAGCGGACGCTTGACGGAAACCACCGTTGCTGCGGCGGCCAAAGGGGTGACCCCTTTGGAATCCCACCGGGAAGGCAAAGGGCGTTGGGGGGGCACATCTCCCGCATAATGGCCCTCCCTTATTGAACTTCTCCCCTATTAAACTTCTCCCCCTTGAGGGGTCCGGGGGGATCATCCCCCCGGCGGGGTTCGGGGCAGCGCCCCGATTCTCTTATCCTCTCTTATCCTCTTTTATTTGCGCAGCGCCGGGTGCTCGATGACGATTTCGCCGTCCTGGTAGCGCAGCACGGCGTCGCGGGTGTCTTCGGGCACGCTGAGCGCTGCCTCGCCGATGGAAACTTCGACGTTGGCCCCGATGCGGCCGGGCACGATGACGCGGCAGGTGGAGAACCGGCGCATGGCGGCGGGGTTGTCCCAGAGCTTTTTGAGCTGTCTTTTGAATGTTTCGAAACGTTGCAGACTTTGTTCAAGGGCGGCTGCGTGTTGTGCGGCCGAGGCTTCGCCGCGTCCCATGTCGAGCCGCAAGGTTTCGATGTCGAGCAGCGTCTGGCGCATGCTGGCTTTGATGTGCTGGTCCTTGTGGATGCGTTCGGGGTCGTAGCCCAACAGCAGGCGGGTCTGGCTTTGGCCGCCGCCGCCGAGCTGTTCGCCGACGTACACGGCTTCGCCGCAGTAGACCTCGCCGCCGGCCAGGCGGCCTTTGACGGCCAGTTTCTGGCCGGCAAACAGGCGGCAGTGCATGCACGAGCCGTCGATAAGAATATTTTGGCCGGCGTGCAGCACGGCGTTTTCGCAGAATTTGGCGCGCAGGCTTTTGCCGGCGCGAATCGTGGCCTTGGCCCCGCCCTGGATGCCGCCGTGGCAGGTGACGTTGCCCATGGCCCGGATGCGGGCGGCCACCACCGAACCGGTGATCGTGACGTTGCGGCCCATGACGGCAAAGCCGGCCCGCACGTCGCCGCCAATCAGCACATCGCCCACGGCCACAATGTTGCCGGTGTGGAAATCAATGTCACAGCCAATGGCCAGGGTTTCGCGCACGGTGATGCGGCCGTCGAGAAAGGCGACGTGGCCGTTGACGCTGGCCAGCAAGCGCAGGGGATTGTCGGGATCGACGCTGCAGCCTTCGCCGCAAGGAAAGGCGGTGCTCTCGGAGACTATGCGGTCGGGGTCGAGGTCGGCGGCCGCGTCCAGGGGCAGCGTCTCCCATTCGGCCAGGGTCTGGCCCAGCGCAACATTTTGCGCGTAGCCCAGGTCAAATTGGTCAACGGTTCCGTCGTCGCGATTTTTCGGGCGCAGCCGGCGCTTTTCAAAATCGGGATCGAAGTGGAACGTGAGGACATACGGCATGAATGCCCGCCGGTTGTCGAGTGTTTCGGAGCGTGCGCCCCCTCATTGGATTGGTAACGAACTGTTTCTTTTTGCACAACCCCGGCCGTAGCGAAAGTCGGCGGGTGGGCGGCCGGAAAGGCAGCGCCGGCGGGCCGTCGAAGCGGCTTCGTTGGATGACTGGGCTTCGGATGTCGGCCTGGCGCATAAACGAACTGAGGCCCGCTGTTGTGCCAACAGGGCCGTTGCCCGGTCCCTGGACCAGGGACCGGGCAACGGCAACGCGTGATCACTCCGGGCGGCTTCGCACTTGCCTGGGCCGGGCTGCTCTGTCAGGTTGCAATGCGGCCAAGGAGGCAGGCATGGACGTTTTCTCGCGCTTGACAGGGGCAGTCTGGGATATGCTCCGGTTCCGGGACCGGCATCGTCCCCGGCTGGGAGCACTGGAGATATTTAAATACATCGGCCCTGGCCTACTCGTGACGGTGGGCTTTATCGACCCGGGCAACTGGGCCTCCAATGTGGCGGCCGGGGCTGAGTACGGCTACACCTTGCTGTGGATGGTGACGCTGTCCACGCTCATGCTCATTGTCCTGCAGCACAACGCGGCCCATCTGGGCATTGCCACCGGGCTGTGCCTGTCCGAGGCGGCCATGGCCCATCTGCCCCGGGGGGTGGCCACCACGGCCCTGGTCACGGCGGTTGGGGCCTCGGTGTCCACAGCCCTGGCCGAACTGCTGGGCGGGGCCATTGCGCTTAAAATGCTGTTCGGCCTGCCCCTGGCCGTGGGGACGTTATTGACGCTGGTCGTGGTCTTGTGGATGCTTTTTTCCAAATCCTACCGCCGGCTGGAACGCTACATCATCGGTTTCGTGTCGCTTATCGGCCTGTCGTTTGTTTTCGAGCTGTCCCTGGTCCACATCGACTGGGCCGCGGCGGCGGTGGGCTGGGTGCGGCCGAGCCTGCCCGAGGGCTCGCTGCCGGTGGTCATGAGCGTCCTCGGGGCGGTGGTCATGCCGCACAACCTGTTCCTGCATTCCGAGGTCATCCAGAGCCGGCAGTGGAATCTGGATGAGCCGGAGATGATCCGCCGCCAGCTCAAATACGAGTATCTGGACACGCTTTTTTCCATGCTGGTGGGCTTTTGCATCAATAGCTCCATGATTTTGCTGGCAGCAGCGGCCTTTTTCAGCCACGGCCTGCCGGTGACGGAACTGGAGCAGGCCCGTTCCCTGCTCGATCCGTTGCTGGGGCCGGCAGCCGGGGTGGTTTTCGCCGTCAGCCTGCTGCTGGCCGGGCTGGCCTCGAGCGTGACGGCGGGCATGGCCGGGGGCAGCATCTTTGCAGGCATCTTCAGCGAACCCTATGACATCAGCGACAGCCATTCCCGCATGGGCGTGGTCATTACGCTGGTCGGCGGGGCGGCGGCCGTGCTGTTTGTGGGCGATCCCTTGAAGGGGTTGATCTGGTCCCAGATTTTTCTGTCCATGCAACTGCCCATAACGATCATCCTGCAACTCAGCCTGACCTCGCGCCGCTCGGTCATGGGGCCGTATGCCAACAAGCCGTTTACCACGGCGGTGCTGGCGGCAGTGGCCCTGGTGGTCATAACCCTCAATATTATGCTGCTGGTCCAGACCTTGTTCTGATGCCTCCCCGGGCGGTCCGGCGCACGGGGCTAAACCGGCTGCCAGTCCGGGTCAGGCCGTCCCCTTTGCCCTGACGCCCGCCTGGGCGGTGGCCGTTGTCTGCGCCAGACTGCACCCCTCTCTCTTGACGTCTGCCCAGGCGGTCCGACGGGGCGCTCCCCCCCAGCGGGGCTCGAACCGGGGCCGGGCGTTGGGCCGTCCGGCCGACCCAGGACGCAAAAACGCCGCCGTCCGGCAGACCGGGCGGCGGCGTTCTCCCCTCGAAAACGGAAACTACTTCTTGCCTTTTTTGGCCTTGGGGGCAGCGGCCTTGTCCGGGCCGGGGTAGTTGCTGACCATGCCGCCCAGCTTCATGCACTGCTCGACAGTGGCGGTCATGACGGAGGTGTCTCCGGTCTTGCACTCCCAGGTCTTTTTGGGAGCGGCTTTTTTGCCTTTGGCGAAAGCCGGGACAGCGGTCAGGGCCAGGGACAGGGCGGCGGCGAAAACGATAAACTTTTTCATGGAATCCCTCCTCGAACAAAACATTTTCTCCTGGAATATAACGGCACGGGGGGGAGTGCAAGAGCAGGGTTGGCCCAAAATCCATCCCGGCCCGGTTTGGCGGCGTGTGAAACGCACCGCAAACGGTTTGGTGTCACAGTCTGGTGGCTGCCCAACACGCCGCGAACGGTTTGCACCCGTGGCGTCGCCAGTGCGTCTGGCCGGCTTATGCCGCCGCCTGCGTCTGGCCGGCGGATGCTGCCGGCTGTGTTTGGCTTTGGCGCATGGCGGCCAGTGTTCCTCAAATGTTTCAAAAATGAAATGGAATCATTACTGTCCGGCTAAGAAAAGGCTTGACGCCTGAAAGCGACAACTGGTGCAAGCTCATGATGCCTTTCCACTTAGGCGATCAATTTTGAAAAAATGGCATAAATTGCCATGACATCAAGTTCA
>NZ_WVUD01000162.1 GCF_009856865.1 Solidesulfovibrio aerotolerans | reverse complement strand
TCGGAAAAGGCCTGCCCCTGCGGCGCGGTTCTGGTCCGCATCGGCGAGGAAGTAAGCGAGAAGCTCGATATCGTGCCGGCCAAGATCCAGGTCATCCGCCACATCCGGCCCAAGTACGCCTGCCGGGCCTGCGAAGGCGTGGAAGACGACAGGCCGACGGTGAAAACCACGCCCATGCCGCCCCAACTCATCCCCCAGGGCATCGTCACCCCGGGCCTTTTGGCCCATGTCGCGA
>NZ_WVUD01000161.1 GCF_009856865.1 Solidesulfovibrio aerotolerans | reverse complement strand
TCCCTTCCTTGCGACCGGCTCTTTACCAGCAGATCGAGTGGAAGGCTTTAGCCGGTACACTTTCGGACCGGCGCAACCGAGGAATTCGGTCGCTCCAGGGGGGCATTATTGCTCCGGCGCTTATATATCCCGCCGTTGCCGACGGCGGGAACAACCCTTTAGAGCACTTCCTGCGCTGTGGAATGCGCAGGTGCTTGCAGTCCCTGCCGAGCGATCTGCCCGACCTGGAGGACCGCATCGAGCGCGTGCTT
>NZ_WVUD01000160.1 GCF_009856865.1 Solidesulfovibrio aerotolerans | reverse complement strand
GTTCGACGAAGCCGAACAGACCGTGGAAGAGCAGACGCCCCAGACCTTCGAAGAGGTCTGCACCCCGACCCATACCCGTGGCAAACGCGGTCGCCGGTCCATCCCCGCCGATCTGCCCCGGGTCGAAGTCAGCTACCCCCGGCAAAGCCGGGGGCATGCAAGGCAGTTAACCGCTCAAAGCGGTGAGAACTGGAGCCGCCTGAAGGCGGCAACCGCTACATCAATTTGAGCTGATCGAGTCTACGGTCTTCA
>NZ_WVUD01000159.1 GCF_009856865.1 Solidesulfovibrio aerotolerans | reverse complement strand
AGCCTTCCCCAAGGTAAAGAACCGAGATATCAAATCGACAGAAAGGGCCCCTCGGGGCCCTTTCTCTGACAACGGGTGGTACACTTTTACTCCGGCCAGCCGGTACACTTTCTCTCCGCCCTTGACACCCTTCTTACGCCTCCTGAATTTTCTGGCATGGAGTGTCCCCAGGAGGGGCGACCATGGTAGCATCGGCACCGGAGCATAGATCCGAAAAGGCGGCGTATTGGGCTGGACATATTGAGACATGGCGA
>NZ_WVUD01000158.1 GCF_009856865.1 Solidesulfovibrio aerotolerans | reverse complement strand
TTTCGGCCACCTAATCCGGAATTCCGGAAAAAGTGGCCGGTTTCAGCCGAATTGCCCGGCCGGTTTCAACCGAATTGGGTGGCCGGCTTCGTCCGAATTGCCCGGCCGATTTGCTCCGAATCGCGCACCGGGCCTGCGAAGGCGTGGAAGACGACAGGCCGACGGTGAAAACCACGCCCATGCCGCCCCAACTCATCCCCCAGGGCATCGTCACCCCGGGCCTTTTGGCCCATGTCGCGATAGCCAAATACGCC
>NZ_WVUD01000157.1 GCF_009856865.1 Solidesulfovibrio aerotolerans | reverse complement strand
CTGCATGGCCCATGTCCGGCGAAAATTTGTCGAGGTCGAGAAGACTACCGGCAAAAAGGCTGCGGGGGGCACGGCCCATGCCGTCCTGGACCTGATCGGCAAGCTCTACGGTGTGGAGCGCCAAGCCTGCGCCGGAGCAAATCAAAGCGCTACGAGCCGAAAAATCCAGCCCGATCCTGGACAAGCTCAAGGCGCTGCTTGATGCTCGCGTCGCCACCACCCCGCCCAAGAGTCTGCTTGGCAAGGCCGTCAGT
>NZ_WVUD01000016.1 GCF_009856865.1 Solidesulfovibrio aerotolerans | reverse complement strand
TTGAACTTGATGTCATGGCAATTTATGCCATTTTTTCAAAATTGATCGCCTAAGTGGAAAGGCATCATGAGCTTGCACCAGTTGTCGCTTTCAGGCGTCAAGCCTTTTCTTAGCCGGACAGTAATGGTTCGCAATATGAACGAGGACGAGATTACCTCCATGGTGCGTCGGCTGGCAGAGGACATTCGCAGTATCGTCGCCGCCGGATCAGCCGTCACCCCTGCAGAGGAACCGGTTGCCGGGCCGGCCGTGGACCCCAAAAAGGCCGTGCGGGAGCGCAGCATCATCTGCCTCGAGTCAGGAAAGGCATTTAAGATTCTCACGAAAAAGCATCTTTCCAAGTTCGGCCTGACTCCTGAGACGTACCGCGAGAAGTGGGGCTACCCCAAAAAGATGCCGCTGGTGTGTAAAGAGCTGCAGCGCGAGCGCCGCAAGAAAATGAAGGAAATGAAGCTCTGGGAAAAGCGCATTAAAAAATAGCGCGCCCGGTGCTGGTCAAAAAAGCCCGGACAGATTGACCTGTCCGGGCTTTTTTCTGGTGCAAACCGTACATGACTGAACGCCGCAGCCTTGGAGATGGCAACCGGATATGATTTGCCACAGAACCCACTATAAGACACATTCCGTGGTGTCCTGGGGCATATATTCGGGGACAATCTCCTGTATCAAACGTTTGATGCCGCAAGCGTCATGCCGGTCCGCCACCTGCTGCAGTGCGACAATTTTCTCCAGGAGCTCCTCGCGAAAGGCACGGCGCTCTTCAGGCGATGTTCCGCCAATGTCCGTACGCAACTTCATCAGCTGATTGTGGGGGGTGGGGATGACGTTTTCCCCGGCAGTGATGAGTTCTTCGTAAAGCTTCTCACCAGGGCGCAATCCCGTGAAGAGGATAGGGACGTCCTGTTCTGGAACCTTGCCGCAAAGACGTATAAGATCATTGGCGATATCGCTGATGCGCACGGATTGGCCCATCTTTATCAGAAAAGTATCTCCACCCACCCCAATACCGCCGGCCTGGAGAATCAGTTGGGCTGCTTCACCTATGGTCATGAAATACCGGGTTATTTCGGGATGCGTCACGGTAATCGGCTTTCCGGCCTGTATCTGTTTGAGGAAGAAAGGGATCACGGAACCGCTTGAGCCAATGACGTTGCCAAAACGCACGGCCATGCAGCGCATGGAGGAATCCATGTGGGCACGAAGCAGCAACTCCGTTATCCGTTTGGATGCTCCCATGACATTCGTCGGACGGACGGCTTTGTCTGTAGAGACAAGAACAAATGTCCCAACTTTGTATTCCAGTGAAACCTCGATCAGATTCTGGCTGGCCTGGATATTGTTGTAGACGGCTTCCCAGGGATTCACTTCCAGCAAAGGAACATGCTTGTAAGCGGCGGCATGAAAAACAACTTCCGGCCGATATCTTTCAAAAATATCGCGCAACAGGACGATGTCCGTCAGATTGGCCAGAAGCGGCACGCCTTGGGAGAAGTTGTGAAATGTTTTCAGCTCTGTTGAAATATTGAACAGGTTGAATTCGCCGGAATCAAGCAAAAGGATGCAACGCGGCTTGAATGCCAGTATCTTGCGGCACAGTTCCGAGCCGATGGAGCCGCCGCACCCCGTGACCAGGACGATTTTATCGGTCAGATATTCTTTGATGGGGTCAAAAACCAAGGTGACGGGCTCCCGTCCAAGGAGATCCTCGTAGCGGACTTCGCGCAACGCCGTCAGGCCGAAGTCCTCGTGGATTATCTCGTTGACGCTCGGCAGCGTCTTGTACTTGACGCCGCTGGCCTCACACAGTTCCACGATACGGCGCATGGCCTCGCCCTTGGCCGAGGGTATGCAGATAAAGATCTCGTCCGGGAAAAAACGGTTGACCGTTTCGTGCAGGGCGCTGATGGGACCAACGATCTGTACACCGTGCAGCGTGCGGCCGGTCTTTCGGGGATCATCGTCTAAGATGGCCACGGCAACGTCGCCGGCTGTTTTATGAAGCTCCCGCAGGATCAGTTCCCCGGCAGAGCCTGCGCCGAGAATGAGGATGCGGCGTTTCTGCCGTCCCGGCTGGAAGTGGCGGCGCGCGCTCTCCGCCTTGCAGCCTTTGCGCTCGAAGTACAAACGCACGCCGACCCGCAGTCCGCTGGTGAACAGCACGGCGAGCAGGGCATCCATGACCAGAATGCCGCGCGAAAAAACGCCGTCCCAGAAATACCCCAGAAAGGCCAGATTGACCATAAACGCGAAGGTGATGGCCGCGCAGAGTCGCAGCACCGCCCGGATCGAGGTGTAGCGCCACATGCTCGCGTAGACATGGAAAAAAAGAAACGACAGTATTTGGGGGACAAGCACCACGGGCAGATAGGCGAGATGAACCCGGATATCGGCGCCAAAGATCGCAAACTCGAACCGCAACAGCAACGCCAGGACAAAGGCGGCGATGCAACAGGTCAAATCACCCAAGACCATGACCAGGACTTTCCAGTCTCGGTACCAGCCAAAGCGTATAGCGCTATTCGTGTTCTTCATTGACGAGCAATTTTCGCATCGGCCTGGAGCCAAGCGGCCGGAGTCAGGACAGGTTTTGGTTTCTCAAACATGCGTCGTCATCCAATACTCATGAGGAATTAATCCGCAATAAGGCCCACAGCCCTGGATGGGCCAGGACGACGGGGTTCAATTTGTGCCTGCAAGGCCATCGCCTGCTCCGAGACCCGTGTGCGTCAAAAAAAAGATCAGTCGCGGGGCCGGGGCCATCTGCACCATGCGGCTTTTGGGAAGGGGCCGTCCATCGAGAACAGAGGAGGGGCCATACCACGATGCCTTTTGGAAGATACCAAAGGCATTATTTACACCATAGCGCACCGCAGGGCAACCGGAGAGTGATACGTATAGCGCGATCACACGCTGACCGTATCTCGACGCGCGCAATCTGGTCGATCAAGCAGTTTGTCCGTGATGCGGGGCGGTCACGGGAGATTTTTAGGGTTTTTAGTTGTTTTTACAATATATTATGAAATGAAAACTACGCCTGGTTACGCTTTCGTAATCAACAGGGCAGTTTTCGTAACCAGCCGCCGCTTTGGCCGACCGCCAAACCCGCCAGCCCGCCTGCTGCCTGCTTCCCCTGTTGTGGCACGATACATGCTATAAGAGGCCCGCGAGCAGACGGCCGCCCGGCCGAAAAATCCTGGAAATAATATTGAATTCCGGGTGGTTGTTGAGCCTGCCGCCTGAGTTTGAAAAGTACGTCGCCGCAACCGGCAACCGGAACGGCAGACCGATAACAGTGGGCGAGGGTTCGCCCAACCGTAAGGAGAAGGGGAGCTATGTTCCAGATCGAAGAAGGACTTGCCGGCGTCACAACCTTCCCGCGCATCCGCGCCAGGGGACGCTATCTGTTTGCCGGTGAAGACAAATTCTTCATCAAGGGCGTTACCTATGGGCCGTTCCCGGAAAACTCCCGGGGCGAACCCCTGCCCGAAGACGAGACCGTGGCCCATGACTTTGAACTCATGCGCCGCGCCGGCATCAATTCCATCCGCGTGTATTACGTGCCGCCGCGCCATTTCCTGGACATCGCCGCCCGGTTCGGCATCCGGGTCATGATCGGTGTGCCCTGGCCCCAGCATCTGTGCTTTCTCGATCAGTGGGAAGTCAAGGAAGACATCAAAAAGACCATGCGCGAGTCGGTTGCCTCGCTGGCCGGCCACCCGGCCATCCTGGCCTGGTTGATCGGCAACGAGATCCCCAGCCACATCGTGCGCTGGCATGGCGCGGGCAAGATCGAGACCTTCCTGGAAAAGCTCGCCTCCATCGTGCGCGAGGAAGATCCGCAGGGACTGGTGACCTACGCCAACTATCCCTCCACCGAATATCTGCGCCTGCCGTTCTTGGATTTCCTGTCCTTTAACGTGTACCTGCACGACGAGAAGGCCTTTCGCTCCTACGTCAAGCGCCTGCAAAACGTGGCCGGCGAACTGCCGCTGGTCTTGTCCGAATTCGGTATGGACTCCATCCGAAACGACGAGGAGCACGTGGCCGAGACCTTGTCCTGGCAGTTGCGCGCCTCCTTTGAACTCGGCGTCTCCGGCACCATGGTCTTTGCCTGGACGGATGAGTGGTTCACCGGCGGCCATCTGGTCGAGGACTGGAAGTTCGGCATCGTGTCTGATGTGCGCAAGCAAAAGCCGGCCTACAAGGCCGTGGCCGACGTCTATCGCCAGAAGCTGCCGCATCTGCCGGCCGACGCGCCGTTTATTTCGGTGGTGGTGTGCGCCTACAACGCCGACTCCACCATGGACGGTTGCCTGGCTTCCTTTGCCAAGGTGGACTACCCCCATTTTGAAGTCATCGTGGTGGACGACGGCTCCACCGATGCCACCGGCGAAATCGTTGACCGCCACGCTGCGGCCGCGCCCTATATCCACGTTATCCACCAGCCCAACCTCGGCCTGTCCGCCGCCCGCAACGTCGGCATGAACGCCGCGCGCGGCACCATCGTGGCCTACACCGACTCGGACTGCTACGTGGACCCGCATTGGCTGCACTACATGGCCTGGGCCTTTACCGACGACCGCTTCGTGGCTGTGGGCGGCCCCAACCTGCCCCCGCCGGATGACAACCGCACCGCCGCCTGCGTGGCCGTCTCCCCGGGCGCGCCCACCCATGTGCTGTTAACCGACGAGATCGCCGAGCATATCCCGGGCTGCAACATGGCCTATCGCAAGGACTATCTGGCCGAGATCGGCGGTTTCGACGCCACCTACCGGGCGGCCGGCGACGATGTGGACGTGTGCTGGCGTCTCCAGGACAAGGGCTATATCATCGGCTTCTCCGCCGCCATGTTCGTGTGGCACCACCGCCGTTGCACCGTCTCGGCCTATTTGAAGCAACAGAAAGGCTACGGCCGGGCCGAAGCGCTCCTTATTCCCAAGCACAAGTTCCGCTTTAATATGCTGGGCAACTCCCGCTGGGCCGGCCGTATCTACGGCGACATCTCCGGCGCGCTCCTGGCTGCCCGCCCCATTGTCTACCACGGTGCCTTCGGCATGGGCCTGTTCCAGACGCTGTATGAACCCAAGGGCAGTCTGGCCGCCTATCTGCCCCTGTCCATGGAATGGATGATGCTCGCCGTGGCTCTTGTGCTGGCCACGCCGTTTTCCTTCGTGGCCGGCGCTATCGGGCTGACCATGGTTGCCGCCACCCTGGCCTTTGTCGGCTACCGGGTGAGCAAGGCCCGTCTGCCCAAGCATCACGACACCCTGGCCTCGCGCCTGACCATCGCCGCCCTGACCCTGGCCCAGCCGGTGCTGCGCGGCTGGACCCGCTACGCCACGCTCATGACCCTCAAGCGCAACCTCGGTGTCAACGTCTGCCCGCTGCCCCTGGCCGACACCGCCGGCTGCGACGAGTCCAGCCTGCCGTCCATCGGCATCTTCCGCCGCCTGACCGGCACGGCCGGCATCCTGGCCCATCGCCTGTCCTTTCACCGCTTCTTCTGGAACAACAAGGGCCTGGAGCGCGACGAACTGCTTGGCTCCATCATTGGCCTGCTGCGTACGCTCGGCGTCTCCTACGCCCTGGATTCCGGCTTCTCCGCCTCCTCCAACACCCCCCCCTGGGATATGTCCGTGCGCACCTCGCGCTTGACCACGGCCCGGTTGCGGGTAACGGTTGAAAACCACGGCGGCGAAAAACGGTTTGTGCGCATGGCCGGCTCGGTGCTGCCGTCCGCCCTGGCCGGTACGACGCTTGTCGGCCTGATCATCGCCGGCGCGTCCCTGGCCCTGCTGCATCCCATGGCCGCCATCGCTGCCGGGGCCGCCGCTCTGGGGCTGATCGGCTGGATGAGCCTTGGCCTCTACCGCGCCGCCGCCCTGGTCGCCACCATCACCCAGTACGTCATGGTGACCCGCCCGGGCTGCTCGGCCGGCGAACCCAAGGACGAGCGCGTGGTCAAGGTGGTGCGTCCCCAGACCGCCGCTGCCGAGACTGACGACAGCGCCGCCGCCATCCCGGCTGCCGCCCTGGAAAAAGCGCCCGAGGCCGAAACCGCCGCTGCCTAAGGTATCGACACAGCGCCGCCCCCGGTCGTTGCCTGGCACTGCGTGCCCGGCGGCCGGGGGCGGCCTGCGTGCTGGCACCGGGCCGCTGACCTCGCCCGGGCCGGGCCGGATGGCCGGATTTGCGTGACTTTTCCCGTCGCCTCCTGGCCAGCCGGAGAGCGTCGGCACGACGACATTTCTCCGACGGGCCGGCCGGGCAGGGTTTATCTCCTCCCGACGCCCAAGGCAGCGCCTCTGCCAAGGATTGACGCCATGAGTATGTTTCGGACCCTGCTTGGCTATCTGCGGCCGTATCGCCATCTGTTTTTTCTGGGCCTGGGGCTGGTCGGACTGGCCAGCACCATGGAACTGCTCAAACCCTGGCCGCTCAAACTGGCCGTGGACCAGATCATCGGCCAAAAGCCGTTGGACGTGTTCGGCTGGACCCCGGATCTGGCCGTGTGGACCGTGGGCACGCAGTTGGCCTGCGTGGTGGGGCTGCTCGTCGGGGTGCACTTCCTGGTCGGTTTCGTCCAGTTGTGCAACAACTACCTGACCATCCGCATGGGCCAGGACATGGTCCAGGATCTGCGCTGCGACCTGTTTGACCACTTGCAGCGCCAATCGTTGCTGTTTCACCAGAAATGGCCCACCGGCGATCTTATCTATCGCATCATGGGCGACACCTACGCCGTGCAGACCTTGCTCATGAACGGTGTTTTCACCACGCTCACCAGCTCGGCCCTGCTGATCGGCATGTTGGTCGTGTGCATGCGCATGGACGCGGAACTGACGCTCTATTCCCTGTGCGTCATTCCGTTTCTCTTTCTGGCTATTTCCCGCGTGTCGCGAAAGATCGGTGATCTGACCACCGAGACGCACATGCAGGAGTCGCAGGTCTACACCACGGTGGAGCGCATCTTTTCCTCCATCACCCTGGTGCAGGCCTTTGGCCGCGAAGACGAGGAGCGCCAGAAGTTCGTTACCGAATCCCAGCATTCCTTTGACCGCAAGCTGTCCCTCTACGCCTTGCAAACCGTCTACGGCTGGCTGGTGTCGGGCATTACGGCCACGGGCACGGCCCTGGTGCTCTATATCGGCGTGCGCCATGTTTTGGACGGCCTGCTTTCCACCGGCGAACTGCTGGTCTTTATCGCCTATCTGGCTTCGCTCTATACGCCGCTTAATAGCTTAAGCGACACCGTGGCCGGCATCCGCGCCTCGCTGGCCCGGGCGCGCCGGGTCATGGACGTGCTGGCTGTCAACGAGGCCGTGCCTGAAAAGCCCGATGCGCCCAAGCTGGCCGTGGGCCAGGGCGAAGTGCGCTTCACCGGCGTCAGCTTCGGGTATACGCCGGAGAAAATGGTCTTAAATGATGTGGATTTCACCTGTCCCGGCGGGTCCACCGTGGCCATCGTCGGCCAGACCGGGGCCGGCAAGACTTCGCTGGTCAGCCTCTTGCTGCGCTTTTACGATCCCCAAAAAGGGGCCATCAGCATCGACGGCCAGGATTTGCGTGACGTGACCCTGCGCAGCCTGCGCGACAACATCGCCATAGTGCTGCAGGACACCCAGCTTTTCCCCATGAGCGTTCACGACAACATCGCCTACGGCAAACGCCAGGCCAGCCGCGAAGAGGTCGTCCAGGCCGCCACCCTGGCCAATGCCCACGACTTTATCGTCGGCCTGCCAAACGGCTACGACACCATTCTCGGCGAAAAGGGTGCCAACCTCTCGGGCGGCCAGCGCCAGCGGCTCTCCATTGCCCGGGCGCTGTTAAAAGACGCGCCGCTTTTGATCCTCGATGAGCCGACCTCGGCCCTGGACGCCGAAACCGAGGCGCTCATTATGGAAGGCCTGGAGCGGCTCATGCAAAACCGCACCACCTTTGTCATCGCCCACCGCCTGTCCATGATGCGCCGGGCCGACATGATTCTGGTCATCAAAAACCAGCGCATCCACG
This sequence comes from Solidesulfovibrio aerotolerans, assembly GCF_009856865.1. Taxonomy (GTDB): domain Bacteria; phylum Desulfobacterota; class Desulfovibrionia; order Desulfovibrionales; family Desulfovibrionaceae; genus Solidesulfovibrio; species Solidesulfovibrio aerotolerans. The sequence goes on along the minus strand of NZ_WVUD01000016.1, from coordinate 78,262 downwards.
AGATGGGCGCTTACGATGAACTCATGGCCCGAAACGGCGAGTTCGCCCGCCTGCACGCCATCCAGATGGGCAAAGGCCGGCCGGAAAAGCACCCGCCCGCGCCGCTGGTGGCCTAGGGCGTGCAAGAGAAGAGATGAGAAGAGAAAAGAAAAGAGGCCTCCGGCGGCCGGGGGGATGATCCCCCCGGACCCCCCGACTGGAGAATTTTTTTTAGCGAGCATGGGCGCGACGCCCTGGGCAGGAACATGAAAAAACGCACCATCATCGTCTCCGGGCTGGCCGCTACCTATCCGCTGGGCGGCGTGGCCTGGGATTATATCCAATACCTCCACGGCTTTTACCGGCTCGGCCACGACGTCTACTACCTCGAAGACACCGGCGGCTGGGCCTACGATCCGTTCAACGTCACCTTTGTTGATGACCTGACCTATCACACCAAATACCTGGGCGATTTCCTGCAGCGGCTGCATCCGGGCATGGAGAAGCGCTTTTGCGTTATCGGTCCCGACGAACGCCACTGGGGCATGTCGGCCGAGGAACTGGCGGCCGTCGTGAACCGGGCCGATGTGTTTTTTAATATCTCCACCACCTGCCAGTTGCGCGACGCCTACGCAAAAATTCCGGTCAAGGTGCTCATCGACTCCGATCCGCTCTACACCCAGTCGAGCTTCCCGAGCTATTTGGCCGGTACGGCCACCGAGGAGGAGAAGCGCAACATCGCCAACATGCTGCGCCACGACGTGTTTTTTTCCTTTGGCGAAAACGTGGGCCGGGATTTTTGCGCCGTGCCCAAGGGCGTCATCGATTGGCTGCCCACCCGCCAGCCCATCGTGCTGGAGAGCTGGGCCGGGGCAGCGCCCAAACCCGGCCGCGACGCCTTTACCACCGTGCTGTCCTGGCAGCCGGCCCAGAAAGGCCCGCTGGTGGCCGGGGTGCAGTACGGCGGCAAGAACCTGGAATTTGAAAAGATGCTCGATCTGCCCCAAAAGACCGAAGCCGTGCTGGAATTGGCCCTTGGCGGCGGCAAGCCCCCGCGCGAACTGTTGGAGGAAAAGGGCTGGAAACTGCGCGACGGGTTCTCCATGTCGCAAACGCCCTGGGTCTATCGCGACTACATCTGGGACAGCCTGGCGGAATTTTCCACGGCCAAAAACGCCTATGTGGCCACGACGAGCGGCTGGTTTTCCTGCCGCACCGCCTGCTATCTGGCCTCGGGCCGGCCGGCCGTGGTCCAGGACACGGGTTATTCCCGCTTCATGGAAGTGGGGGAGGGCGTCGTCGCTTTCACGAGTGAAGCCGAGGCCCTGGCCGGCATCGAAGCCGTGCGCGCCGATTGGGACCGCCACAGCGCCGCTGCCCGCACCTTTGCCGCGCGCTATTTCGATTCCGACATGGTCTTGGCCAAGCTGCTGGCCGACGCCTTGGCCTGATCTGTCGCAACTCCGAACCACCGCACACGTACTCCATGCGCATACGCTTTCGATTTCTGCTCCCGTTCCTCCTGGGCCTGACCCTGGTGACGTCGGCTGTAGCCGCGCCCTTCGGCACGTTGCGCGAGGGCGGCGTCTGGTGGCTGACCCTGCCCGGCGGGCCGCGTTTTTTCTCCGTCGGTGCCGATACCGTCAACGGCGGCGATAAAATGACCCGGGACCGGGGCTACTATTTCGAGAATACCTATCCCACCGAGGCCGCCTGGGCTGCCGATACCCAGGAGCGCCTCTACGCCTGGGGCTTTAATACCCGGGGCGGCTGGTCCGATCCCACCACGGCCATGACGCTGCCGCTCGTCCCGGAGATTGATCTGGGCCGCAACGCGCGGCTGCACTGGTTTGATCCCTTTGCCCCGGACGCCCTGGAGAAAACCATCGCCAAGGCGCGGGAAGTGACCGCCCCTTACCGCGATAATCCCGCCGTCATCGGCTATTTTACCGATAACGAAGTGGGCTGGTGGAACGCGCCGCTTTTCAAATGGTATCTGGGCAACGAATGGGCCATCTACGCCAAACGCCACGTCTGGCGCATGGTGTATGACCATTATGGCGGCAAATGGGACCGGCTGCTGGCCGATTTTGTGCCGGCCCCGGGTTTTGATTCCTTTGAAGACCTGAAAAAAGGCCGGTCGGAACTCAAACTGCGCCCCGGCGGCCGGGGCATCCTCCTTATCAACAAGGTCACGGCCGCCTGCGCCGGGCGTTACTACGAGTTGGTCTACAAGGCCCTGCGCGCCGTGGACCCCACGCGGCTGGTCATGGGCGACCGGTTGCCGCTGTATTACAACCAGGACGCTGTCCTGGCCTCGCGCGGCTTTCTCGATGTCCTGTCCACCAACTACAACGTGGACACCCCCGACGGCTGGGTGGCCCCGTACTATTTCGAGGGGCTGGGCAGGCTCACCGATACGCCGGTGCTCATCTCGGAATTTTTCTTTGCGGCCGATGAAAACCGCTCCGGCAACGTCAATAACGGCCATCTCATGCATGTCGCGACCCAGGCCGAACGGGCGGCCGGAGCCTCGGCCGCGGTGCGCCATTTCGCCGCCTTCCCCAATATCGCCGGCATCCATTGGTTCCAATACTACGACGAACCCCACGGCGGGCGCGGCGACGGCGAGGATTTTAACATGGGCCTCGTCGACGTTCACAACGTCCCTTACGAGCAACTGCTGGCCGCCATGGTCCCGGCCAACCGGGAAGCTCCGGCCATCCATGCGGCCAGCGCCAAGCCCCCGGTCCCCCAGCCCGAGGTCATCGCCATCCCTGCGGCGGCGAAACCCGTTTCCGTCACGGACGGGGGCTTGGCCGACTGGCCGGACAAGGCCGGCACGCGGCTGCCCTGGCTGCGCGTCCCGGCTCCCCATGTGCCCTTTGGCGACGTGCATATGAGTTGGAGCCCGCAGGGCCTCAATCTCTTTCATCTGGCCCAGAATTATGCCGATCTCTTTTTGCTGGCCTATGACGGCGAGTTTCCCATAACAGAAACCTATCAGCTGCAGTTTGAAGTGGATGCCGGGGCAGGGCTGCGTCGGTTCGCCGCCTGCCTGCTGCCCCGGCCGCATAGCAAATACCCGGGGCGCTTTGAACTGGTCCCCCGGCTTTTTCGCATCGAAGACGACGGCCGGCTCACGCCCATTGAAGACGGCGGCCTCGTGCAGGTGCTCGACAAGCCCCTGCCGCATATCGCCATGGAGATGCGGCTCCCGGCCGCCTTGCTCGGCGTCAAGGCGCTCACGCCCGGCCAGGGCCTGACCCTGCGCCTTCGCGCCACGACGTTTTATCGGGAAATGACCATGACCCTGGGGGGCGTTCCCCAGGGACGCGGCACAGTGAAAACGGACCGCCCGGTCAAAGCGATTCTCTCGGACTAGTCGCGTTCACACAAAAAAACAGGTATGTTTTTTTGTGAATAAAAATATTAAATTCATAGTGTTGATCCTCGGCAAAGCATAACGGAACTTACCGTACGCGACACACGTAACCCAAGGAAGAACGGACGATGGCAACCAATATCCTGGTCACCGGCGGCGCGGGCTACATCGGCTCCCATACCTGCAAGGCCCTGGCTGCTGCCGGGTTCACACCCGTTACGTTTGACAACATGGTCTACGGCCACGACTGGGCCGTCAAATGGGGACCGCTGATCCGGGGCGATATTCTCAATCGCGGCGAACTCGACGAGGTGTTTGCCGAGTACAAGCCCGCCGCCGTGCTCCATTTTGCCGCCTACGCCTACGTCGGCGAATCCGTCACCGATCCCGAGAAATACTACCGCAATAACGTGGCCGGGTCGCTTTCGCTGCTGTCCGCCATGCGCAAGGCCGGTTGCCGCCATATCGTTTTCTCCAGCACCTGCGCCACCTACGGCGCACCCGATCGCGTGCCGCTCACCGAAGACCACCCGACCCGGCCCATGAGCCCCTACGGTACGTCCAAGCTCATGATCGAACAGATGCTGCGCGACTTCGACGCCGCCTACGGCATGACCTACACGGCGCTTCGCTACTTCAATGCCGCCGGGGCCGACCCGGAAGGCCAGATCGGCGAAGAACACAAGCCCGAAACGCACCTCATCCCGCTGGTTATCGCCGCTGCCCTGGGCCGCATTCCCCACATCGAAGTCTTTGGCACCGATTACCCCACCCCCGACGGCACGGCCGTTCGCGACTACATCCACGTGAGCGATCTGGCCGAGGCCCACATCCTGGCCGTCAAACGGCTGCTTGGCGGTGCCCCCAGCGCCACCTACAACCTGGGCACCGGCACCGGCAATTCCGTGCGCGAAGTCATTAAAGCCGTGGAAGCCGTGTCCGGCAAAACCGTGCCCGTGGTCGAAGGGCCGCGCCGGGCCGGCGATTCCCCAGGCCTGTACGCCGACTCCGGGGCTATCATCCGGGAACTGGGCTGGAATCCGCGCTACATGGATCTCAACGCCATTGTGGAGACGGCCTGGCGTTGGCACGAACATGGGCTGCCCGGCAAAAAACATTGCAATCTGCGCAAACCCGGCTAAAATCGAGGAAAACACTTCCACCTTGCGGAGGCCGTATGGACTATGCCGCACTCGGGCTCGATTTCCACTCCATCCGCAATAGAAACGAAACGCGGGTCATCAACCTCCTTCCCGGAGTGCTGGCCGAGTTTCCAAATGTGTGCCCCACACGCACGGATATTGAGGACATCTACGCCCTGACGCTCAACAAACTCCCGGCCCGCTACGTCCAGGCCGTAAGTCTGGTTATTCAGGAGCCTGTCAGCGACGAGATGATCCGCGAGATGCTGCGCGACGCCGTCCGCACCGTGCGCGCCCGGCCCAATTGTTGAAGAAGAAAGGCGAAAGGCGAAAGGCGAAGATGCCTCCGGCGGCCGGGGGGCGACGGCCCCCCGGACCCCCGAACGAGGGGGCGGGAGCTTGGACGGGATAAGGGGCGGCTGCGGGGCTGGGAGTGCGCTGGGATTGTTGGGCGCAGGAACGCTTGGCGGCTGCGCCGTATGGTTGGTCGCAATTGGGGCCGCCGACACTCCCCGCGAAGCGCGGGGAGCACGGCGGCCCCAATTGCGACCAACCGGTTCGCCCGGGAAAGGCAAAAGACAAGCTCGATTTCCCCTCTTTCAGAAAGTATAATCTAGCTAAAAAACACCAACTGTACTTTCAGAAAATGCGGCCCTCCGGGCCGCTGGCGCGTTGGGGTCTGGAATTTGGGGGCTGGTTGCGGCCGGCTTCCGGCCACAACCAGCCCCCAAATTCCAGACCCCATCTCCTGCCCGCACCCACATCCACCCCCATCAACCAACCCAGTCTCCACCCGCTTCCCGCACCCATTCGGGGGGTCCGGGGGGATCATCCCCCCGGCCGCCGGAGGCATGCCTTTCGTCTCTTCTCCGTCACCCCCATCACCATCACCACCGCAACCTCTCGCTCTCGCTCCCGCTAGCGCGGGCGGGTGGCCTGTCGTCTGTCGTAGACGGCGCGGATGGCTCCTTCGAGTTCGTCGGTGGGGCAGGGTTTGAGCAGATAATCGGCGGCACCGCCGGCGATCATGGCAGAGGCGATATCGACGGAGGCGTGGCCGGTTAAGATCAGCACTTCGGCTTCGGGGCAGGCGGCGCGTAAAAGTGGCAGGGCTTGTTGGCCGGACAGGCCCGGCATTTTGACATCGAGCACGATGACGTCGCAGGGGGCTTCGGTAAGCAGGGCCAGGGCTTCGTTGCCGCCGCCGGCGGTGCGCACGGTGAAACCGTGTCGGCTCAGGAGTTTGGCCAGGGTGTCGCGGAAACGTTCTTCGTCGTCAACGATGAGGACACGGATGGAATCGGCCATAAGACGTCTCCGTGGGCGGTTGCGGGTTGGCGGCATGGTGCGGGTGGGCGCACAGGGAACACCGGCGGATCCGCAACCGGTTGTGGGTTTGGTTTACAGGGGCAGGGCGACGGTGAAGGTTGCGCCATGCCCGGGGGTGCTTTGGGCGGTCAGCGTCCCGCCCAGGCGGGTGACGATGCCGTGGGAAAGCGACAGTCCAAGGCCGGTGCCTTTGCCGGGTTCTTTGGTGGTGAAAAACGGGTTGAAGATTTTGGCCATGTTTTCTGGTGGGATACCGCAGCCGGTGTCGCGTACTTCGATAATGATCTGGTCGTCGCTGCGGCGGGTGGCCAGGGTTATGGTGCCACCCTGGGGGGTGGCGGCGAGGGCGTTGGTGAGCAGATTGAGGATGACCTGGCGCAGGAGCGGCACGTCGGTGCGCACGGTGGGCAGGGTCTGATCGTAGGCGCGAACGATGGCCACGCCGCGTCCTTTGGCCTCGCGTTCGGCCAGGATGGCCATGTCTTCGATGACGTGTTCCAGGGCTTCCTCCTGGAGCACGGGTTCCATTTTGCGGGCGAAATTGAGCAGTTTATGGGTGATCAGGCGGCAGCGTTCCACTTGTTTGCCGATCTGGTCCAGGCTGTCGCGGACCTCGGCCAGATCGGCCGGGTCGGGGCAGCCGCTTGGGCCGAAAAGTTCCCGGGCCAGATCGATTTCCTGGGTGATAATCGCCAGCGGGTTGTTTATTTCGTGGGCGATGCCGGAGGACAGTTCGCCGATGGCGGCGAGCTTTTGGGATTGCAGCAGGCGCTTGTCCAGTTCGCGCAATTGGCGTTCGCCGCTGCGCACCCGCCGGGCCAGGGTGAGCGCCGAGCCGATGCAGACTGCACCGGCAAAAAGAGCCAGGGCAAAGCCGACCACCGGCGGGGCGGCCAGGGCCAAGAGCACGGCAGCACCAGCCAGCAGCGGGGCCAACAGGGTGTGGGGCCACAGTGGCGGCCGGTGGTTTTCAAGAATGGTCGCGGGATTCATTGAGCTTTTTACGCTCATAGGCCTTGTTGGCTTTTTCCAGGAGTTCCCCGAAATCCACGGGTTTCAGGACATAGTCGTAGGCCCCCAGCGACATGCCCTGCATGCCGGCCTCCACCGAGGCGTGGCCGGTCAGGATGATGACTTCGACCAGGGGGTGGCGTTTTTTGATTTCCTGCAACACGGTCAGGCCGTCCATGCCCGGCATGCGCATGTCGAGGATGACCACGTCGAAGTCTTCCCGGTCGAGCCGGGCCAGGGCTTCGGGACCGTTTGCCGCGGCAGTCACCGGTATGCGGCGGTAGGTGAACCGTTTGACCAGCGTTTCGATAAAATCGGCCTCGTCATCCACGGCCAAGACGCGAAGTCCCATGGCTACCTCTCTCCGGGCGTTTTGCGGCGGTGCCTCGGGTGTCGGGCTGTTGGTGTTTTGCATGGCGTCCTTTCGGGTGCACTGTGGAGCATCGGGTGGGGCGACAGCATCAGACCGCGATGGGCAGGGAGATGTGAAACGTGGTTCCCTGGCCTTCGTCGCTTTGCACCTTGATGCGGCCGCCGAGCTTGCCGATGATGCTGTAGCTGATGGTCAGGCCCAGCCCGGTGCCTTCGCCCACTTTCTTGGTGGTAAAAAAGGGATCAAAGATCTTTTCCAGGGTTTCCTTGGGGATGCCCTTGCCGGTGTCGGCGATGGCAATGTCCACCTCGCCGGATTCGGGGACGGTATGGGTGGTGATGGTGATGGTGCCGTTTTTGTCGATGGCGTCGATGGCGTTGTCTAAGATGTTTAAAAAGACCTGCTGGAGCTGGGAGGCGTCGGATTCGATATGGGGCAGATCGCTTTGGTAGTTGCGCACGAAGGTGATGCCCCGGAAATTGGCCTCGTTTTCCAGAAACGACCGGGTCTGTTCGAGGAGCAGATTGACATCGAGGTTTTCCTGGGTCGGTTCCATGCGGCGGGCAAAGCCGAGGAGGCGATGGGTGACATCCTTGGCCCGGCGCACGTGGAACTCGATTTTGGTCACGGCGTCCTCGAATTCCTGAAAATTGGGACTGGCCTTGATATCTTCCTCGGTGAGCAGATCGCGCATCCAGCCGGCTTTTTCCATGATGATGGCCAGCGGGTTGTTGACTTCGTGGGCCACGCCGGCGGCGAGTTTCCCCAGGGCCGCCATCTTGCTCGACTGGGTGAGGGAGGCGTCGAGGGTGGCTTTTTCCCGATCGCTCTGGATGAGCTGGCGCACGGTGCCGTTGGCGATAAAGATGGCACCGCCAACGATGAGCAGGGCACCGCCGGAGAGCAGGAGGATGAGCAGCCAGCGCGCCCGGTACAGGGGCAGGAATTCCTCGGCCGGATCGTCTTTGATGACCAGCAGCCAGTCTTTGAGGTTGAGCCAGGTCATGGCGTAGAGCGACCGCTGGCCGTTGACGGTGATCTCGTCCACCCGGGTGCCGGAAAAGCGCGGGATGTCCGGGAAGGGCACGGTGTCAAACATATCGTGGCCAAAGCGCGGCTTGGTCTGGAGCACATGCTGGGCGTTGAGCAGGAAGGCATCGCCGGATTTGCCGAGCTGGACGGTGCGCACCAGGGTGTCGAAGATGTCGGAGTCGATGGCCGCGCGCAGCACCCAGGTTTTTTCACCTTCGCGGCGGCTGATGGCGATGTTGAAATGGGGGTATTTGCGAAAGCCCATGAACACGTCGCTGACGTGGATGCCCTTGGCCATGACGGTGCGAAACCAGTCTTCATGGCTGTAGTCGATGCCCTTGAGCTGGTAGGGGCCGACGTAGGAGACGCACAGGCCGTTCTGGTCGATGACCTGGAGATCGAGAAAGGATTTGCTGTGCAGTTGGAGCACGCCGAAAATGCGTTCCAGGTAGGCGTCGCCGGCCAGATCCTGGTAGGATTCGGTCAGGGCCAGATTGGAGAGCTGGGCCACGCGCTCGGACAAAAACATGTCGATGGTGACTTTCTTGTTATCGACCAGGTTGCGCAGATTGCCGTAAATCTTGTCGGTGTAGGTGTCGTAAAATTTGGCATACAGGCCAAGGCCGAGGCTTAACAGGGGAACAAAGGAAAAGGCCAGGGTGATGGCGATTAGTTTCAGGCGCAGCCTGCCGAATTCGTCCTGGATCATGGTGCCGCCTCTGGGTGGTTGTCGATACGGACAGGATAATAGTCCAGGTCCGGGAGGAAGCAAAGACTCATGCGCCGGCCCCGGCCAGGGGAAGGGTGAAGGTGACGGCCACGCCGTGGCCCGGTTGGCCGGCTATGCGGATGACGCCGCCATGGTGCTCCACCACGGCCCGGGAGGCGGCCAGGCCGATACCGAGTCCGGGCATTTTGCCGGTGGTGGCATCCCCGAGCTGTCGGAATTTCTCAAAGACGACCTCGTGCATGGCGGCGGGGATGCCCTGGCCCGTGTCTTCGACGGTAACAACGGCCATGTCCGCCTCGCGGCGCACCCGGCAGGCGATGTGCCCGCTGCGGGTGAATTTGACGGCATTGGACAAAAGCTGGCCCAGGACAAAGACCATGCGGTCCCGGTCACAGCGCACCAGGGGGAAATTGCCCGGGATGTCGCGCGCAAAGGCCAGCCCTTTGAGGGTCATGGCCCCCAGGTGCGGCATTGCGGCCCGGTCCACGATGTCGGCGATGGACACGGGAGCCAGGGCCAGGGGCAGATCGCCGGATTCCAGGGCGGCCAGTTCGAGGACGTTGTCGATCAGTCCCGTCAGGTGGCGGCCTTCTTCCAGCATAATGGCGAGGTTGTGGCTGTAGCGGGCGGCTTCGGCGGCCAGTTCGTAGTCGTTGCGGGCGGCCTTGGCAAAGACCCCGCGTTCCAGGCGTTTGCGCATGACCTGGGCAAAGCCGACCATGGAGGTCAGCGGTGTTTTGAACTCGTGGGAGACCAGCCCCAGAAAATCGGATTTGACCCGGCTTAACGTTTCGGCCCGCTGTCTGGCCAGACGGGCCTCGCGTTCCTTGTCGGCCAACGTGTTGATGGTGGTGCGCAGGTGGGATTCCATGCGGGCGAGATCGGTGGCCAGTTCCTGAAATTCCCCGGAGAAGGCGGCCGGATCGAGGTTGCCGTCCTCGCCCCGGGCCACCCGGCGGGCGTGGCGGCCAAGCTCGGCCAGGGGACCGGCCACAGAGCGGAAAAGCCCCCAGGCGGCCAGGGCCACCAGGAGCAAAATCGTCAGTTGCAGGGCAGCCACTATCAGATCGGCCGAGCGGGTGATGTCGTGGCGTTTGGTTTCGTAGCGGGTGCGCAAGTCTTCGGTGACCGGCTCCAAGGCTCTGGCGGCGGCCACGAAGGCGGCTTCGGTGGAGCCGGCTTGTTCCACGCGGCCGGCGTAGGCGGCCAGGGCGGTCAGGTAGTCGGCGAGCACCCTGTCCGCCTCGCCCGGCGGGGTGCTTTCCTGGCGGGCGGTTTCACCCAGGCGCGCGCCCTCGCGACGCAGGCGCTTGAGATCATCAGGCGTGCCCGAGGCCAGCCAGTGTTTTTCCAGGCGCATGAGCCGGTTGATTGCCGGGGCCAGGGCGGGGTGCACGGCGGCGAGTTGTTCCAGGGACTGGGAGCGTTCGAGATACAGGGCGACGGGATCGGCCTCGTCCGGGATGTCGGGACTGCCGGCCATGGCCATGAAACCGGCCAGATAGGCCCCGAGCTGGGCGAGTGCGGCATCGCACAGGGGGTCGTGGTCGGGGTCAAGGGTGCGGATGGTTTCAATGGCGCTGACGGCGGCCTTTTGGTGGCCGCGTACGGCGGCCAGGGCTTCGGGATCGTGGCGCAGGAAGAAGTTTTTTTCCTGGCGGCGCATTTCCAGGGCCTGGATGCGGGCGGTCACTGCCAACTGTTCCAGGGTCAGCATGCGTTCGATGCATCGGCTCTCCAGATAGTCCACGACAAAGACCAGGACAAATCCTGCCAGTATAGAGCCGCACAGCGTCGCAAGCTTGCCTTTGACGCTTACCGGCACTTGTGTTCCCCGTTGTTTTCCACACCGTCTCCCTGGCCTGACAGGCCGTTGGCGGATGGCTGACTGACGCGGGCCGCCGGCAGGAGCAGGGCGACATTCGAATTTTAGCTGATGACGGATCGGTTTACCAGTAGATTGCGCCCAGTTTCACAAGTGAAGCGTGGCAAAAGGCGGGAATCCCGGACGGCCGCAGCCGTCCGGGATCGATTCCGGCAGGGAAAGTGGCAGGAAAGGACTCTGATTACTGGATATCCTTGACGTATGCGCCGTAGCCGGCCGCTTCCAGATCCTTGGCCGGTACAAAGCGCAGGGCGGCGGAGTTCATACAATAGCGCAGGCCGGTGGGCTTGGGGCCGTCCGGGAAGACATGGCCGAGGTGGGAGTCGGCCACCCGGCTGCGCACCTCGGTGCGGGTGGAAAAGAGGCTCTTGTCCACCCGTTCGACCACGGCGTCCGGGCGTATGGGCCGGGTGAAGCTTGGCCAGCCCGTGCCGGAATCGAACTTGTCCCGGGAACTGAACAGCGGCTCACCAGACACCACATCCACATAAAGTCCCGGGGCCTTATTGTCGGCGTAGGGATTGTCAAAGGGGCGTTCGGTGCCGTTTTGCCGGGTCACTTCAAAGGCGATGGGGGACAAGGTCGTTCGCAGCACGCTGTCGGGCGGCCGGGTAAACGTCTGCCAGGCCGGGGGCGTTTGGGCCGGGGTTGTCCCCGATGTTTCAGGCCCGGCGGTCGGCGGAGTGGCGGTTGGCGCAGCAGACCCGGCATCGGCCGGGCTGGCTGTCGGTGCGGCCTCGTCCTTGCCCCAGATCTTGGCCAGGAACTGGTCGCGCCCGGAGAAGCTGCGGTAGGTCTTGTATTGGAGCGTATGGGTGCGCCAGTAGTCCTGGTGGTAGGATTCGGCGTTGGTAAAAAAGGTGAACGGCAGAATCGGGGTGACGACGGGGTTCTTGAAGCGGCCGGAAGCGGTCAGATCGGCCAGCGCCTCCTTGGCCGTGCGCTTTTGCGCGTCGTCGTGGACAAAGATGGCCGTGCGGTATTGCCGCCCCCGGTCGGCGAACTGGCCGCCGGCGTCGGTGGGATCGATGTGGCGCAAAAAAACATCGAGGACCTGGCGGTAGCTGGTGCGGCTCGGATCAAAAAAGACCTGCACCGCCTCGTAATGGCCGGTGGCCCCCGAGGACACCTGTTCGTAGGTGGGGTTTTGTTCCGTGCCGCCGGTATAGCCGGAAACCACGGCAGTCACGCCGGGCAGCTTTTCCAGATCCGCTTCCACGCACCAAAAACAGCCGCCGGCCAGGGTGGCCACGGCCTGGGTTGCAGTGAGGCTGGACATGGTGTCCTCCTTGCCGGAAACCGCAGCCTGGGCGGCACCGGAGTTGTCGGGCTTGTCAGGGGCAGCGGCCTGGGCCGCCAGACACGCGCCGGCCAGGGTCAGGGCCAGCAGGGCCAGCAGGCGCATATATTTGGTCGCGTTCATGGTGCTCTCCTTGGGCCAAGATCGGGATCAAGGCCGGCGGCGCGTTCCAAAAGACCCTCGGCCAGGGGGGAGAGGGCGTCGGGCGCGCCAAGAAACGTAAGCAACTGCGCGGCATCGGCAAAGGCCAGTGTTGCCGCCATGGGGCGACTGGGACGGTTGCCCGGGCCGATCACGCTCTCCAGGATATAACCACCGGTTGCGGTTTTGTGCAGGGTCAAATCCCAGAAACGGCTGCCGACGCCGGTCACTTCACGCTCGTTGAGGTAGGCCAGACGCGTGGTCCGGCCGGTCGGCAACCGGCTGGTAGTGGTTTGCGTGGGAAACGCCGCTGGGCCGTTCATGATGGCGCTCCTTGTCTGCCAATTCCTATTGGTACTCATTATCAAGAATCGAGCCAAAAGATTTTATCGACAAGATATTTAATTTATTTGGCTTTTTTATTGGCTGCGAAAGAATTCACGTGGGATTCCTGAAAAACAGGAGCCATTGAAGAGGAAAGCGGCAGATTGTGGCCGGACGTGCGGCGCGGCAGGGGGGCAAGGGCAGGAGGGGCGTCGGACAGTGGCCTGCCCCCCGAGCGCCTGGAGCAGGAACAGGAACAGGAGCAGGAGCAGGGGCAGGGGCCGGGCGGCGGGCCTTATTGCGTTCCGGCGGCTCCCGGCCCGCTCGGGCGCAGGCCGAGTCCGTGCTTGCGCAACAGGCCATAGAGGCGCGACTGGCTTAAGCCGGACACGGTGATGGCCGTGCGGATGTCGCCCTGGCAGGCTCCGATAAGGCGCTCCAGATAGACGCGCTCCACCTGGGCATGGGCCGTGTGCTTATAGACGTCCCAGTTCAGCGGGACGTCCGCAGTCAGGGAATAGGGAAGGCAGGCCGGGTCAGGTCCGGCGGGGCGGGACGGGGGCTGGGTCGGTTTGGCCGTACGGGCCGCCCGGGAGCGCACAAAACGCACCCGCACGTCGCGGGGCAGATGCGAGGGGAACAGTTCCGGCTCCAGGGGGGCGGCGGCCACCAGCGCTTCCAGAACGTGCACCAGTTCGCGTACGTTGCCCGGCCAGTCGTAGCCGCAAAACAGGTCGATCAGATCGGTGGAGAGGGCAGGCAGGGGCAGTTTGGCGCAACGGCAGATGCGGGTGAGGTGGTATTCGGCAATATCGTGGATATCTTCGGCCATGTCCCGCAGGGGCGGCGGGGCGATGGTCACGGCCCGGATGCGGTAAAACAGGTCGGCCCGAAAAGTTGCGGCCGCGACCATGTCGGCCAGCTCCCGGTTGCTGGCGCAAACCAGCCGGAAATCGACCGGAATTTCCCGGTTTTCGCCCAGGGGGCGGTAGGTGTGGCTTTCCAGCAGGCGCAAAAAGCCCTTTTGCATGTCCAGCGACAGTTCGCTGACCTCGTCCAGAAACAGGGTGCCGCCGTGGGCTCTGGCCAGCAGGCCGGGTTTGTCTCCCGAAGCCCCGGTAAACGCCCCCCGGCGATGGCCGAACAGTTCGCTGGCCATGATGGTTTCCTGAAGCCCGGCACAGTCCACGATGACCAGTTCGGCTTGGGCCCGGGAGCTGTTGTCATGGATGGCCCGGGCGTAAAGCTCTTTGCCAACGCCGGTTTCGCCAACGATTAAGACATTGGCCTGGCTTCTGGCTGCCCGGCCGAGCTGGCGCAGGGTGCGCTCGACGGCTGCGCTTGCGCCGATGATGCCGGGGCGGCGCACCGGCAGGGCGTCCTGCTTTTTCTCGCGAAAGCGCAAGGCCCGCAGACAGGCCAGACGCAGGCCTTCCTGGCTGGCCGATTTCTCGATGTAGTCCCAGGCGCCGCTTAAGATGGCCAGTTCCGCGCCGTCAGGGTCGCCGGCTCCGGTGATGATGACCACTTCGGGTTCGTTGGGCAGGGCGCGCAGGCGCGGCAGGAGATCAAGCCCCGACCCGTCCGGCAGGCGCACGTCGAGAAAGACCAGATCGAATTCAGCCGCCAGCACCTGCCCATCGGCCTCGGCCACCGAGGCGGCCCGGGTGACCTCGTGCCCCTCGCCGGCCAGCAGACGGCACAGGAATTCCCGAAAAAAGGCGTCGTCATCGATGACCAGGATGTGGGCCATGGGGCGCTCAGGAGGTGCTGGCGGCCAGCAGGGGATGGCTGCGCACAGCCGTTAACACAGCGGCCAGCGCTTTGACGGCCTGCTCGCCGTGCTGCCGGCACAGGGCAGGATCGCCCATCAGGCAGGTTTCCTGAAGCAGGCGCATGGCCCGCCCCAGCTCTTCGGCCCGCAGCGGTCCGGCCATGCCGGCCAGATCGTGGGCCAGCCCCTTGGCGGCGGCCAGATCGCCCCGGTCCACGGCTTCGGCCAGGGCGTGGCCCTTGGGCTCGGCCAGTTCCAGAAAAAGGGCCAGCAGTTCGGCGGCAAATTCCTGGCGGCCTTTCTGGGAAAATTCCGACAGATCGAGCACCGCCGCTGGAGCGGCGTCGGACCGGGGGCAGCCCAAAACCTGGGCGATGGCCGCGAAAAGATCCGGGCCGCGAACCGGTTTGGCCACATGGGCGTCCATGCCGGCGGCCAGACAGCGTTGCCGGTCGCTGGGCATGGCGTAGGCGGTCAGGGCCAGGATGGGCACTGCCGGGGGATTGATCGCGCCGCCGGCCCCTTCCCGGATGGCCTTGGTGACAGCCATGCCGTCCATGTCGGGCAATTGGATGTCCATGAGGATGCAGTCCACGGGATGAGTGGCTACCGCTGCCAAGGCCTGGGACCCATCGACGGCCGGGATGGGGGTGTGGCCGTTTTTGCGCAGCAGATGCTGGAGATAGAGTTGGTTGACGTCATTGTCATCAACGACCAGGACGGTCAGGGAAGGCAAAACCTGAACCGGACCCGAAGCAGCCATACATAATACCTTTGTTTTTGCCGGCGCGGGGAAGCGCCTGACCAGGGCTTTCCATAACAGTGTCTCATTTCTACCATGGGCCGGGGCAGATTTCAAATCGTCCCGGAGCGCATTTTTTGGGGCCGCCGACTCGGAGAGGCGCAACCCAGGGCAGGCCGGGATCGACACTCCCGGCCTGTTGCGGCATGGTTTTCCGGCCCAGCCGCCGGTGGGGCTTGCTTTCAGGCCGCTGATGCCCATTTTGTTGCAAGCAAAGGAGCGCGCCCATGCCGCCGAATCTGCCTGACGGGCTTTCGCCCCATCTCGACGCCCTGGTCAAGCGGGCCTTGCCGGACGGACAGTTTGCCGTTGCCGACGGTTTCGCGCCGCGCCCGGACGCGACAGCTTGGGCGGCCATAGCTCTTTTCGCCGCCGATCAGGCGCACCCGGCGGTGACGGCCGCCCGAACCGCCCTGGTCGCGACCCAGCTGGCCGATGGCCGGGTGCCTATTTTGCCCCAGCGCCCCGAAGCGGCCTGGCCGACCACCCTGGCCTTGCTCGCCTGGCTGCCTGATCCGGCCTTTGCCGGCCCGGCCCACAAGGCGGCCGCCTGGCTGGCCAGCCATCCCGGGGCGGCCTGGGCGCGCCAGGACAAGGCCGTGGTCGGCCACGACACGAGCCTTCGCGGCTGGGCCTGGATCGACGGCACCCACTCCTGGGTCGAGCCGACGTCCCTGGCCATGCTGGCCCTGGCCGGCCGGGCCGAGGCCCCCAAAGCCGCCCTGGACGAGGCCGCCCGCCTGCTGCTCGACCGCCAGTTGCCAAACGGCGGCTGGAATTACGGCAACACCCGGGTTTTCCGAAATATCCTCCTGCCCATCCCGGAATGCACCGGCCACGCCCTGGCCGCCCTGGGTGGACGGGCGGACCCGGCGGCCGTGGCCGCGAGCCTGGCCTATCTGGCCGGCCCGGAGTGCGCCGTGGCCACGCCCCTGGCCGCTGCCTGGCGGGCCTTTGGCCTGGGGGCCTTCGGTCTGGCCACGGCCGAGGTCTGCGCCAACTGCCGCGTTGCCCTTAACCGGCAGGATCGCTTCGGCCCCTTTGATACCCCGCAACTGGCCCAGCTCATCGCCGCTGCCGCCACGGCCGGCCGTTTTGCCGCACTTTTGGGAGCAGATCATGACCGCTAAGCACAGCGCCCAAGCCGGAGGCGTCACCCGCCGCCAGGCCGTCAAGTTGGCTGCCGCCGCCGGAATTGTCGCGGCGGGCGGGCTGGCCTTGCCGCCGCTTTTTCGGGAACCCCTGCGCAGCGAAGTGTTCGTGGCCAAGGCGGCCGACTACGGGGCGGATCTGGCCGGCATCCTGCGCCGGGGGCTGGCCGAACTGGGGGTGACACCCCAGGAATTGGCCGGCAGGCGGGTGCTTTTAAAGCCCAATCTGGTCGAACCCCATGCCGGGGCCGGCCATATCAACACCCATCCGCTGGTGTTGCGGGCAGCGGCCGAGGCCTTTTTGGCCCTGGGCGCTGCTTCGGTGGTGGTGGGTGAGGGGGCGGGCCATCGCCGGGACGCCTATCTGGTGCTGGAGGAGTCCGGGCTTGAGGATGTTTTGGCCCAGGACAAGCTGCGCTTTTTCGACCTCAACAACGGGCCGGTTACGTTGGTCGGCAATCGGGGCGGGGTGAGCAAGCTGGGCGATCTGTGGCTGCCGCAGCTGCTGGCCCGGGTGGATCTGGTGGTGTCGGTGGCCAAGATGAAGGTCCACCACTGGGCCGGAGTGACGCTGTCGATGAAAAACCTGTTTGGCGTCATGCCCGGGGTGGTCTACGGCTGGCCCAAAAACGCCTTGCACTTCGCCGGCATCGAGGAGTCGATCTTAGACATCAATGCCACGGTGCGCCCGGGGTTCGCCATTGTGGACGGAATCGTGGGCATGGAGGGCGACGGCCCCATCATGGGCGATCCGGTGGCCGCCGGGGTCCTGGTCCTGGGGCGCAACCCCGTGGCAGTGGACGCCACCTGCTGCCGGATCATGGGCATCGATCCGCGCCGCATCGACTATTTAAAGCGGGCCGACGGGACGCTCGGCACCATCGCGGCGCGCGCCATCGCGCAGCGGGGCGAAGATCCGGCCACGGTGCGCCGGGATTTTGCCCTGCTCGATTTCGTGCCGGCCCAGCAGGGTATCCGCCTGGGCCGGTAATCCAAGGGGAACCCCTCACTCCTCGTCAGTTCCCGGCCCTTGCTGGGCGGGCCTGCTGCTCCATCTTGCGTATGACAACGAGGGGGCTTTGCAGACTGCGCCACACAGCAAAGGCAATCAAGCGTATTACGGCTACAAGATCCACGCCGCCACGGACAGTCGGGACGGCTTTCTATGCGCGCCTCCTCCGACCGCCCCGATCCCCCCAGCCGCCGGCCAATGTCCCCGCCAACGTCAAAAACCCCTTGCAGAACTTTTCCCGTTGGGGGGTCCGGGGGCCTCAGGCCCCCGGCCGCCGGAGGCCTCTTCTGCCTTCTGCCTTCTGCCTTCTCTCTTCGTCATGCTGCATCATTTTTTGGCAGACTAATTGCAAACAACTCTTTGCCCGGGACAGAATTCCAAGCCGCCAGCCTTTGCAAACCGAGGCGTGGCGGGTGGTTAGCCCCGGGACCGCCGGCCACGCGGGAGGGCGGGTGTTTGAAAAGACGGTTCGATTTCGGCTGGCGACTCGTGCCGTTTAACAAAGTTATACGCTGCTGCCGCGACTCCCTGCCCCGGGAGGTCACGGCGGCAAGTCTGCAAGCGGCAGGCGGAGGCCCGCATGAAATCCAAAGCGATTCCTCACATGATTCTGGCCGTGATCCTGGCCCTGGTGGCCGGGGTGTTGACCATTCGGTGGCTGGGATCGGCGCGCGCCCCGCAAAACGAGCCGACCAAGGCGACCGTGGCCAGGACCGAGGTGCTGGTGGCCAGCCGGGCCATCCCCAAGGGCGCGCGGCTGGATTCCAGCATGGTGCAGGGCAAATCCTTTGAAGCCGACGCCGTGCCCCAGGGCGTCTTGCGCGACGGGGTCGAGGTGTATGGGCGCATAGCCGCCCGCGACATCTCGGCCGACGATCCCATCACGCCGGACAAGCTCATGCCCAAGGGCACGGTCAGCGGCGGCCTGGACGCCTCGGTGGAAGCCGGCAAGCGGGCCTTTACCATCAAGGGCACCAAGATCATGGGGGCCGGGGGCTTGCTGACTCCGGGCAGCCGGGTGGATGTGTTGTCCACCTACACCCAGCCCGGCAAGAACGACGACAAGATCAACAAGGTCATCCTTGAAAACGTCCCGGTCCTGGCCACGGGCACCGAGCGCGAGACCAAGATCGGCAAGGACGGCCGCGAGGAACTGGCCAATACCGATTTCTACACCCTGATGGTTACGCCCGAGGAAGCCGAGCGGCTGGCCCTGGCGTCGGATCTGGGCAGCCTGCATCTGGCCCTGCGCAAACCCGGCGACGCCGATGTGGTGGTCACTTCCGGCGCGGATGTGGCCAAAAGCCTGGAAGCCTTTGCCGTTGCTCCGGCCGGCCCGCCGGTGGAGCCGGAGCCGTCGCTGGCCGAGGAAGCGAACTACAGCATCGAAACCATCCGGGGCACGGAACGCGAGCGCGTCCGCCTTGATTCCCTGAATACGACGCCGATCAAGGAGGAGAACGACCATGCCAAGCCGTAAGATACGCTATCTGGGGGCGCAGGTGCTGGTCTGGCTGCTGACCCTGTCCTTGGCAACGGGCTCTTTTGCTGCTCCGGGCGGCGTGTCGCCGGTGGCTGTGCGCTCCGCCCCGAGACTCGCCCTGACCATCGGCAAATCCGTCATCCTGCAAAGCGATACCGACATCGCCCGGGTGTCGGTGGCCCAGCCGGACGTGGCCGACTTCGTGCTTCTTTCGCCGCGCCAGGTCTATGTCACCGGCCGGGCTCCGGGGCTGACCAACCTGACGGTGTGGGACAAGGGCGACAAGATCCGCACGGTCTACGATCTTGATGTGGCCCCGGACGTGTCGCGGCTTAAAAAGATGCTCCACGACACCTTGCCCGGCGAAACCGGCATCGAGGTCATGGCCAGCCAGGATTCCATTGCCCTGTCCGGCACCGTGCGCGATGCCGAAAGCCTGAAAAAAGCCCTGACCATAGCCGAAATCTATGCGCCCAAAAAGGTTTTGAATCTCCTGTCCGTGGGCGGCGTGCAGCAGATCATGCTGGAAGTGCGCGTGGCCGAGATGTCGAAAAGCGTGGTCAACCGCATGGGCATCAATTTAAGCGCCGTGGGCGACGGCAACTTCGGCTATACCCTCCTTGGCGGTCTGACCTCCATCGCTGCCAGCGCCTTTAATGTCGATACCGCCCAGAACGTCTACAGTTACGCCAGCGTGCCGGGCATCGATTGGCTGGACGAAAACGGTAATACGACCAGTTCGATCCCAGCCTCGGCTCCGGTCCAGACGCGGTATCGCGAGTTTAACGTTGCCAGCAACAAGGCCAGCATGTCCATGAACCAGGGCACGGCGGCCATGCGGTTTAACACCAACTGGGGCGGGGCCGGCAACACCTCCATGACGGCGGTCATCGACATGCTCAAGCAAAACGGGTTGGTGAAAATCCTGGCCGAGCCCAATCTGGTGTGCTTAAACGGGCAGACGGCCAAGTTTCTGGCCGGCGGCGAAATTCCGGTGCCGGTGCCTTCGGGCCTTGGCACCACCAGCATCGAATGGAAGGAGTTCGGCGTGGGGCTTAAATTCACCCCCACCGTCGTCTCCGGCGACCATATCAGTCTGCAGGTCAACCCCGAAGTTTCGGACCTCGATTACACCAAGGCCATCCAGCTCCAGGGGTTCACCATCCCGGCCATCAATACCCGGCGCACCTCCACCACGGTGGAGCTCAAAAACGGCCAGAGTTTTGCTGTGGCCGGACTGCTCAAGGAAGAAGGCCGCAGTTCCATGGACAAGTATCCGATGTTGGGCGACATCCCGGTGCTGGGCAACCTCTTTAAAAGTTCAAGCTATCAAAAAGACCAGTCGGAACTGGTCATTATCGTCACCGCCCATCTGGTCAAACCGCTGGATAAAAAGGCCATAAGCCTGCCCACGGATACGGCCCACGAGCCGGACGATCTGGAGTTTTTCCTGGGCATCAAACGCCCGTCCCAGACGCCGGCCGGCGCTCCCCTGGCCGGCATGACCCGCACCGGAGCGGAAATGGACGGCGATTTCGGCCATGCCGTGCCCCTGGCCGCCACGCGTTTGCCTGAGCCCCGGGGCTATTAAACCAGGCGGCCAACAATGACCCGCCACGGCGGGAGGAGGCGCATCATGCCACGTATCCGCAAAACGGCCCTCGTGGCCGCCCTGGCCGCGGCCCTGGTCGGTTCCCTGGCCGGCTGCCAGACCACCGACAAAGAGATGAACTGGGATTACGGCAAGGCCTACCATACGGTTTTTGAAAACCAGAAGCTCGATCCGGGCGCCGGCAACGATATCCCGATTGCCTCCATGGACGGCACCCGGGCGCAGTCGGCCTACGAGCGTTTGGAAAAGGCCGCGCCCGAAGAGAAAAAGGCATCCGGGGGCTTTGAAGCCTTTATGCAGCAGCGATGAGACGGCTGGCCGGGAAAGGGGCATGACCATGCAAGAAAAGCTCACCGTGATCCTGGATATGGATGCCTCGACCGCCCGGGGGGTGTTCGAGGAATGTTTGTCCGAAGACGGCGATTTCGAGGTGCTTGGGGCCGGGGAGGAATACGCCGATCTGCTGGTGCGCGAGATGGTGGCCGGGGGCGGCGAGGCGGAACTGGAGGCTGTGGCCGAGATGGTGGCCCGGCGCGGGGAGCGTGAGGTCTTTTTAACCGCTGCGGTCTACGACGCCGAGGTGCTTATGCGTCTCATGCGCCAGGGCGTGCGCGAATTTTTCCCCCAGCCCATAAACCATGAAGAAGTGCGCATGGCCTTGTGGCGCTTTAAAGAGCGCCGGGAAACCAGGCTTGGCCCAAGGCACAGCAAACAGGGCCGCATTATCAATATTTTCGGGGCCAAAGGCGGGGTGGGCACCACCTCCCTGGCCGTCAATCTGGCCGCCGCCTGCCAGACCCACAAGCCCGGGGCCACCGTCGCCCTCATGGACATGAATTTGCCCTTTGGCGAGGCCCAGCTCTTTCTCGACCTCTCCCCCAAATACCACTGGGGCGAGGTGCTCGGAAACATCAGCCGCTTAGACGCCACCTATCTCATGAGCGTCATGTCGCGCCATCCTTCGGGCATTTATCTGCTGGCCCCGCCCAGCCGCCTGGACGACCTGCAGATGGCCACACCGGAGAATATCGCCAAGCTGCTCGATCTCATGCGCCAGGTCTTTGATACCGTGGTCATCGATCTGGGCATGTACCTCGACGAGATCACGCTGAAGGTCATGGAGATGTCCGACGCCATTGTGCTCATTGGTGTTCAGAATCTGCCGTGCCTGGCCAACGTGCGCCGGTTTCTGGACAATATCCGCCACGCCGAGGCCGGGCTTGAGGAAAAACTGAAGATAGTGGTCAACCGCCACCTGGAAGAAAGCGATCTGGTGGTCGAGGATATGGAAAAGGCGCTGGGGCTGCCGGTCTTCTGGCGCATCCCCAACGACTACCAGACCACGCTTTCGGCCATAAACCAGGGCAAGACCCTGCTGGAGACCGCTCCCCGGGCGGCGGTGACCCGCTCCATTGGCGAATTGGCCGCTGTTCTGGCCCCCGCGACAGAGGCAAAACCGAAAAAGAGCCTGTTCGGACTCAAATTTTTACGGGGCCGGTCCTAGCGGCGCAGTGTTTGCCAGAGCGTTGCCGTATTGCCGAAATGCGGTGTTACACGGGATGGCTTGCCGGGCGACTGCTCCTGCCGGGAGTTGTCCTGCGCCAGGAGATGAGCCCGCCCGGCCGCCGGGACGCCCGGCCTGGACGGTGTGGCGGCTGGCACGGATCGGTGGTAGGGATAGGTTGCGGCGGAAGAGCCAGAACAGGGAAGGAGTTAAGACATGGAACGCGGCCGACCGCCGATTTTGCGCCACCAGATGCCCCGCACCCAGACGCCGGCGACGGAGCGCAAGGAAGCGGGCATCGCCCGGGATGAATATTACGAGATAAAGACCCGGATTCACGACCGGCTCATCGACCTGATCGATCTGTCGCTGCTCGATACCCTGGACGAATTGGCCCTTGGCAGCGAGATCAGCAAGCTCGTCGAGCGCCTGCTGCGCGACGAATTTTTCCAGACCGCGCTTAATCTGGTCGAGCGCGATCGGCTGATAAGCGAGGTCAAGGACGAGATGCTCGGCCTTGGGCCGCTGGAGCCGTTTCTCAAAGACCCCAGCGTCAACGACATCCTGGTCAACTCCTACCGCCAGATCTACGTGGAACGGCACGGCAAGCTCGTGCTGACCGAGTCGCGCTTTAAAGACAACGACCACTTGAAAAAGATCATCGACCGCATCGTCTCCCGGGTGGGCCGGCGGGTGGATGAATCTTCGCCCATGGTGGATGCGCGCCTGCCCGACGGCTCCCGCGTCAATGCCATCATTCCGCCCCTGGCCATCGACGGGCCGGCCCTGTCCATCCGCAAATTTGCCAAGGAAAAGCTCACCATCGAGGATCTCATCCGGTATAAGGCCATGACCCGCGACATTGCCGACGTGCTGCGCGGCATCGTCCTGGCCAGACTCAATATCCTCATCTCCGGCGGCACGGGCACCGGCAAGACCACCATGCTCAACTGCCTTTCCGGCTTTATCCCCCACGACGAACGCATCGTCACCGTGGAGGACGCGGCGGAACTGCAACTCAAGCAGGAGCATGTGGTGCGCCTGGAGTCGCGCCCGCCCAACATCGAAGGGCGCGGCGAAGTGACCCAGCGCGATCTGGTGCGCAACTGCCTGCGTATGCGCCCGGACCGCATCATCGTCGGCGAAGTGCGCGGAGCCGAGGCCCTCGACATGTTGCAAGCCATGAACACCGGCCACGACGGGTCGCTGGCCACCCTGCACGCCAACACCCCCCGCGACGCGCTCATGCGGTTGGAGACGCTGGTGGCCATGGCCGGGCTCAATATTTCGGCCCTGTCGCTTAAACGCTACATCGCCTCGGCCGTGGACGTCATTATCCAGATTTCGCGTTTCTCCGACGGCAGCCGCAAGCTCGTGAGCTTTCAGGAACTCACCGGCATGGAAGGCGAGGTCATCACCATGCAGGAAATTTTCGCCTTTGAGCAGCGCGGCATGTCGGCCGATGCCAAGGTCAAGGGCGCCTTTGTGGCCCGGGGCATCCGGCCCAAGTTCGCGGTTCGGGCCGAGACCAAGGGGATCAAGATGCCGGAAGGCATTTTCGATCCCCGCAACGTGGCCGAGGTCTGATCCGCCGTGTGCGGCCAATCCCCAACAGCCGGCCGGCGGCCGGGATAGGAGCGAGACGCCATGGCGGGCGGCCTGCCAAACATCCTGTCTTTGGCCTTGCTGTTGTCGCTGGTCTATCTGTTTATCGCCTTGGCCGTGGCGGCCATGCGGCTGACGGATACGTCGGACAAGGAAATGCGCCGGCGCATCGAGCAGTTGACGCGGGGGGAGGGCCTTGGCCTGGAACCCGCCGATATCGTCAAAAAGCACGAGCTCAGCGGCCTGCGCTGGCTCGACGTGTTTTTAGCGCGCCATGCCTGGAGCGGGCGCATGAACAAGGTGCTCAACCAGGCCGACATAAAGGCCCCGCTGGGCATTTTTGTGCTGTTGTCCCTGGTTTTTGGGCTGACAGGCTATCTCGGGGCCGGGCTTTACATCGACAACCGGCTGATCCGGCTTGGTCTGGCCCTGTTCCTGGGCTTTTTGCCCTTTAAATGGGTGGCCCTGCGCAAGGCCAAACGCATGGGCGATTTCGAGCGCCAGTTGCCTGAAGCGCTGGAACTGGTGGGCCGGGCGCTGCGGGCCGGCCACACCTTCACCAGCGGCATGGGCATGGTGGTGAGCGAATTCGCCGATCCCATCCACACCGAGTTTCAGACCACCCTGGAAGAAATCAACTTCGGCCTGGGCGTCACCGTGGCCCTGGACAACCTCATGGACCGGGTGGATTGCCCGGACCTCAGCTTTTTTGTGGTGTCGGTCAAAATCCAGAACGAATCCGGCGGCAATCTGGCGGAAATCGTCAGCAACATTTCCTGGCTCATCCGCGAGCGCTTCAAGCTCAAGGGCCGCATCCAGGTGCTTTCGGCCGAGGGCCGCATGGCCGCCTGGGTGTTGTGCCTGCTGCCGTTTGGCGTGGGCGGCGTGGTGCAGATGCTCAATCCGGGCTATATGAACCTGCTGTTTTCCCACCCCATCGGCATCATGATGATCTATTTGATCTTCGGGCTTGTGGTCATGGGCGTCCTGGTCATCCGCAAGATGATCCGCATTGAGGTTTAGGAGGCCGCCATGGACTTGCTTGTCATCGCTTTCCTGGTTGCCGCAAGCGTCGGTCTTTTCGCCTACGCCGTGGCCACCTTGCGTGAAGAGGGCCGCAAACGCCAGGAGATCGCCGGCCGGGCCTATTCCGTCCTCAATCCGGTGCGTTCGTCCGATGCCGGCCGGCCGGGGCTGCTTGGCTGGCTGGAAACCATAGCCCGGCGGGCGGCGGCCTGGTTTGGCGATGTGGTCAAGCCCAAGGAGGCGGTGGAGCTTTCCAAGGCGCGCACCACCCTGATCCAGGCCGGCTACCGCCAGGCCAGTGCTGTGGAAATCTATTGGGGCATGAAGGCCGGGGCCGGGCTGATCGGGCTGGTGCTGGGGGCGCTGGTGGCCATGTCCGGCCGGGTGTCCGGGCAGTACAAAATGATCGTGGTGGTCCTCCTGGTCGCCATTGGCTTTTATCTGCCCGGTTTCATTTTAAATTCGAGGGTCAAAGCGCGGCAAAAGGCCATCACGCGCAGCCTGCCCGACGCCTTGGACATGCTGGTGGTCTGCGTTGAGGCGGGCATGGGCCTGGACGCGGCCATTTACCGGGTCTGCACCGAGCTGTCCCAAAAAGATCCCATCTTAAGCTCCGAACTGCGCCTGCTCACGCTCGAGCTGCGGGCCGGAAAATCCCGGCGCGAGGCACTGAAAAACCTGTCCACCCGGGTCGGCCTGGAAGATCTGGGCAGTTTGGTGGCCATGCTGATCCAGACCGATATGTTTGGCACCTCCATTGCCCAGACGCTGCGGGTTTATGCCGATTCCATGCGCACCAAACGGTTCCAGCTGGCCGAGGAACTCGCCGCCAAACTGCCGGTCAAGCTCCTCTTCCCACTGATGTTTTTTATCTTTCCAACGCTGTTGATCGTTATTTTGGGACCGGCCGGCATCCGCATCGCCGAAATGTTCGGGGGCATGCAAAAATAAGTCGCGTCGGTGCGGGCGCATACCGGCCCGGTTCAGGCCGGCCGGCGCGGCCGGCCTGAGGCTCAACGCGGCCGGCGCGCGCATCCGGTGTGCCGGACAAGGATGGCAGCGGGCCAAAGCGCCCGCGATGCTCGGGCAGGGGGAGGGAGTATGGGCCAGGCGGCCGACATCGCGCGCTCGGCAAAGGAGCTGCAAGGCGGCCAGCAACAACTGCTCGACGCCGTTTCCGGGCTGGGTTCCGGGAGCAGCGGCTTTTTTTCGGGCGTAAACGCCTTTTTCCACAATATCGACAACCTGCTGGCCCTGGGTATCTGCCTCGTTTCGGTGGTGGGCATCTATCGCCTGTTGCGGGCCGAGCATATCATTCCGGCCCCGTCCCGGCCAAGCGGCCCGGACCTGACCGGTCTGCTGTCCGGTCCTTTGGCCCGCCGCATGGTGGTGCGGGCGCTGTTTGCCCTTGTCCTGGCCGCCCTGGGGCTGGCGGCCGCCTCCGGCCGTCTGGCCGGGTTGGTGGAGCGGTTGCAAGCCTTCTTCTAAGCCCGCACTGCCGCTTGCGGCCTTACCGGCCGGACGGCGCACGCAGAAAATCCTTCGGCTGGCTCCTGGCCGGCAGGCGGCCAATAAATTGAGCAGGGCCGGCCGGGAGTGCTCCTCCCGGCCGGCCCTGCTGTGTCTGTGCCGCGCCGCCCGGGAGGCCGTCCCGAAGGCGCGGCGCGCGCCTGTCTGCTCTCCCGCGCCCGCGCCGCTGCCGCGACGGGCCGCCACACCGCCTTTTACTCCCGGAAGGGCCTGTATTGCAGCAAAATCTTGTCGTTGACCGCGAGCTTGAGCGCGGCGACATCGGTGTCTGCGGCATAGCTTTCGGCAGCGGTCAGGGCGTCGGCCGCATCCTCGAAGCCGGCCTCTTTGGCAATGGCGTCGAACTTGGCGTCATAGGCTTCGGGCTGGTCCCGGGACAGGGTCACGAAGTCGCTGGCGCTGACCAGGGTGAGATAGCTTTGGTAGAATTTGACAACAGAGTCCTTGGTCGCGGCCGCACTCGCCTGGGCGGCGAGCAGGAGCAGGGCGGCCAGGGCGATGGTGGCAACTCGGTTCTTCATGGCGGCTGTCCTTTGGCTGCCTACCACGGCTCGGAAATCTTGCGGGCCGAGGCGGTGAGCTTGATGTTGTCGAAAAACGGCTGCATGAGGGCGGTCATGGCCTGGTAATTGTAAGTGATCTTTACTTCGTAAGGCGTGCACGGCGTGGCCTTGCAGGTGGTGGTCGTTGCGGGCGTGAGCGTCAGGACCGGGGTCGGGGCCGCAGGGGATTGCTGCACCCCGGGCAGCAGGCCGTTGGCGTTCATATACTGCTCGGCCGAACCCTGGGTCGTCTCATGCATGGCCGCATCATGGGCGATGGCGGTCACGGCGCTGTCCATGGTCAACTGGATGCGCATGATATTGGCAATCTCGATGATGCCAAGGACCAGACTGAGCAGAATCGGCAGCACCAGGGCCATTTCCACAGTCAGGCTGCCTGCCTGGCTGCGTGTGCCGTGGGGCGGCTTTGGGTGCGCGTGGTATCCGGTCTTCATGGCGGGCTCGCTTCCGTATTGCCTGTTACGGCGTGCCGGTGGTGGCTTCTTTCTTGGTCATAAGGCGCTGGCCGAGCTGCTGGCCGATCTTTTTAAACATTTCCTGGATGCCCGCTTCGTTCGGTGCGTCGAAGTAATGGTCGTCGGTGCCGGCCTTGGACGAGGCGATCTGCTTCATGAGATTTTTATCCGTGGTGTCGGAGTCGCCAAAGCGGATGGAAAAGATTTCCACGGGATAGTTGAGGTCGTTTTTGGCCAGGGTGGCTTCGTTGAGCACGTACTGGTTGAGCAGGCCGCCGTCCTTGCAGTCCGGGATCTGGGCCAGGGTCAGGGCCGCCGTGGAGAGGGTGGAGTAGGGCGAGGCGCCCGTGTCGGGCTTAAGGCCCTGGCCGAAGTAGGCGTTGGTCCAATAGGTGTTCACGGTCTTGGAGCCTGAGGCGAAGTTGCCGCCGCACCGGCCGTCCTCGGTGTCGCCGTCGGTGAGCACGATCATGATCTTGCGCACCTTTTTATCAGTGCTGCCCTCGACGTAGGGCGCTTCGGGGGACAGCACCTTGCGGCCCCACTTGATGCCTTCGGAAATGATGGTGCCCGAGGTCACGGCACCGGCATTGAGGGCAGTGATGTTGCTGAGGATGTTGCTCTTGTTCGAGGAGAGGGCCCGGATGGGCGACATGCCGGAGCAGGTCTTGTCCGTGGAAGTGCTCACGCCGCTTAAGGTATAGCCGTAAAAGATGTTGGTCTTGGTGGTGGTGCGGGAATATTCCACCTTGAGCTTGCCGTTGTTGACGGTATCGTCGGCGTTGCGGCAGCCCGGGCCCTTGCCGTCGGGGTTTTGCTCGGCGGCCACCGGATCGTTGCCGTCGATGCGCACCTTGCCCTGAAAGGGCACGAGTCCGATCTTGGACCGGGTGGCGGCGTCGGAAGAGGCCGGCATGATCAGATTGACCAGACTGGTGGCTGCTTCCTTGACGTTGGCGATGGGCGTGCCCTTCATGCTGCCCGTGGCGTCGAGCACCATGACCAGCTCAATGTCGTTGTAGCCGGCGCAGGCCTCGGCCGCAACGATCTGGTCCTCTACGCCGATGACTTGGGAAATGGTCATATCCACGGTCGCCTTGGCCGATACGCACACGCTGCGGGTGGCCCCGCCGGATTCCACCACGATATTGGTGGCGTCGGCGTCATTGGCCAGCAGATTGGCCGTGGCGGCGGCGGCCGCCTTGCCGTTGCTGACATCGGGATCGTCGGGCAGTTGCAGACTGCCGGCCAGGGCTGCCGAGTCCACGGCGTTTTGCAGGCGGGTGTGCTCCACATAGAGACGGCCATAGTCCACGGCCACGCCGGCAGCGGCCATGACCGCGATGAGGCTGGCGGCCACCAGGACGCTGGAAGCGCCGCAGGCGTCGCTGCGTTCAGTTGGCGGCTGGCAGGGCCACAACGGTTGTGGTCGAAAGGGTGAACGCATTCGAGCCCAGAAGGCCGAAAATGCCAGAACTGCCGGACTGTTGCGAGAGAAATGGCGTGAAAACATGGTCCACCTGCACTGTTACGTTGTTGTTGGCATCGCGTGGGCCGATTGCAACCGTGGGCGCGGAGCCTTCGACGGTCGAGGAACCATCGGCGTTGCTGAAAAGACTGTTGATATAATCGGCAACGCCGGACGTGTCTCCGTTTTGCCGCGAAAGCATGCGCGCCCCTTCCATGGTTGCGTTTTGCAGCTGGGAATATTCCATCAAGGCCCGTGAACCTTCGATGAGGACAAGCAGCAGCGGGACCAGGATCAGCAACCCCAGAGCCGCTTCCACGGCTGCAATGCCTCGCTCGTCTGTATGCAGTCGTTTCATGGTGTTTTTCCTATGTTGCGCGTGGTTGGCTCTGGCGCGGTCGGATTTTTCTTAAAGTCTAGGAAGAATCGTGCCAAAACGCGATTTCCCGCTGTGTTGGCACGATCACCCGGTATTTAAGAGGGTTGCCGTGCACTGCAGCGAGCCGGACCGGCCTTGGAAAAAGCAGCCGTTCCAAGGTTTGTGGAATGGCCTGCGGCCAAGGGCCATTTTCCGGGAAACAGGAATCGGGCCAAATCCATTGGTCATGGAGCGCCCGGCCACGGCTCGTGTTTACCCCTGTGCCCGGGTCTGCTATGACCCGGGCTGCTCAGACAGGAGAAGGCAGGGTGAAAAGTCAATTCCGGGCGGCGCTGCTCGCCGTGGTCGTTGTGGGGTGTCTGCTGGGACTGGCCGGTTGCGGCGGCTCGGCTGCCAAGGGCAAGGCGACGGCAACGCCGGTTACAAAAAATAACGCCGGCAGTGACGCCGGCATCGCCGCCGGTGATGCCGCCCTGGCCCAGGGCAACCGCAGCGAAGCCGGCCGGCTCTATCTGGCGGCGCTCAAATCCGGGGCCGACGCCGCCACGGCCCATGGCCGCCTGGGCGACCTCTATCTCGGCTCAGGGGCCTTTCCCCAGGCCATGGACGCCTACCAGCAGGCCCTTAAAGCCAATGGGAAATACGCCCCGGCCCTGCAAGGGATCGGCTTTGCCCTCTATCTCGGCGGCAACAAGGGGCAAGCCGGCCAGTATCTGGCCCAGGCCCTGGCCCTGGACCCGTCTTTGTCCCGGGCGGCGGCTCTCTTGGGCACTCTGGAAAACCGCGACGGACGGCCCGAGGCCGCCCTGGCCGTGTCCGACGCCTCCCTGGCCGTCGCTTTTGACGCTGATGTGGAAAACAATCGGGGCATTTCGCTGCTGCTGCTGGGACGCGGCGAAGAGGCGGCCAGCGCCTTCCGCAAGGCGGCCTCAGTCAAGAAATCCGCCAAATTCTCCAATAATCTCGGTCTAGCCTTGTGCCGCCTGAACCGCTACGACGAGGCCTATGCCGCCTTTGCCGGGGTCGCGACGGAGTCTGCGGCCTTAAACAACCTCGGCGTGTGCTACATGGAAGCCGGCAATAAAGCCAAGGCGCAGGAATATTTTGAAAAAGCCATTGCAGCCAACTCCCGGTTCTATCCCCAGGCCCACGACAACCTGACCCGGCTCTCGGCCATGGAGGAAGTGACCCTGCCGGTCGTTCCCCAGGCGCTGCCGGCGGCCCCGGCCGGCCAGCCGGCTCCGGCCCCGCCGGCCCAGCCCCATCCGGCCCCGCCAGCCAAGGCGCAGCCGGCTGCACCTGCCCCGGCGCATCCGGCGGCTCCAGTCCCGGCCCTACCGGCTGCTGCTGCCCCGGTTCAATCGGCTGCGCCGGCTCCGGTCCAACCGGTTGCGCCGGTCCAGATGCAACCGGCGGCCCCGGCCCAGTCCGTCCCGGCCCAGCCGGTCCCGGTCCAATCCGGTGCGGCCCCGGTCCCCCCGACGGCTGGCAAAGCCGGCCAGGAACCCAAGCCGCTGACGGTGCAAAGCACCCCGGCCGGTGAGGCGGCCCCGGTCCCGGCCAAACGCCCAGCCACTGCCGCGCCCTCCGCTGTCGAGAAACTCGACCGGTCGGAGATGCCCTAACAGTGCCACAACAGGCCACGACGCAAGGAATGCCATGGGAGCTGCGCCAGCTGCACTTGAATCGATCCGCCTGCTCGTGGCCGACGACGAACCGCGTATCCTCGACCTTTTCAGCGAAATCCTGGCCCCGGACGACGATTTTCTCGACGGCCTCGATGGTCTTGGCGTCACCCAGCCCGCAGCGCAACAGCGCTTTGAACTGACGCTGTGCCGCCAGGGCGAGGAGGCCGTGGCGGCCGTGCAGGCTTCCCTGGCCCGGGGCCGCCCGTTTGCCGTGGTCTTTATGGACGTGCGCATGCCCCCGGGGCGCGGCGGACTGGCCGCGGCCGAGGAAATCCGCCGCCTCGACCCCTGGGTCCAGATCGTGGTGGTAACGGCCTTTACCGACGTCGATCCGGTGACCATCGCCCGGCGCGTGCCCCCGGCCGACAAGCTCCTCTACATCCAAAAGCCCTTTCATCCCCAGGAAATCCTCCAGTTTGCCACCTCGCTTACCGCCAAATGGCAGGCCGAGCGCGATTTCAAGACGCTCAAAAGCCGGCTGGAAACCCTGGTCTACGAACGCACCGCCGCCCTGGCCAGCGTCAACCGCAAACTCACCCAGGAGATGGAGGAGCGCGAGCGCGTCACCGGGCTTATCGAGTCGGCCAAGCGCGAATGGGAGGGGATCTTCGACTCTGTCCAGGATCTGGTGGTGGTCATCGACCGCGACGGGGCCGTACGCCGCCTAAATCTCGCCATGGCCCACCGCCTGGGCCTTCCCCCCCGCGACGTGGTGGGCCGGCCGTGTTCCTTTGTCTTTGACGCCGAAGATGCGCCCGGCCAGCTCTGCGCCGACATCCTGACCATGACCGACGGCTGCTACCATTCCCGGGAAATTGCCATTCCCCGGCTGCACGGCGAATTTCTCGTCACCTCCTCGCCCCTGACCCACGCCGATGCCGCGCCGCTGGGCACCGTGTTTGTGGCCCACGACATCACCGAGCGCAAAAACCTCGAACAGCGGCTGCGCCAGAGCCAGAAAATGGAAGCCATAGGCACCCTGGCCGGCGGTATCGCCCATGATTTCAACAACATTCTTGGCATCATCATGGGCTTTGCCGAAATGATCGAGGGCGAGGCCCAGCCGGAAAGCGGTTTGGCGCGGCGCGTCGGCCATATCCTGTCCGCCTGTCGCCGGGCCCGCGATCTCGTGCTCCAGATCCTGTCGTTTAGCCGGCAAAGCGATCAGGCCGCCAATCTCCTGCACGTCGGTCCCCTGGTCAAAGAGACACTCAAACTCATTCGGGCCACCGTGCCCAATGCCATCGCCATCCGCGAAATCATCCGGCCGGGCCGCGACGCCATCCTGGCCGAACCCTCGCAAATCCAGCAGATCCTTATGAATCTGTGCTCCAACGCCGCCCACGCCATGCGCGAAACCGGTGGCACCCTGGAAGTGGGCCTGGAGGAACAGCCGGCCGGAGCCTGTCCGCTGCCGGGCGATGCCGCCATGGGCGAGTGCCTGCATCTGTGGGTGCGCGACACCGGTCCGGGCATTTCACCGGCCATTATGGAGCGTATTTTCGATCCCTTTTTCACCACGAAAAAACCCGGCGAAGGCACCGGCATGGGCCTGTCCGTGGCCCATGGCGTGGTGCGCAAATACGCCGGCGAGATCAAAGTCAAAAACAACCCCGAGGGCGGGGCCGTCTTTGATGTCTATCTGCCCCTGGCCCGTGACGTGGCTGATGTGCCGGTCGTCGTCCCGGGGGCTGCGGCCATGGGGCGCGGGCGCATCCTGCTGGTGGACGACGAGCCGGCCCTGGCCGAAATTACCCGGGAACTCGTGGAATCGCTGGGCTATAGAGCCCAGGCCGAAAACGATCCGAAAAAGGCCTTGCAGCGTATGCGCGCCGATCCCGCCGCTTTTGATCTGCTCATTACCGACCAGAACATGCCGGGGCTGACCGGAGCGGAACTGACCCGGGCCGTCCTGGCCCTTCGCCCGGATATGCCGGTAGTCATGCTGACGGGCTTTAGCGAAACCATGGGCCAGGACGGGGCGCGGGCCTTGGGCGTGCGCGAGCTGCTGCTCAAGCCCGTCTTGCGCCGCGATCTGGCCGCCGCCATCGAGGCGGCCCTCAATCCGGCCGCGAGGGTGTAACGTTTATGGCGTAGGCCGTGCCCCTGGCCGCAGCAGCGCCGGGGAAGCAAACCAAGGGATGCGGGGAGGCACATGGACAGGCGGGAAATCGGCTACGTGGCCACGGTGGAAGGCGCGGAAGTGACGGTGGTGCTCGGGGCCGACGTTTTTGAGCAGGTGGCCGTGGGCGATATGGTCGTCATCCCGTCGCCGCGCTCCATGGTCTTTGGTCTGGTGCAGACCCTTACCACGCCTGCCCCTTCGGCGCTGTCCACGCCCGGGGACCGGCATCTGGCCCGGGTGGCCCTTTTGGGCGAAAGCCTTGGCACCGAGGACAGGGAGTTTACCTTTCAGCGCGGCGTCTCCCACAACCCGCGCCTGGGCGCGGCGGTGCGCCAGGCCGCCACCGGCGATCTGGCCCGCATCTATGCCAAACCCACCAAATCCAGCGTCATGGTCGGCAGCCTGCACCAGGACCCGGACGTGCCGGCCTACATTATCGTGGACGATTTTCTGGGCAAGCATTTCGCCGTGCTCGGCACCACCGGCTCGGGCAAATCCTGCACCGTGGCCGTGCTGCTGCGCTCGGTGCTCACGGCCCATAGAAACGGCCATATCGTGCTGCTTGATCCCCACGACGAATACGCCGCCGCCTTTGGCGACATGGCCGAGCTGGTGACCCCCGACACCCTGGTGCTGCCCTATTGGCTGCTGGATTTTGAGGAGATGGTGCAGGTCTTTTGCAGCTCGGGCCAGCCGTACCGCGAGGTCGAGGCCAATATCTTAAAAGAATGTGTCATGACGGCCAAGGCCGAGTATCTGCGGGGCGGTGCCGCTCCTGGCGGGGCCGACGAGATGGGGCTGACCATCGACACCCCGGTGCCGTACCGGCTGGCCCGGGTGGTGGAACTGCTCAAGGTCAATATGGGCAAGCTGGACAAGCCGGAAAGCTCCATCCCCTATCTGCGTCTGACCGGCCGCATCGACGCCCTGCGCCGTGACCGCCGGTTTTCTTTCATGTTTGGCCAGCTCACCGTGGAAGACATCATGGGCGATGTCCTGGCCCGCTATATCCGCCTGCCTACTGAAGGCCGGCCCATGACCATTTTCAATCTGGCCGGCGTGCCCTCGGAAATCGTGGATGTGGTGGTGTCGGTGCTGTGCCGGCTCATTTTCGACTTCGCCCTGTGGAGCAAGCGGGGCAGCGGCGTGCCGGTGCTGCTGGTGTGCGAGGAAGCCCACCGCTATGTGCCGCGCGACTCGGCCGCCGCCTTTGCCCCCACCCGCCGGGCCCTGTCGCGCATCGCCAAGGAGGGCCGCAAGTACGGTGTGTCCCTGGGGCTGGTCACCCAGCGCCCCTCGGAAATTTCGGAAACCGTGCTGTCCCAGGTCAACACGCTGTTTTCCCTGCGCATGAGCAACGAGCAGGACCAATTGTTCGTGCGTCGGGCCATGCCGGAAAACGCCGCCGGCCTTTTGGCCGCCCTGCCGGCGCTGCGCACCCAGGAAGCGGTGGTGGTGGGCGAGGGCGTGCCTGTGCCCATGCGCATCCGGCTGCGGGAACTCTCCGGCGAGGAGCGCCCCCGCAGCGACACGGCCCGATTTTCCGAAGTCTGGAGCGGACCGAGTAACGAAAAGGCCTTTATCCCCGACACCCTGGAACGATGGCGTCGGCAGGTGCGCTAGCGCCTTCCTTGTAAAAGCCTGCCGAAGGGGGTAGGGGGGGCGGATAATGGACCAAACAAAGAGTTTTCTTCTCCGGGCGGCCGTGCCCGTGGCAACGATCCTGGCGGTCGGTCTGTGGGCGTGGCCAGCCTTGGCCGCCGGCCCGAAAATGGTGAGCGCGCCGGCAGCCGGTGCCATTGAAATCCACGGCATGACGCTGCCTGACCCGGTGGCTGCCGGGCGGCGCGACAAAATGTTGCGGGAGGCCGGGCATAAGTTCACCGACAAAAAAACCGTGGCCTGCAAATACCCGGAAGTCATCGTCGATACCAAGCTGCTGGGGCTGGTCAACAGCCACAGCAAGAAAAACGGCCTGGACCCCAGGCTCGTCTATGCGCTTATCGAGCAGGAGTCGCGGTTTAATCCCTGCGCCGTGTCGCCCAAGGGTGCCCAGGGGCTTATGCAGATCATGCCCGACACCCAGAAGATGCTGGGCCTGACCGAGCCTTTTGATCCCGAGCGCAATATCGCTGCAGGGACGCGGTATCTGCGCGCCATGCTGGACAAATTTCAGACCGAGGTCATGGCCCTGGCCGCCTACAACGCCGGTCCCGGTGCCGTGGCCAAGCACGGCGGCGTGCCGCCGTATGAGGAAACCAAGGATTACGTGCTCAAGGTCGTTGACCGCTATTTCATGTTGCGGCTACGCTACCCCGACGAAGGGATCGGCGCGATCCACCAGAAATTGGTGGCCGGGGATTTGCAACCGGCCAAAACGGAGAAGCCATGAGCGAAACCCCCTGGCCGGTCGAAGGCGATCCGGCCCCGGATTTCAACCTGCCCGACGCTGACGGGCGCAGGCGCGCCCTGGCCGATTATACGGGCAAGTGGCTGGTGCTCTATTTCTATCCCAAGGATTCCACCAGCGGCTGCACCACCGAGGCCGTGGAGTTTTCCGGGCTCCTGCCCCGGTTTCTGGCCCTTGGTGCCGACATTGTGGGTGTCAGCCGCGACAAGCCGGCCAGCCATCGCAAATTTATCGACAAGCACGAACTGACCGTGACCCTGCTCTGCGATCCGGAGTTGGCGACCCTTACCGCCTACGGTGCCTGGCGCGAAAAAAAGGTCTGCGGCAAGGACTGCGTCGGTACGGTGCGCTCCACTTTTTTGATCGACCCCAAGGGCGTGGTGCGCGGCATCTGGCCCCAAGTGGGCAAGGCGGCCGGGCACGCCGAAATGGTGCTCACCACCCTGACCGGGCTGGCCGGGAGCTAGAGTCGCATTCACACAAAAGCATTGCTGTTTTTTTGTGAATAAAAAGCATAAATGCAACGTGTTGCTGCCGGACAGACCATATCGGAAATTGCCGAACGCAACATGAGGACGCCGCATGTCGTTTGCCGTCGCCCGTCTGCGCGCCGGGGGGCTTATCACCTCCTACCAGTGCCAAAGCGCCTGCCCGCATTGCCTGTATCGTAGCGGGCCGGGGCGGGAGACGGCCTCTATTTCCCAGGACATAGCCGCTGCCTGCTTTACCAAGGCCCTCTCGCTTGGGGCCGGGACCATGCATGTGGGCGGCGGCGAACCGCTGGCCGACCCGTTGGCCCTGGCCGGGGTGCTGGCCGCTGCGGCCGAGACAGGCATGGGTATCGAATACGTGGAGACGAGCGGCTCGTGGTACGACGACGCCGAGGAAGCGGTGGAACTGTTAACCGAACTGCGCTCCATGGGGCTCACCACCTTGCTCGTGTCCATAAGCCCCATGCACAACGGCTTTATTCCCCTGCAAAAGACCCGGGGCGTCCTTAACGCCGCGAAGCAGGCCGGGGTGGCGATCTTTCCCTGGCAAGAGCATTTCCTCAAGGATCTGGAAGTCTTCGCTCCTGACACGACGCATCCGTTCGCCGAATATCTGCACCATTTCGGGCCGGACTATCCGGCCGCCATCCTGCGCCGCACCTGGATCCATATGGGCGGGCGGGCTTTCGATCTTTTCGCCCCGGTGCTCGGCCGCCAGCCGGTGGAAACAATCCTGGCCCAGGCCTCGCCCGACTGTCTGGCCGAACTGACCGACACCAGCCATTTTCACATGGACCTTGCCGGCGACTACGTGCCCGGCCTGTGCTCCGGGCTGGCATTGCGCGTGGACGATCTGGGCGTGCCGCTCGACCCCGAGCGCTATCCCATCCTGACCACCCTGGCCGAATCCGGCATCAACGGCTTTTACGAATACGCCGCCGCCCTGGAAGAATACCTCCCTCGCCCGGATGGCTACGTCAACAAATGCGAACTGTGCCAGGACATCCGCCGGCATCTGTCCGAACGCGGCTGGTTCGAGTCCACGGAGTTATCTCCGCCCGAATTCTACGCTGTGCCGTAACGACGAGGCGAAGGCAGAAGATGCCTCCGGCGGCCGGGGGGATGATCCCCCCGGCCCCCCCAGCGGGAAAAGTTATAATGGGTTTTGGGCGTTGGTTTTCAGTTCTTTCGACTGCGGACCGGGAAAACTGCAAGAGCGCTTAACGGGAACCACTGTCACGGCAACGCCGTTCCCCTTTAACCTCCTGCCTTCCATGAGGGATTCCAAAGGGGCCACCCCTTTGGCCGCCGGAGGCATCTTCTGTCTTCCGTCTTCGCTTCTCTTCTCTCCGCTCCGCTTCTCGTCTGCCTAACTGACCGCGCCTTTTTTCCAGTAGGGATTGGCGATGTCTTCAAAGGCTGACAGCGCCGCTGTGGAACCGTCGCCTACGGCGTTAACGATTTGCTGGGAACCGCCGGTGACGTCGCCAGCGGCGTAGATGCGCGGGATGGAGGTGCGTTTGCCCGGATCGGTGACGATGTAGCCGTGGGCGTCGATGGTCAGCCCCAGTTCCTGGGCGATTTCGGTGTTGGGATTAAGGCCGATGGCCACGAACACGGCGTCGGTCGGGATATCCCGTTCGTTGCCGCTGGCCGTGTCGAGCAGCCGAACGCCGGTCACTTTCGCTTCGTCGCCGACAATTCCGGCCACCGTGGCACCGAGAATGGTGGCGATGCCTTCCTTGGCCACGGCATCCTGCAAGTGCTTTTCAGCCCGAAATTCCGGTCGCCGATGCACCAGCGTCACGTCCACGCCGAGGTTTTTCAGATGCAGCGCGTCGGTGAGCGCCGTGTTGCCGCCGCCCACCACCACCGCTTTCTTGCCCCGGTAGAGATAGCCGTCGCAGGTGGAGCAGTAGCTCACGCCAAAGCCGAAATAGCGGTCCTCGCCCGGCGCACCGAGCTTTCGCCAGGTCGCGCCCGTAGCTAAAATCAGCGCCTTGGCCACGTACACGGCCTTGGCGGTATAGATCTCGATATGCCGGCCCACCTTGACCTCGTCGATGCCCTCGCCCTCGTGGATTTCGGCATAGGCCCGGGCCTGCTCGGCGATCATCTCCATGAGCCGCTTGCCCGGCACATTGGCGAACCCGGGATAGTTCTCCACCACGGGTGTGACGGCCACTTGTCCGCCGATGACGTTTTTTTCCAGCACAACTGCGGTCAGGCCACTGCGAACGGCGTAGATGGCGGCGGTCAGCCCGGCCGGTCCGGCTCCGGCCACCACCACACCCACTTCGCGCACTTCCAGGCCTTGGGGCGCGGCCACGCCGGCGGCGCGTTGCTGGGCCAGCAGATCTTCGGCATGTTTGAGCGTCACCAGTTCCACCGCGAAGCGTTCCTCGGGCAGCAGCCCCATGGTGGTAAAGGTCTCGTTGATGGTAGTCTGGGGCACGCTGCCCACCTGGAACCGCTCGGCCAGGGCGGGATGCTGGGAGGCATCGACGCACACGGCCGAAACGAGGTCCGGGCGTTCAATGGCGCAGCGAAAGGCGTTGCCGACCTGGCCCGGACAGTAGGGGCAGGACGGATTGACGAAAACCTGGACGTCGCGCTTTTCTTCAAGCTCCTGGAGCAGTTGCCGGGAAATCTGGGTGAGGCCGCTTTTGCCGAGTGATAAACGCATAATGGTTTCAATGAGCGTGCGGGCTTCTTCACCCAACGGCGCGCCGAGATAGCGGATATGGTAGCGGGCCGGGGAGAGTAGCAGGGTGGGGGAAAAATCCACGCCGTGGCTTTTGGCCTCTTCGCTGTCGAGGCTTAAAAAGCGCGCCGTGATCTTGGGGGCCAGTTCTGCCAGCTCCCGGCACAAGGATTCCATGAAGCTGTTATAGGGCGCGTTGTGGTCGGCGTCGGTAAAGACAAGCAGTTCTACCGGCTCCTGCATGCCGTCGAAGAATTTGGTCAACTCCGCCAGATTGTCTTCCGGGATAAGCCGCTTGGGCGCGTCTTTGGCCTTGGCGTCCTTGGCTGCTTTTTTCTTCTTTGTATCGTTTCCGAAAAGGGCCATGTCGCCGCTCCTTGGGTCGTTCTTTGTTGGTCTTGCTCCATTGTGTAGCCCAAGCCGTACCGTTAGGCAAACAATTGCAGGGCAGGGCGCTGGTTTCTCTTGCGGGCCGCACAAAAAAGAATACAACGAGGTTCAGGGAACCAGGGAATCCGGTCCGGGGGGACCGGGATACGACACGGGGGATGAGGCCATGAAGGATGGGCTGGTTGCGGCCGCATTGGTCTTTTTTGCGGCCATCATGATGATTTTTCCGTTTGCGTGGGAGCGGGTCTCCGAAGCCGAGGCCCAACGTCTGTTTAACGAGTAACATCACCGGCCGGGAGGTTATGCCCCCCGGCCGGTCCTGCGTTCGGGCGACGACTTTTTGGCTGTGCGGTGTCTTTGTCTTTAAAAGAGGCCCGCGCCGCCGCAGTCTCTTTTTGTCTTTCGGCTGTCCCGGCCCACACCCGACCAGCTTGTCATCCAGCGACAACAACCCCTTGAAATACTTTCCCCATTTCAGGTGGTCCGGGGGGGGTGATCCCCGGACCACCGTCACGGCAACGCCGTTCCCCCTGAACCCCTTGCCTTCAGGTGGGATTCCAAAGGGCTCAGCCCTTTGGCCGCCGGAGGCATGCCTTTCGTCTTCGTCTCCCTCTCCCCCTCTCTCTTTCTCCCGCCCTTACCCTTACGCATACTCCCCGGCGGCGAAGCCGGAGGCGTAGGCCCAGTGCAGGTTATAGCCGCCCAGGCGTCCGGTCACGTCGAGCAGTTCGCCCACCACATAGAGGCCGGGGACGCTGGCCACTTCCATGGTTTTGGACGAGACGCTCGCCGTAGCCACGCCGCCGATGGTCACTTCGGCTTTGGCGAAGCCTTCGGCCTTGGCCGGGGTGAAGGGGAAGGCGGCGAGTCTTTTGGCCAGTTCCTGCCGGGCTTTGGGGGAGAGGCCGGCCACCGGCCCGGTCAGGCCCAGTTTGTCGCTGACCGCACTGGCCAAGCGTTTGGGCAGCACCCGGGCCAGGGCGTTTTTGATTTCCAGGCGCGGGGTTTCGGCCAGGAGCGCTTCGAGGTCGATGCCGGGCAGGAAGTCGATGGCCAGCGGGCCTTGCCGCCAGAAAAGGGACGCGTCGAGTACTGCCGGGCCGGAGACGCCCTTGTGGGTGAACAGCAGGCTGCCGGCGGCCTCGCAAGGGCCGCTTAAGCGCACCGGCAGGGACACGCCGGACAAGTCGCGGCACAAATCCGCCAGATCCGGCCCGGCCAAGAGTGGCGTCAGGCCCGGCAGCAGCGGCGTTATGCCCAGGCCAAAGCTGCGGGCCAGGGCGTAGCCAAAGTCCGTGGCCCCAAGGCCGGGCCAGGATTTGCCGCCGAGGGCCAGCACCAGGGAGGCGGCCCGCACCGGCCCGGCGTCGGTGTCGATGACAAATACGTCGCCGTCTTTGCGGGCGGCGGCGATGGTGGCCCCCAGGCGCATCTGCGCCCCGACGGCCTGGGCCTGGGCGGTGAGAAAGCGCACCAGACTGAGCGCTCCGTTAACGCAAAAATGCTTGCCGTTGTCTTCTTCCCGGGTGGCCACGCCGCCGGTGTGAATCCAGTCCAGGAATTCCCAGGAAGAAAGCCGGGCCAGGGCGGATTTGACGAAATGCGGGTTGGCGCAGACGTAGTCGGCCGGACTGATATCGATATTGGTGCAATTGGCCCGGCCGCCGCCTGAGGCCAGCACTTTGCGTGCGGCCTTGCGGCCGTGATCGATGACTAGGACGGAGCGTTTGCGCCGGCCGCAGGCAATGGCGCAGCACAGGCCCGAGGCCCCGGCTCCCAGGATGGCGACATCAACGTTCATGGGCAGCTTCCTCCGCTAGGCCGGGCTGCTACCCCAGGCCGGGGCAAAGGCCAACTGCTTTTTATCGTCGCCGGCCGATGTTGGACAAGGAAACGGGCGGGACAGCCTTGCCGTCCCGCCCGTTGTTTCTCGATTATGGGGCCTGGGCCTCTGAAAGCGGCGGCTAGGCCGTGCGCTTCTCCCATTCCTCGGGCTTCTCGGTAGCGACATCTTCCCAGCCCGTGCACATGGCTTTGACATGGGCCAGGGGGGTGTGCCCGGTGGTGGTCATATAGACGTGCACCACCAGGAAGGCCAGGATGGCGAAGGCGCCGATCAGATGGGCCAGGGCCACCACTGAAAGGCTCAACCCGCCAAGACCCAGGGCGGCCCAGTCGTTGTAGGCGTAGTAGAGCAGGCCCGTGGCCATCATAAAGGGCAGCAGCACGGCGGCCAGGGCCAGATAGGTCAGGCGCTGGAGCGGATTGTGCTTGGCGTCGGGCGTTTTGGGGCTGGGGTGCGGCTGGCCGATGAAGATGCCGTAGCCGTAAAAGCGCATGACCTCGAACATCTTCTTGGTTGTCGGCACGTACTGCTTCCATTCGCCAGTGGTGGCGACCCAAAAGACAAAGAAGGCAAAGGCAATAAGCCAGGCCACGCCGAGAGCCGAATGGACGGCCACGGCTTTTTTGTAGCCCAAAAGGGCAAACGTGCCATGCACTTCAAAGCCGGTTGCGGCCAGGGCGATGATCAGCGCCGCTTGCAGCCAGTGCCAGAAGCGCTCGTAGCGGGTGTAGAGATAGAACTTGCCGTTGGCGTCGCCGCTCATTGTCCCTTCCTCCTTGCGCTGGAAATCATGCGTCCGACACCGTGCCCGATAACGGCCAGCAGGGCGGCAATAACGGCCCCCCAGCCGACCATGGTCACGCCGGCATGGACATCGCGGCCGGGGATATAGACGCCGGGCAGGCCCTTTAAGCGTCCTTCCCGGGCATGGCACTGATCGCAGGCCACAACCTTGTCCTTGGGCGCGACCATATGGGTGATGGGGAAGAAGTATTCGGTCTCCACAAAGCCGACTTCGCCGGAAAAGGGCAGATCGACATACTTCATGCCCGAGGTGACGGCCCGCTTCCAGTCGTAGTTGGCCCAGTAGGCCTCGGAATCCTTGGGACCGAACAGGTGGGGGATGACCATGGTCGCATTGACCGGATCAAAGGGCTGTTTGCCGGTGTGGCGCTTAAACGGCATGATGCGCGACTTGGGATCGTCCGGCGAACCGGCCGGATGGTTGACGCTGAGCCGCTTGGACGGGTCCACGGTGTCGGTGACGAGCATGTTGCTCATGGCCCCGTTAAACCAGTAATAGGCCGGCTCGACGTTTTTTTCCCAGACGAAATCGCCCTTCTTGGAGTCGTAGACCGACTTGCCGTAGGGGCCTTCCTTCTTAAACGGCTTGCCGTCGGCGTTCATTTTCCCGGCCGTGGACCAGTCCCAGGACATCTTGGTGGGCAGCACCCGGGCGAATTCCGGGATATGGCAGGACTGGCAGGCCACCTTGTCGGTGTGGTCGTTGGCCTTGGCATCGGTCTTGTGGGGCTTTTGGCCGTGGCAGGATTCGCAGGCGATCTTGGAAGCCAGATCGGCTTCGGTGAGGCTGATGCGCTCGGGCGCGGCCGGCGAGGTGTAGAGCCGTCCGGCGATCTGGTGTTCCTTGGTGGTGTGGCAGCGTTGGCAGGCGAAGTTGAGCCCGTCGGCGTCCATATGCACGTCGAGGGACTTTTTGGGCATGCCCATGGAGCTGTCCAGGTCGCCGTGCTTCACGCCGTCGCCACCGCCGCCGTAGAAATGGCAGGCCCCGCAGTTGAGCCGGTCGGGCCGGCCCACCTTGGCCACGATCTTTTTGTAGTCGGGCGGCAGGTAGGTCTTGCCGTCTTCGGGAAACAGCGTCGGCTCGGTGACCGGATAGCCGGCCTTGGTGGGGAATTTTTCGTAGGTGTGGGTGGTGTCGTGGCAGGCCAGACAGTCGATGCGGTTTTTGGCCGTGAAATCAAACGACTTGTCCTTCCAGCCGTAGCCGATGTGGCACGAGGTGCAGCGCGGCTCGTTGGAGGGCACGGCAATGCAGAAATTGTTGATGGTCTTGCCGTACTTGCCCATGGACTTGCCGTCGCCGCAGTCCGGGCAGATCCAGGTCCAGTGGATGGAATGCTGGATCTGGTCCGCCGCCATCTGGTGGCAGGACAGGCAGGCGGCCGTCACCTCTTCGGGCTTGGTGAACTCTTTTTGCAGCGCCTCGAATTTGGAATGATCAGCCGTGGTCCAGCGGGCTCCCGGTGCCTGGGTGGCGCTTCGGGCCAACTGGCGTCCCGGAGCCTTCTCGGCCTCTTTTTCCACCCCGGCCGCGCTGAGCAGCCCTGGCGCGGCGGCATAGAGC
The DNA here is from genome assembly GCF_009856865.1 of Solidesulfovibrio aerotolerans. Classification (GTDB taxonomy): domain Bacteria; phylum Desulfobacterota; class Desulfovibrionia; order Desulfovibrionales; family Desulfovibrionaceae; genus Solidesulfovibrio; species Solidesulfovibrio aerotolerans. The sequence goes on along the minus strand of NZ_WVUD01000016.1, from coordinate 35,242 downwards.
AATGCGGCCACGATGGCCAGAGCGCCGGCTAAATGCCATGGTCGCTTGCACTGTCGCATGTTCCCTCCTCGTTTCGGCCCGCCAGCGGCGGGCTGGGCGGACGCGCAGCCAGCACGCAACAGCGCGCCCTGGTTTCGTGATGAACAGCAGGGACCGTGCCAGACGGAGAACTTTGGGAAAACCATAGCACATCATGAAATCATTGGGAATTATTTTTACTGTCAGCGGGGAAAAAGAATGGCGGCAGGGCAGGTGCGTAAGTTTTTGTACAAGTGCTTAAGCATGTGCACAAGTGTACGCCATAAAAAAGCCGGCGACCGAAGTCGCCGGCTGGACGCCGGCCGGAAGGCCGGCCGGCTCGTGGGGCGTTCTCAAAACGCACGGATGCTTTTTGAGAATAATACCAATGGTTACAGTTTATGGTTACTTCATAAAGATGCGGGCGTTTTCTGAACGCGAGGCTAGTAGCCGCGTTTTTCCTGGGAATTGCCGATCAGCGCGCCGGCCATGCCGCCAAGCGCCCCGCCGATGCCGGCACCGATGCCGGCATTGCCGCCGGACAGCGCGCCGATGGCCGCGCCGGCTCCGGCTCCGAGAGCAGCGCCAGACAGCGCCCCCTGCTGGGTTTTGCTCATATTGGTGCAGCCGAGGCTGCCGATCAGGGCCAGGGCCGCCACCGCGACAGACAGTCGTTTCATCATTGTTCTCCTTGGCCTAGGACTTGCCGGCCTTGGGCTTGGCCAGTTCATACCACATGACTTCCACCACCGGGCGGGCGAGCTTGTCCGGGTTCGCTGCGTACCACGCGTCTATGGCCGCAGTCATCTCGTCAAAGTTGTAGGCGCTTAAGCCCTTGCTCCAAACACCAATGGTGGTCTTTGGGGGCGGCGTGGCCCCTTGCACTTCCTGCTCCAATTCGATGATGGTGGCCGCGCCGATCAGAAACGCCTTGCGCTCCCGGGGCGTGGATTGGGTCCAGTTCTCGCCGGTCACCACCGGCACCTCGTAGTCCGCCGCCACAGCCGGTACAGCCACAAGCAACGCCAGCGTCAGCCAGCCCAACAGAAACCGCAGGGATTTTCGTTTCACGGGGAAACCTCCTTTCTCAGTCCAGGTGCGTATGACGCGCGGTGCGTCTCCTTCGGTCGCAGCCCAGGCGACCGCGAGCCTTATTTGGAATTACTGTGTGAAATAGCGAAAAAAAGCAAGACAGCTGCTGCCCCGGGGCAACACCTTCGCCCTTGCCCAAACGCTGCGCCAGGGCTATGCCGTGCTCCGAGGACGCCCTATGCCGCTTTTTTCCACCTTTGCCGATGCCCTGGTCCGCCCCCTGCTTGCCGGGGGTTTTCTCGCTGCTGGCGAGCGCGACCGCCTGCTGGACGAACTGCCCCGGATAGCCGGTGCCGACCTCGACGCCCTGGGCCGGGCCGCTGCGGCCGTGCGCTTAGCCCGGGTCGGTGACGCCGTCTCGCTGTGCGCCATCATCAGCGCCAAATCCGGGCGCTGCGGCGAAAATTGCGCTTTTTGCGCCCAGTCCGGCCATTTCCAAACCACCTCGCCGCAGCATGCCTTCCTGGCACCGACCCGCATCGCCCAGGCTGCCGCCGTCATGCAGGCCGCCGGCGTGGCCCGCTTTGGCCTGGTGGCTTCAGGCAAGGCCCTGCCCGAGGCGGAACTGGCCCAGGCGGCCACGGCCCTGGCCGCCATCGCCGCCACCGGCATGGCTGCCGACGCGTCGCTTGGCGTACTCCCCCGCGACGCCCTGGCCCGGCTCAAAGCTGCCGGCCTTGCCGCCTACCATCACAATCTCGAAACGTCGCGCGCCCATTATCCAAATATCTGCACCACCCGCACCTTCGAGGACAACCTCGAGGTGCTGCGCACGTGTCGCAGCCTTGGCATCCCCACCTGTTCCGGCGGGCTTTTCGGCCTGGGCGAATCCTGGGCCGACCGGGCCGATCTGGCCCTGACGCTGCTTGACGCGGCCGTCTTTTCCGTTCCGGTCAACTTCCTCTCTCCCATTCCCGGCACGCCGCTGGCGGAGCAGCCCGTCCTGTCCCGGGACGACGCCCGCCGCATCGTCATCCTGTTGCGCCTGCTTTTGCCTGATCGCCACATCCGCATCTGCGGCGGCCGGCCCACGGTCTTTGGGCCAACCACGGCCAATCTGGCCCCCCTGGCCTGCGGTGCCGACGGGCTTATGGTCGGCGATTACCTGACCACGGGTGGTGCTTCCCTGGAGCAGGACAAGGCCGGGTTGCAGCAGCTCGGTTTCGTCGGGGTCTAAAGAGGCGCAGGGGTCCGGGGGGATCATCCCCCCGGTGGGGTTCGGGGCAAAGCCCCGATTCTCTTCTCTTCACCTCGCCGTACAGCGTAGCGCGGCACCGTTTAGGGGCGCAGGGCCAGCCAGGTTTCCAGGGTGCTGACGAGGCGGGCTTTGGGGATGGGTTTGACCTGGAAGTCGTCGCAGCCGGCATCGAGGCTGCGCTGCCGGTGTTCTTCAAAGGCGTGGGCTGTCAGCGCCACGATGGGCGTGCGGGGGCGGCCCGTTTCCTGTTCGAGCTGGCGCACGGCCCGGGTGGTCTGGTAGCCGTCCATGCCGGGCATTTCCACGTCCATGAGGATGACGTCGAAGCGTTTGTCGCCAAGGGCGGCCAGGGCGGCCTCGCCGCTGGGAGCCCAGGTGATTTCGAAGGGGGTGCCTTCAAGCATAAGCCGCATGACTTCGGCGTTGGTGGGGCTGTCTTCAACGAGGAGCACGTTTGCGGGCTGGCTTTTGCCGTGGCGCGGGTTTGGCTGAACGTGGTCGGCCTCGGGGATGGAGGCCGGGCGCAGGGGCAGGGTGAGGGTGAAGGTGGAGCCGTGGCCTTCGCGGCTGGTCACGCGGATGCGGCCGCCCATCATTTCCGCGAGTTTTTTGCAGATTGCCAGTCCCAGGCCAACGCCGCCGTATTGCCGGTTGGCAGCGGCATTGGCCTGGGTGAAGCGGTCAAAGATCAGGGCTTGCTTGTCCAAGGGGATGCCGATGCCGGTATCCCGGACGGCCAGGCGGAATCTGGGACCGTCAGGCTCTTCTTCGCGGCCGATTTCAAGGACGATTTCCCCTTTGGGGGTGAATTTGAGGGCGTTGCCGAGCAGATTGACGAGGATTTGCCGGATGCGGTCAGGGCAGCACAACAGCCGTGGTGGCAGTGTCCCGTGAATTTCCAGGTGCAGGTCGAGTTGTTTGCGGGCGGCGTCGGGGCGCATCATATCCAAGAGTTGGTTGGCCATTTCCAGCGGATCGCAGATTTTTTCCTCCATGATGACGCCGCCGGCTTCAATCTGGGAGAGGTCGAGGATGTCGTTGAGCAACGAGAGCAGATTGCCGCCGGCCAGTTCGATGGCTTTGATGGCGTGGGCCTGTTCGGTGGTCAGCGGGGTGGCGGCGAGCACATCGACCATGCCGAGGATGGTGTTCATGGGCGTGCGGATTTCGTGGCTCATGGTGGAGAGGAATTCGCTTTTGGCCTTATTGGCGGTTTCAGCGGCATCCCGGGAGCGGCGCAGGGCCTGTTCCATGGCTTTGCGTTCGGAGATGTCCATGAGCACGGACAGGATGCAGGGTTCGCCGTAGGAGTGGTTGGGCACGGCCGAGTACAGCACGACAACAGAGGTGCCGTTATTGTGGCGCAGCTCCAGTTCCTTGCCGAGGATGGAGCCGTTGCGGGCCATTTCGGCCAAAAGCGTTTCGCGCTCCTGCGGGCTGTGCCACAGGCCTACTTCGGCGGTCGTGCGGCCCATGACATCGGCTTTGACATGGCCGAGCATGCGGGCGCAGGTTTCGTTTAAATCCAGGATGCGGCCGTCGCGCCGGGTGGTGACGGCAAGACCCACAGGGGTGAAGCGGAAGATCTTGGAGAGCTGGTCCTGGCTTTCGCGCAGGGCTTCTTCGTCGCGTTTGCGGCGGGTGATGTCGGTGTGGGTGCCGGCCATGCGGATGACGATGCCGCGCTCGTCCTTGAGACTGGCCCCCCGGCCGTGAATCCAGCGGTAGGCGCCGTCTTTGTGGCGCATGCGGTATTCCACGGCGAAATTGTCCACTTCGCCGTCGGCGCAGCGTTTGTTGGCCCGGATGACGGTTTCGGCGTCGTCGGGATGGATGCGTTTGGTCCATTCGTCGAGGAGCTGCTGGATCTCGTCCGGGGCATAGCCCAGAATTTCCAGATAGCGTGGGGAGTAATAGACGATATTGGTGCGCAGATCCCAGTCCCAGATGCCGTCGTTGGCTCCCCGCACCACCAGGGCGTAGCGGGCCTCGCTGGCGCGCAGGGCTTCTTCGGTGCGTTTCCGGTCGGTAATGTCGTTGCCGATGCACAGGATTTCCACAGCAGTGCCGGAGGCGTCGCGCAGGCTGCGCACCGCCCAGGCGATCCAGACGGATTCGCCATTGCGGCGCAGCTGTTCCCGGGTCATGGACACAACGCCTTCGGGGGCGTCGGCCAGTCCGGCCAGGATGGCGGGCCAGGGCGGATCAGCCGTCTGGGGCGGATCGATGAGCAGGCCAAGTTCCTTATCGAGGGTTTCTTCCAGGAAAAAACCGAAAAATTGCAGGCCGAAGGCATTGCAAAAGGCGACCCGGCCGGCGATGTCCAGGCGCAGGATGATGCTGGCGGCGCTTTGCACGAGTTCGCGATAGCGTTCTTCGCTTTGGCCCACGGCGGTGAGCAGTTGGTTGAGTTTGGACGACTGGCGGCGCACGGTGCGGCGCAGCATGGCGTTAAACGCCACCAGGATGGCGGCGATGGAGACGACCAGGACCAAGGCCCACAGGGAATAACGCATGGTATTGGACTGGAACAGCGTCGAGCCGCGCCATTTCTTGTCGATGTCGTCGTATTGGACCGGGGTGATACGGGAAAAACCGTCTTCGACGAGCTTTAAAAGGGCCTCGTTGCCCTTGCGCACAGCCCGGTGGAATTCACCCTGGTAGAGGGTGAAGGCCAAGCGGAATTCGTTTTCCAGACCATATTTGTATAAATAGTACAGGGCCGGCGGCTTATCGATGCAAAAAACCTTGACGTCGCCGTCCCGGGCGGCCCGCACGATGTTCTCGTAGCCGTCAAAGGCGACCAAAGGCAGGATACCCCGGCCGGAGAGGTAATCCACGGCGCTGTCGCCGCGTTTGACGCCCACGGTAAAGCCCCGCAACGTCTCCAGATCATGGATGCCGCTTAAATCGTTGTGGACGAACACCGGCACTTCAATGGTCGCGTAGGGCTGGGAGAAGCTGTAGAGCTTTTCCCGGTCGGCATTGCGAAACAGGGTGTCAATGATGTCGGCTTTGCCGTCCAGGAGATACTGTTGGGCGGCGTTCCAGTCCATGGGCCGCAAGAGAACCGGCACCCCGGTCTTTTCCTCCCACAGTTTCCAGGCATCCACCAGAATACCTTGGGCGGAGCCGTCGGAAGCCATGAAAATATACGGCGGATAATCCTTGTCCATGACGACGGTGATGGCTTTGGGCGAGGAGGGCTGCCGGGCGTCCGGCTGGGATTCGCCCCGGGCTGGCGAGGGGGGGGCGGTGCTGACGAGGAGCAGGACGCACACAATGCGGGACAGCGTTTGCAGCCGCTGGCGCAGCGTCCTGGGCGTGGCGGCAGGGCGGGGCAACGGGAAGGTCATAGGCAACCGGAACCGTGGCCGGGACCACGGCTGGGCAGGGGAAAACAGCCTGAAAGCACCTGTGCGAACATGACTATGGCTTTTTGTTTGTCGGGCTTTGCAGAAATACGACAGTCAACTCGCCCCTGGCATGCAGTCTTTGAGGCCAAGACCAGAGTCACTCTACGCCAAACTGATCCTGCCAGCAATGGGGGAAGGCGACGGTGTTGCGAATTCACTGGTGCCTGACCCGCCACACGCCGCCATATGGCGCGGCGACACACCGGGGCGGGGACTTAGCGGCTGAAATGGTCTGCCGTATGGCGTAGAAATGCGGTCAGCATGGCCGTTGCCGTGGTTTGGGGCGGCGTGTGGCGTTGGAGCAGGCCATTGACCAGCAGCAGGGCGGGCAGGGGGACCGGCCGGGACATCTGGGCGCGTAAGCCGTCAAAGGAGGCGGCGGCGCTGGCCAGATCGTAGGCCAGGGGCAGCTTGTGCACGAGGTGGTCGGCCAGGAAACTGCCATGGCACTGCACTGGGGGCGAGGTGGCCAGGTATTGCCGGCACAGCAACGGGCGGTAGGGATAGATGGCGCACCGTTCGTCCAAAAGAAACGGGCAGGGCAGTTGCATTTCCCAGTATCGCCGTTGCACGGCGACGATGCGGTTGCGGTCGGCAAAGCTGTTGGCGTGGCTGTCGAGCAGTTCGGCCAGCAGGCCGTGCGCTTCCAAGCGGGCGACGGTCGTCTGGAACGCCTGTCGGATGCGGGTTTGCGTCTCGTCTGGCAGCAGGCCGATCATGTGGGCGGCCAGCAGGGCCTCGTGGTCGGAAACGGCCACGAGATGCCGGCAGCACAGGGCGCAGCCTGCGGTGCAGGTCACGGCCTGCCCGCGCTCGGCCGCCTGCCGGGCGGCCTGGGCGAGCATGGCGTCGGCCACAGCGAACACGTCGGGCAGGATGTCCACAAAGGCCACCCTCCCTGGGGGCGGGCTGATCCGGCAGGTGATTTCCTGGCCGGGACCAAGGGCGACAGTCAGTGCATACCCGTCTGGCAGGCTGGCGAAACGAATGTCCATGGTGGCTCGCAGAGTTGGCCGGGTCGGGGTTGCCTGGGGCAACCCCGACCCGGCGGGGCGTGGGGCCGCAGCGTCGCTGGGCTTCCTCATTCCCCACACCGGCCAGGCGTTGGTGTCTCCGCTTTAAAATGTCTCGAAATTGCGGTCGTCGTCATCGTCGGCACCACCGGCCTCCCCGAGGTTGATGCGGACCTCGCCGGCGGCTTTCCGGCCGGGGCTGGGCAGCGCTTTGCGCGATCTGGCCGGCAGGGCCGATCTTGGCGACCTGATGGCGCGCTGGGACCGGGTCGGGCGCTGGGTTTCAATCTGAAAAAACGCAATTGTGCTGCGCAGTTGCTCGGACTGCCCGGAAAGCTCCTCGGCTGTTGAGGCCAGTTCTTCCGAGGCGCTGGCGTTTTGCTGGATGGTCTGGTCAAGCTGCTGCAGGGCCTTGTTGACCTGGGCCGCGCCAGCGCTTTGCTCCTGGCTTGAGGCGCTTATTTCCTGCACCAGTTCGGCGGTGTGCTGGATATTGGGCACGAGCTGGGTGAGCAGGGCTCCGGCCCTGACCGCCACATCGGTGCTGTCCTTGGCCAGTTTGGTGATTTCCGAGGCGGCTTGCTGGCTGCGTTCGGCCAGCTTGCGCACTTCCGAGGCCACCACGGCAAAGCCCCGGCCGTGTTCGCCGGCCCGGGCCGCTTCCACGGCGGCATTTAAGGCGAGCAGATCGGTCTGGCGGGCGATTTCCTCAATGATACTGATCTTGCCGGCGATCTCCTTCATGGCCGCCATGGTCTGCACCACGGCTTCACCGGACTCTTTGGCGTCGTGGGCCGCCTTGACGGCGAGGGCTTCGGTCTGCCGGGCATTGTCGGCGTTTTGCTGGATGGCCGAACTCATCTGTTCCATGGAAGCGGAGGATTCTTCCACGGCCGAGGCCTGTTCCGAAGCTCCCTGGGAGATGGACTCGGCCGAGGCCGAGAGTTGTTCACTGCCAGCGGCCACATTGTCCGTGCCGGTTTGCACTTCGATGATGACTTCGATGAGGGTTTCGATCATTTTGCTCAACGATTCGAGCATGATGTCGTCTTGAGACCGTTTGGCGACCTTGATGCGCAGATCGCCTGCGGCCAACTGTTGGGCGGCGGCGGCCACGGCACGCTGCGAAGCGACCAGTTCGCCCATGGACAGGAGCAGGGTATCCTTGGGGCTACGCGGATTGATGGTCACGGACAGGTCGCCTTTGGCTATTTGGGCCGTCAGTGCGGCCACGTCTTTTTCCGAGGCGGCCACCAGGCGCAGGGCATCGGCGAGCTGGCCCAGTTCGTCGCGCTGGTTGACCTCCAGGGTCTGTTCCAGGTCGCCCTGGGCCAGATGCTTGGCAAAGGCGATGCCGGCGGTCATGGGCCGGGTGACGGCGCGCGCGGTCAGGATGGAAATCACCAAGGCCAGAAGGGCTCCCAGGCCGGTCATGATGATGGTGACGCGGCTGGCGGAAGCCCGCAGGGCGTCAAAGGCCTCGTCGCCGGCGATGTTTTCCTTGGCCAGGGACTCGGTGATGGCTTCCAGGGGCTTTATGGTGGCGGTACGGATGGTGTCCACCTGGCCGTCCAGTTCCTTGGATTCCGCTTCCAGGGCCGCGATGTCTTCATTTTTTTGAGCGGCCTGGGCGAGTTTTTCCAGGACGGGAAGCATCTTTTTTTCAAAATGCTCCAGGTAGTTTTTGTAATCGTCGGTAAAGCGGCCGGCGAGCGCGCGTTCCTCGGCGGTGTCGGCCAGGGATTCCACCAGCCGCATGTCCTCCTTGGCCTGATCCTTGGCCTTGGTGAAATCCGCTTTGGTCTGGGCCAGTTCCCGGTTGATTTCCCCGTCGGCGATGATGGCGTACAGGCCTGCCAGGCGCACGGAGACCTCCATAATCGCCTTGGAATCCTGGGCTCGCTTGGCCCCGGCGTCCTGGATGGCCCCCAGGTGTTCGATGGTGGTCAACTGATAAACGGCCAGAGCGACGAAAATGGCGATGACGAGGGTAAACCCGCCGAACAATTTGTAACCCACTTTGAGATGCTTAAACATTTTGATCCCTCACACTAGGTGTTCCACTGTTCGGGTTGCGTCATCAGCCACACGATACACCAAGACACTCGCCGAATACTACTACGTTTTACACATTGCACTGGACGGTTGTCCATAAAAACAAAGGCTCACCGCCTGTTGCCGGGTGCAGCTCAAACCCGGCCCGTTGCCCGCGCTCCCAGCGCACAAGCGACAACCTCCTGCAAGGTGAAGAGATCCACCGGCTTGGAAATGTAGCCGTCCATCCCGAGGGCCAGAAACTTTTCCTTGTCCCCGGTCATGGCACAGGCGGTCATGGCCACAATGGGGACATCGGCCTTGCAACCAAGATCGGTCGAGTTTCGGATCAACCGGGTGGCTTCCACACCGTCCATGACCGGCATCTGGATGTCCATGAGCACGAGGTCGATGTCGTGCCCGGCCAGTCGTTCCACCGCCTGCCAGCCATTGGCCGCGACGATGACCTGGTACCCGGCCTTTTCGAGGATTTTGCGGCCGGCCATGAGGCTCACCGCATCGTCCTCGGCCAGCAGGATGCGTAGCGGTACATGGTCGCTGCCCGGCAGGGCCAGGGGGGCAGGGCAGCGCAAGGCCTGCCTCGCCGCCCCGGGGCTGGCGGGCAGGGCCAGCGGCAGGCTCAGGTACAGGCTCAGGCCGCCGCCCGGAGGGTTGTCGATGGCCAGTTCGCCGTCCATGAGCCGCACGAGTTTGCGCACGATGGAAAGGCCGAGCCCGGCTCCTTGATGGTGGCGCGTAAACGTCGCTTCCGCCTGCACAAAGGGTTCGAAGATGTCTTTAAGCTGTTCGTCGGAAACGCCGATGCCGCTGTCTGTGACGGTAAAAAGAACCCGCACCGGTTTGGCCGGGGCGCCTGGCAGGGGGGCCAGGGAAACGGCCACCGAACCCTGGTCGGTGAATTTGATGGCATTGCCCACCAGATTAAACAGAATCTGGCGGATGCGGGCCTCATCACCAATGAACCGGGGGGGCAGATCGGGGCTGATCGTGAACTCCAGCACAAGGCCCTTTTCCTGGGCAGCGGGGCGAAACAACTCCAAAATGGCGTCCCGCAGATCGACCACCGCGAATTCCTCGCCGGCAATTGCCATCTTGCCGGCTTCGATTCTGGAAATGTCGAGGATGTCGGAGAGCAGTCCGGTCAGGCGCTTGGACGCCGTCACGGCCTGGAGCAGATACTCCTGTTGCTCCGGGGACAGCGGTGTGGTCTGGAGCAGGTGCAGCATGCCCAGAATGCCATTGAGCGGCGTGCGGATTTCATGGCTCATGTTGGCCAGAAATTCGGATTTGGCGTGGCTGGCGGCCGTGGCCGCAGCCGTGGCCGAGCGCAACGCCTCCATGGCCCGCTTGCGTTCGGTGATGTCGGTATGTGTCCCCAGCATGCGCAAGGCCCTGCCCGCAGTGTCTTTTTCCATCACCTGCCCGCGCGTCATGATCCATTTCCAGGTGCCGTCACAGGTGCGCATGCGAAGCTCCGATTCATACGGCTCACCCGTTTCCAGGTGGGCCAGAATCAGCGCTTCAACCTGGGGCAGGTCCTCGGGATGGAGCAGGTTGCGCCATGTTTCATAGCGTGGGGCAAAGGCGTCCGGCGGATAGCCCAGCATGGCGAACCAGCGGGGACTGAAATAGACGTCGCCGGTGTCCATCCGCCAGTCCCATAAGCCGTCGCTGACGGCGGCCAGGGCCATTTCCAGGCGTTCCTGGCTGTTGGAAAGGTCGGCCTGGGCCTTTTGGCGCGTGGCGATTTCGGCTGTAAGATCGTGCATGGTCCCGAGCAGTTTGCCGGTCATGTCGTTAAACGTCTCGGCCAGCCGTTGCGTTTCGTAAAAGGAGCCCCCCGGGGCCTTGGCCCCGATCTCGCCCCGGCCAATGGCCAAGGCGGTGCGGGTCAGGGCCTGGATCGGGGCCACGATACGCCGTCGGGCCGCCAGGGCCAGGACCGTCGCCCCGAACAATGCGCCGCACAGCACCAGGGCGTAGACGCCAAGCATCTGGTAAAACGGGCGCAAGACCGCCTCACCAGCCACCACGACCACGGCCGAGAGGACCGGCTCGCCCAGAAGCACGGGCGTGGCCACGGAAAGGGCAGACTCGCCGTTGAGATCGGGGGCCAGTATGGGCCGGTCCTGGGCCGTAAAATGCCGGCCGGCCAGGGCCAGGGAAAAATCCGGGGCAGCCAGAATCCGCCCGCTTGGGCCGGTAATGAGCACCTCGACGTCCGGGGGATGGCTGAACTTTGTCACCAGATCCTGAAAAACCCCCAGGCGCAGCATGCACAACATGACTGCCCGGGGTTCCCCCGTGCGGGGGTCGGACAGGGCGATGGCCAGGGGCATAAGCGGCTCCCCGACATCGGCATCGATGGTCACGGGGCCGAAGGCGCTGCCCTGGGAGCGCATGACTTCCCTAAATTCCTGGCGAAATGCAATATTTTCCGGTATATAAAGGCCATAGGCCTTGAAATTGGATACTTTGAGGCGCTGTTTTCCATCCGGGCCGGCAAAGGTGATTTCGTGCACGGCCGGCAGGCTGGCCAGCAGTTCCAGCAGCCACTCCCGCTGCATCTCGGGCGAGGCGCTGAAAAAGTCGCGATAGCGGTTGATGGAGCGGATGTCGTTTTCGATGCCGGTCAGTATTTCCTTGACCTGGAGCGACACCGAGACGGAAAGCCCCTGGGCCTGCCGGTATTCGGAAGCAAGCTGGTTGTGGTAGAGGCTCACGCCCAACACACCGCCCAGGGCCAGCAGGGGAAGCAGGGCCAGAACCAGGAAGGTGGAGGTGAGCAGCGAACCCAGGCGCGTCATGGAACCGACCTCTCCGGGTGGGCGACAACGATGCGTTGGGCCTGTTTGAGAAAGGACTCCGGGACGTCAAGGCCGATGCGGGCCGCTGTTTCCAGGTTGATGGCCAGATAGTCGCGGGCGGTCTCCACCGGAATCCCCGAGGGTTTGACGCCTGTCAGGGCCAGCCGGGCCATGCGGGCGGCCTGTTTGCCGATGTCGGGGCCGCTAAAGCCGTAGCCGGTCAGGACGCCCTGCTCGACATGGTCCAGGCGGGGGGAACTCATGGGCAGCCGGCGCGCCTCGGCCACCGTCATAAATTCCCTGAATCGGGACAGAACCAGCCCTTCCCGGGGCAGAAAGATCGCTGAGGCCTGCGGCGGAACCAGGGCGGTGTTGATGGCAAAATCCGGGGCCGCACTGATGGGGGCCACGGCCAGTTCCACGCCAAGGGCGGCGGCCGCTTCCCTGATCTGGCGCAGGCTCGCCAGGGCGCTGGCCTCGGCGGGGTTGTAGGGCACGAAAACGGTCTTGGTCCGGGGGGCGAGCTGGAGCAGGGCCTGGAGTCTGCGGCCTTCGCTCGGGGCCAGACGCACGCCGGTCAGGTTGGCCTCGGGTTGGTGGATATTGTTGACCACACCCGAGGAGACGGGATCGTTGACCGGCCCAAAAATCACCGGGATGCGGTTTTGGGCCGTGGCCTCCTTGGCCGCCACGGCTGCGGCGGTGGGGGAGGCGAAAATGAGGTCGGGGTTTTGGGGCAGCAGGGCGTCCAGGGTCTGGCGCAGCTCGGTTGCGGAGGTGGCTGGTTCGGGGATCAGATAGGTCACATCATGGCCTGCAACGAACCCGGCTGCGGCCATGTCTTCCTGAAACCCGGCCAGGGTATCAAGGTTATTGGCGGTAAATTGGACGACACCGATAACCAGCGGGCGTGGGGGTTGCTTTGGCACAAGTCCCTGCCAGGCGGCCAGTCCACCGGCAGCCAGGACCAAAACGAGGAGGGCTGTGGTCTTATACATCGCTACCGTCATGCGGATGGTGCCGGCCTGAGGCCAGCAACTGCCTGGAAAACGTCTCGCGCCCAGGGCGCGGCGTCGGCCCGCCAAAGACACTTTCGGTAACACTGTCACATTTACACAGTTACGCCAAGGCGGAACTGGCCGCATGAACAGGGTGCTGTGGGGCAGGCCGGTTTGGCGGCAACCGCAGCGGCCCGAGGTGACGAAGCGGTTGGCTTTGGGCGGAAACGAGCGGCGGTCACAGCGTGATAACGATGCGGCGGGCAGAAAGCGCCCAGGCCCCCAGGAGCATGACCAGCAGGCACAGGAGGGACCAGCCCAGCGACGCCCAGTCGCTCGGTGCCTGACCGGCGAAAAGGCCCTGGTACAGATACGCCTGCAGGCGCATAGAACCGTTCGGGCCGCCGGGCAGGTGGATATGGCGCAGGCTGGCGGCCAGAAACGAGGCGGTGGCATAAACGGCCAGGGCATTTGTCCCCAGCATCGTCAGCGGTCTGGCCCAGGCAGCCCAGGCAGGCCAGACGGCCCGGCCGCGCCCGTTCAGGAGCCAGTGCGTCGCCGCGAGGAGCACCACCCCGGCCCCGCCAAGGACCAGCACAAACGAACTGGAGCAAATGGATTTGTTCAGGGGAAACCAGAGGCTCCAGAGACGCCCCAGGCCCAGCACGGCCAGCCCCAGGCCGGCCGCACGGCCGGGTGCCGGTGCGCCCCGGCGCAGCCAGCGCCCGGCCAGCACCCCGATAAGGCCCAGGGCGATGGCCGGAAGGGTGGACAAGACACCCTCCGGGTCCCAGGTGGTGCCGAATTTCCAAATATGGCTGCCCAGCAGCAACTGATCCAGCCAGCCTTGCAGATTGCTGTCCGCGTCGAGGCTTGGCCGGCCAAGCCCCGGTACGGGCACCCAGCCCAGCAGCAGCCAGTATCCCGTGAGCAGTGTGAGGATCAGCGCGGCAAGGGCCCGGCTGCAAAGGCGCACATGCAGCCAGGCCGCCACCAGATACACGATGGCGATGCGCTGCAGCACGCCGGGAAGGCGCAGACTTTCAAAACTGAAACGCCAGTAGGCGTTTTCCAAAAGGCCCAGGGCGAATAGTATGCCGGTGCGTCTGCCGACCTTGGGCCAAAAGCCCGCCGCCTGCCCGGCCCGCACCCGGTCCCGGTCGATGGACAGGCCAACGCTTGTGCCAACAAGCACTAAAAACAAGGGAAAAACGCAGTCGGCCAGGGTCAACCCGTTCCAGGCGGCATGGCGCAGTTGCGGGAAGACGTGTTGGCTGTCGCCGGGATTGTTGACCACGATCATGACGGCCACGGCCAGTCCGCGCAGGCAATCCACACAAGTCAACCGCGCTTTGCGTTCTGTGCTCATGGAATTTCCTTTATTGCCAGTTGGCAGCGTTAACAAGGGCGCGCCCGGCCCCTTCGCCGCGTCTGCCAGTACCTCTCCTTTGCGCCGTCGTCGGTAACGGCGAACCCGCCTGCCTGGGCCAAATTCAACCTCTGACGAGAATGACGTGTCCCAACCAAGAAATCGTCCGGTCTTTTTTGATCCCAACCACAAACGCTGGCCCAGGGTCAAAGCGGGGGTCTTTCTGGCCGCCGCCCTGATCTCCGCCATCCTGGTGGTGCTCGTGGCCAGCGTGCTGCTCAACCCGGCCCTGGAATCGCTGTCCCTGCCCTCGGCCCGTTTTTTGCCCCGGCGCAACCATACCGCGCCACCTGTGGCCAAGGACGCGCCGCCTGCGGTCGATACCCGGCTGGCCAAACTCAAAAAGGGGCTGGCCAAGGAAATAAAGGCCGCCAAACAGGTCGCGCCCCTGGTGGATACGACTCCAAGTCAGCCGTATGCCACCAAGGCCATTGGCTTTTTTGTCAATTGGGATGATGCCAGCCTCAGTTCGCTCAAAAAAAACATCGACAACCTCGATCTGCTCGTGCCCGAATGGCTGCATCTGGTCGGGCCGGACGGCACCGTCGTTGCCGACGACCCGGACAAGACCCGGGAGGCCCTGGACTTTATACGGCAGCGCAAGCCGTCCCTGCCCGTTATGGTGCTGGTCAACAACTTCACCGACCAGATCTGGCACGGCGACGCCGTGGCCCGCATGACGGCCAAAAGCGAGGCCCGGGCCAAATGTATCGGGATGCTCCTGGATTTCGTCCAGAAAAACAATTTTGCCGGGGTCAGCCTCGACTTTGAAGACATCCCGCCGGCCGGGCTGAAAAACTATCTGCGTTTCGTGACCGAAGTCGCCGCCACCTTCCATGCCCGGGGGCTCACCGTTTCCATAAACGTCCCGGCCGATGATCCGGCCTTTCCCTACAAGGCCATAAGCGACGTCGTCGATCAGGTCATCGTCATGGCCTACGACGAGCACTGGCCCGCCGGCAAACCCGGCCCCATCGCCAGCCTGCCCTGGTTTACCAAAGTCCTGCGGGCCCGGGCGGCCCAGATTCCGTCGCAAAAGCTCGTGGTGGCCCTGGGCAGCTACGCCTACGACTGGGCCAAAGGCAAACAGGGCGAAGAAGCGACCTTTGAGGAAGCCGTGCTCACGGCCAAGGACTCCGAAGGGAGCATTGCCCTGGACCCGGCTTCATCCAATCCCCATTTCGACTACCAGGACGAAAACGACGTGACCCACGACGTCTGGCTCATGGACGCCACCACGGTCTATAACGGCATGATTGCGTCCATGCCCCTGCAACCGGCCGGCTTCGCCCTGTGGCGGCTTGGCGGCGAAGACCCCTCCATCTGGACCTTTTTCGGCGTCGATTGGAAGTTCGGACCCCAGGCCGCCAAACGGCTGGAAGAAATCCGGTTCGATTACGACCTGGACTACGAAGGCCAGGGGGAAATCCTCAAGATCGCCCAGACGCCGCGCATCGGCCGGCGCACCGTGGCCGTCAATGACAAGACCGGATTGATTACGGCCGAGAATTTTGAAGTCTACCCCTCGCCCTATGTCATCGAGCGGCACGGCTTTGTGCCCAAGACCGTGGCCCTGACCTTCGACGACGGCCCCGATCCCAAATACACCGCCCGGATTCTGGATGCGCTCAAAGCGGCCGACGTCAAAGCCACGTTTTTCATCATCGGCGGCAATGCGGAAAAATATCCCGAACTGGTGCGCCGCACCTTTGCCGAAGGCCACGACATCGGCAACCACACCTACACCCATCCCAATATTGCCGACGTCTCGACCACCCAGCTCAATCTCGAAGTCTCGGCCACGGCCCGGCTCCTGGAAAGCGTGCTGGGCCGCCAGACCCACCTGTTTCGGGCGCCCTATGGCGAGGACAGCGAACCGGAAACCCAGGATCAGGTGCGGCCTATGGATGTGCTCAGCCAACAGGGCTACGTTTTCGTGGGCATGCGCATCGACCCCAATGACTGGAAACAGCCGGGCGTGGACGCCATCGTCGATGAGGTGGTGCGCCAGGCCGAGACCGGCGAAGGCAACGTCGTACTGCTCCACGATTCCGGCGGCGAGCGGGCCCAGACCGTTGCCGCCCTGCCGCGCATCATCGAGAGCCTGCGGCAGCGCGGGTATCGGTTCGTGACGGTATCCGAATTGTTGGGCCAGAGCCGGGATGCCGTCATGCCCGAGGTCAAGGATGAAAACCCGGTGGTGTCCTACGGCAACCGGCTCGGATTTTTCCTGCTGTTTGTCTGGTCGGCCGGGTTGCGCACGCTCTTTATCGTAGGCACGGTCCTTGGCATCGGGCGGTTGCTGATCCTGGTGGTGCTGGCTGTCTGGGAGAAGCTCTTCGGCCGCCGGTGTCCCGTGGCGGCAGGCGTAGCAGGCATGGTTGACGCGGCAGGCATGGAAGACGCGGCCGAGCTGTCCGTGGCCGTGGTGGTGCCGGCCTACAACGAAGAGAACGTCGTGCTCCAGACCGTGCAATCGCTTTTAGCCTGCCAGCATCCCAAACAATTTGAGATCATCGTGGTGGACGACGGCTCCAGCGACGACACCTACGGGGTATTGTGCCAGGCCTTTGGCAACAACCCGCTGGTGGTTGTGGTGACCCAGCCCAATGCGGGCAAGCCGGCGGCGCTCAATCACGGCATTTCGCTGACCAAGGCGGATATCGTGGTGACCCTTGACGCCGATACGGTCTTTGCCCGGGACACCATCCTGCGGCTGGCCGCCTGGTTTGGCGATCCCAAGGTGGGGGCTGTGGCCGGCAACGCCAAGGTGGGCAACCGGATCAATTTCCTCACCCGCTGTCAGGCGCTGGAATACGTCACCAGCCAGAATCTGGACCGGCGGGCCTTGACCGTTTTGGACAGCGTCACGGTGGTTCCCGGGGCGGTGGGGGCCTGGCGGCGGGACGTGGTGGAACGTGCCGGCGGCTTTTCCGGCGAAACCCTGGCCGAGGACGCGGACCTCACCATTCGCATCCAGCGCATGGGCTACGCCGTGACCTACGAAGAGCGGGCCATTGCCCTGACCGAGGCACCGGATACCCTGCGCGGCTTTTTGCGCCAGCGCTTTCGCTGGATGTTTGGCACGTTGCAAGTGGCCTGGAAACACAAGGACGCCCTGCTGCGGCCGCGCTACGGCCTGCTCGGCTTTTTCGGGCTGCCCAATATCTGGCTCTACCAGATCATTTTCCAGTTCATTTCGCCGATCATGGACCTGTGGCTGGCCTACACCTGTCTGGCCGCCGGGGTGATGTGGGCCTGGCATCCCTTGGCCTGGGAGCCGGACACGCTGTTGCGGGTGGTCTTTTACTATGCGCTGTTTATGGCCGCCGACATCCTGGCCGGCATCGTGGCCTTTCTCCTGGAGCGCGACGAGGACAAGAGCCTGCTCGTTTGGCTTGTGCCCCAGCGGTTTCTCTACCGCCAGCTCATGTACGTGGTGGCCCTTCGCACCTTTGTGGCTTCGCTGCGCGGCCGGGAAATGGGCTGGTCCAAGCTTGAGCGCAAGGCAACGGTGGATTCGCGCCATTTGTAAGACTGGCGGCAGGCTCGGCCCCAAGACGCTGGGGAGCGCCTGGGAAACGGACGGCACGGTCTTGGCAGGCTGCTTTTGCGGCCCACGCTCGACCGTTGTCGCACCTTTTAGAAACTGACGCTGAGCCCCAGTTCCCCGCCATAGCTGACGGTCTGGGGATTAAAGGCCATGGCCGAGGCCGCGCCCCGGACCATGACCCGCTCGTTGATTTTATACGTTGTGCCGACCATTCCCGTGGCCCAGTCCGTGGCCGTCGGGGCGGCGTCCAGGGTATAGGGCGCGGCCGTGGCCGAGGTCAGGGCCGCTTTGACCTGCCGGCTGCCCTGATCGATCAGCTCATGGTTCCACTTGGCTTCGACAAACGGCCGCCAGTCGGCCAACGTGGCCGACACCCGCCAGCCGAGTTGGCTGACGGCCGAATCCCGCAGTTGTTGGCCATACGACAGGGCGGTTACGCCATTGGCCCCGGTGAGCGCGCCGCTGGTGCCGGTCTCGGCAAAGCCGTTTATGCGCACCTGCTGGAGCACCAGCCCGGCCACCGGGCCGGTGGTCAGCGGCCCGAGCGGGATATCGCCGCCGGCCCGCAGGGCCAGGGCCAGGGAGTTGCCCTGGGTGGTCGCGGTATTGTGATCCGTAAAAAGTCCCAGGGTAACATCGCGTTCGATCTTGTCCTGCAGCCAGCCGTAGGAGGCCACGGCGTTGCCCCATACCGGCCCGGCCTGGTAGGCGGCGTAGAGGCTTAGGGCCTGATCGTTTTGGTCGAAATGTCCGCCGCCCAGGGAGAACTCCTGGGTTTGGGTGCCGGCCGAGAAGGCCGCGCCCAGGATCAGCCCGCCGGGCGTCTGGTAATCGGCTCCCAGCGACCCGGCAAACGGCACACCGGACAGGCCTGGAAATCCCGAATCATTCTGCAGCGTAAGCGCCGAGGCCCCACCGCCGATCCAGACGTTGACGCCGGCCCTGCCGCGATGCTGGCTGGTCAGCTCGATTTGGCCTTGCAGGCTGGCGGCCCGGGCCAGACCGCCCTGGACTGCCAGCTCGGGCAAAAGCGCCATGAGCCGTGGCGCAACGAGCAGGCTGGTCTCATAATCCGACTCGATCTGCTGGCCGGCCGTGGTCAGATGCTTGCCGTCCAGAAAAAGATAGGTCTGGAGCTGGAGCGGGGTGACGTTGGCCCAGCTGGTCGTCAGCGCGCTCACCGAAGATGGGGCGTTGGCCGCCAGCACCGAGGCCGGGGTGAAGCCGAAAAGGGCCGGGTTGGTGGTCACAAACCCAAAGAGGCTGGTCAGGTCGGCCGGGATAAACCGCACGCCGGCATTGGTCAGGTCCGACCATTTGAGATTCCCATAGCCCACGGCCCGCAGATAATTGTCCAGGTTGGCGGCCGGGACAAGGCCGCCAGGGCCGGCCAGGGCGGCGGTGTAAAACGTATTGGGAACCATGATGGTGCGCGCCCCGGCAGCCTGCAGGGCGGCCACGCCGATTGTCAACTGGGCCGAGACGCCGCGCAGGAAATCGGGGTTGGCGGCAATCCAGGCCGCGCCCTGGTTTTGCACGAAAATCAGATCATTGTTGCCGCTGTTGACAACATAAAGGGCGTTGGCATTGGCGGCCCCGCCCGTGGTGGCGAGGTAGTTGGCGATCTGCTGGGTGGTGGCCACGTTGCCGGGCAGGGAACCCGGGATGGCGGCGGTCGTTGTAGAAGCGGTGAGCGGGGCGGTGTAGGCGCTGCCGTTGGCAAAGTTGGTGCCGCCCAGGCTTGACGGTTCGACCCCCAGGCCAAAGCGGCCGGCCAGCAGGGTGCTGGTCATGATGCCGGGTCCGGCAAAGCCGCCGGCAGCGCCATGGGCCACGGCAGCAACGAGGGCCGCATCGACCGCCGCATTCCCGGTCGTCGTGTAGCGGAAATAGCCGGAATCCAGAGTGCTGTCGCCAAACCCCACGAACTGGTTAAAGGCCCCGGCTGCGGCGGCTGGGCCGGCGCTGACAAGGACGGCCAGGAGTACGATGGCGGCCCGGACCAGGGACGGGAAGGGCGGGGACTGCGAAAGCTGGGGCATGGCGTTGTCTCCGGGATTGCCGCGCAGGCGGTCGGCGGCCAGGCTTGACCCCGCCGCACAAAGTTCAATTTTCTAAATAAATAAGCAATTTTAGCCTAGCACATATTCAGGCTGTCGTAAAGCTGGCGGCCCAAACGGGCCGGTGGGAAAGCGCCAGCCGCCCCAGGGATTGGGGGACCGGAGGCGTGGTGCCGGCCCGAAGGCGCCGTCGGGAACCGGAGCCGCCGCGTCTGGGCATCTGCTCTTTTTTGTCAGCCCAAGGCTTGGCTGCCCGTCTGCCGCAAAGGCAGCCTGACCGGGTCGCACGGCGGCCTGGCCCCGGCCGCGCCCAAGCGCCTGGGGCCGATCTGCCCGGCAACAAGTTGCACCAAAAAAATACAGATGATTCAAGGGTTCGCCAGTTCTCGTGGTGGCCGTCGTTTTCTCAGGTATTCCGGGAGCGGTTTCCATGTCGGCTGTCGCCCTGTTTCGGAAAAGCGCAGGAACATTCGCGCCTTTGATCAAGTTTGTGAAGAAGGCGAATTTTTGCTGATGAACTATTGACCTGATCGTTTTACAATTGTAACAAGACTGCCAAAGCAGCCCGCCCGAAATGCGCGGCAAAATGGACCAACGGCAGCGGAGGCCCCCGTGGCATGGATTGATGTAAGTGAACACCAGCTCATCTCCCGGGTTGCCTGGCTCTATTTCAATGAGGAGCTGACCCAGGCCGAAATCGGCGAGCGCCTTGGCCTGACCCGGCTTAAAGTCAACCGCCTGCTCCAGGCCGGACGCGAAGCCGGACTCATCCGCGTCGTTATCAATACCGCCTTTAAAGACTGCGTGGCCCTGGAAGCCGGACTGGTGCGCGAATTCGGTCTGGTGCGCGCCATGGTCGTGCCTACGCCCGAACGCGACGGCCTGGCCCGCTACGACACCATCGGCCGGCCGGCCGGTGAATACGCCTCCCTCCAGCTTCAAGACGGCCAGCGCCTGGGCGTGGGCTGGGGCTATACCCTGTGCGCCGCCATAAACGGCATGGTCATCCGCAATTTCCGCAACGTTTCCGTCACTTCCCTCTACGGCGGCGTGCCGCGCAGCCCGGTCAATCCCTTTGATTCAACGGCGATGTTCGCCAGAAAGCTGCAAGCCGTGGTCTGCAACCACCTGCCCGCCCCCATGTTCGTCTCCACTCAGGAAGTGCGGGCCACCATCGCCGACCAGCCCTTTTTCCGCACGTTTTATGAGGAAGCCCTGGCCGTGGACATGATCCTCACAGCCGTGGGCGATATGACCGCCCAGGCCACCAACATTGCCCTGGGGGCCATCACCCAGGACCAGCGCCGCGAGCTGGCCCGGGCCGGGGCCGTGGGCGAATTTTTCGGCCGCTTTCTGGATGCGCAGGGCAATGTCGTGGACCACGAAGTCAATCAGTGCAGCATGTCCCCGGATTTTGACGGGCTGTTGCAGGTTCCCCACATCATCCTCGTTTCCGGCGGCATGGCCAAAGTTCCCATCCTGCAATCGGTGCTGCGGCGCGGCTGCGTCCACGTCTTTGTCACGGACGCGCGCACAGCCCACAGCCTGCTCAACCCGTAAGACAAGGCGGAGTCATGAACAGACAGGAACACTTAAACCGTCTTAAAGACGGTGAACCGTTTGATCTGCTGGTCATTGGCGGCGGGGCCACCGGCTGCGGCATCGCCCTGGACGCGGCCACCAGAGGCCTTCGCGTCGCGCTTATCGAACGCGACGATTTCGCCCAGGGCACCAGCAGCAAAAGCACCAAACTGGTGCACGGCGGGGTGCGCTACCTCGAAAAGGCCATCTTAAAGGCCGACAAGGACCAGTTCAATCTTGTGCGCGAGGGCCTGCGGGAACGCGGCCGGCTGCTGCGAAACGCCCCCCATCTGGCCCATGCCATCCGGCTTATGACCCCGGTCAAGACCTGGTTTGAGGCCGCCTACATCTTCGCCGGGTTGGTCCTTTACGACCTCCTGGCCGGGCGGCTGTCCCTGGGGCGCAGCCGGCTGGTCACCCGGGCCACGGCCCAAAAGCTCTTTCCGCAGCTCAATCTGGACGGCTATGTGGCCGCCGTCAGCTACACCGACGGGCAGTTTAACGACGCCCGCATGGCGGTCACCCTGGCCCGTACCGCCGCTGCCCATGGAGCCGTATGCGTCAACCATGTGGAAGTGACCGGACTGGTCAAGGAGGGCGGCCGCATCCGGGGAGCCCAGGTGCGCGACCGCCTCGATGGGCGCACCTGGACCGTTGCGGCCAAGGGCGTGGTCAACGCCGCCGGTCCCTTTGCCGATGCCGTCCGGCGTCTGGACGACCCGCAAGCCCCGGATACGCTCAAGGTCAGTTCCGGCATCCATATTCTGCTCAAAGCCGGAACCACCCCCGACGATTTGTCGCTCATGATCCCGAGCACCGAGGACGGGCGCGTGCTGTTTATGATCCCCTGGCAGGGGCATGTGCTCTTTGGCACCACCGACGAGCCGGCGACCGTTGCCTTTGATCCGGTGCCGCAGCGCAAGGACGTGGACTATCTGCTGCGCTACGCCAGCGCCTATCTGCGCCGGCCGGTGACCCGCGAGGACATCCTGGCCGTGTGGGACGGCCTGCGCCCGTTGGTTTTTGATCCGAAAAAGAAATCCACCCAGGAACTGGCCCGCACCCACGTCCTGACCCAAAGCCCTTCGGGCTTATTGACCATGGCCGGCGGCAAATGGACCAGCTACCGGGCCATGGCCGAGGACGCCGTGGACGCCGCCTGCCTGGCCTTTGGCCTGGGGCAGGGGCGGGCCTGTGTCACCCAGGAACTGCGCCTGCTTGGCTCCCAGTCCTATTACCCCGACGGCTGGCGGGATCTGGCCGCCCGCCAGCGTATTGCCCCGGATCTGGCCCGCTCCCTGTTCGCCCTCTACGGCGACGAGGCCGGGCAGGTGCTGGCCCTGGGGCGCGACCCCGAACTGCTCCAGCCTATCCATCCGGCCCATCCCTATATCGGCGCCCAGGTCGTTTTCGCCGTGCGCCGGGAAATGGCGGAACATGTCAGCGACGTCTTATTGCGACGACTCCCCCTGGGGTTGGTGGACATGGCCCATGCCCTGGAGGCGGCTCCCGTGGTGGCGGCGATCATGGGCCGCGAACTCGGCTGGGACGAGACGCGTCGCGTTAGCGAGGTGGACAGCGTCCGCCGGCTGCTGGAGGCCTGGTTTTCCGGGCAGACTCCGGATGCAGGCCGGCAGGCGCATACTGCGGCAGAGGCGGACCTGGAGGGACAGTCTCTTCTTCGTTCGCGGGAGAAGAGGCCAACAGCGCATGTGATGTAAGAGGAGGGGTACGGCATGAGTCAATCGGCATTGGGCAAGGAGATGTTCTCCGAATGTCTGGGAACCATGGTTCTCATCATTTTCGGAGCCGGCTGCGTAGCCATGAAGGTCTTTTTTGGCGAAGCGCTCAACATCAGTTGGGATACGATTACCTTCGGCTGGGGCATGGCTGTCTTTTTTGGTGTATTGGCCAGCCTGCGCTCCGGTGCCCACATTAACCCGGCCGTGACCCTGGCTTTGGCCGTCACCGGCCGCTTCCCCTGGGGCAAGGTGCTGCCCTACGCCCTGGCCCAGACCGTGGGCGGCTGTATCGGCGCGTCCATCGTCTTTCTGGATTTCAAGGCCAAATGGCTGTTGTTTGACCCCCAGTTGGTCAAGACCGCCGGTATCTTTTGCACCTTCCCGGCCGTGCCCGGTTTCTGGCCCGGCTTTATCGATCAGGTCATCGGCACTGCCGTGCTGATGTTCGGCATCCTGTCCATCGGCGATTTCGGGGCCAAAAACAAAGTGACCTGGATCGGACCCGTGGCCGTGGCCATGCTGGTCATGGCCATCGGCATGAGCCTTGGGGCCATGAACGGCTATGCCATAAACCCCGCCCGCGACTTCGGCCCCCGCTTTTTCGCCTTGATCGCCGGCTTCACCCAGCCCAACCTGATGGATACGAGCATTGTCCTGGTGCCCATCCTCGGCCCCCTTGTCGGCGGTCCGTTGGGCGCGATCATCTATGACAGAACCACCGGAGCCCTCAACAAAGACCCCGACGTCTGCTATTGCGAAGACGGCGCGCAGGAGTGTGATTCATGAGCCGCTATATCTTAGCCCTCGACCAGGGCACCACCAGTTCCCGGGCCATCCTGTTCACCCGCGAAGGCGATATCAAACAGATTTCCCAAAAGGAATTCACCCAGATCTATCCCCAGCCGGGTTGGGTGGAGCACAACGCCAACGAGATCTTTGACACCCAGTCCTTTGTCATGCGCGAATGCCTGACCCATGCCGGCGTGGACGCCTCCGAAGTGGCGGCCATCGGCATCACCAACCAGCGGGAAACCACCGTGGTCTGGGATAAAAACTCGGGCGCGCCCATCCACAACGCCATCGTCTGGCAGGACCGCCGCACGGCCGGCTTTTGCGACGAACTCAAACAGCGCGGTCTGGCCGACACCATCCGCCAGAAAACCGGTCTGGTGCTCGACGCCTACTTCTCCGGCACCAAAGTGCGCTGGATTCTCGACAACGTGCCCGGGGCCAGAGCCAAGGCCGAAAACGGCGAACTGCTCTTTGGCACCGTCGACTCCTGGCTCATCTGGAACCTGACCAAGGGAGCCGTCCACGTTACCGACGAGTCCAACGCCAGCCGCACGCTGCTGTTTAACATCAACACCGGTGCCTGGGACGACGAACTGCTGGCCATTATGGAAGTGCCCCGGGCCATGCTGCCCCGGGTGTCCATGTCCTCGGAAGTCGTCGGCGAAACCCATCCCGAGTTCTTCGGCAAAGCCCTGCCCATCGCCGGCAACGCCGGAGATCAGCAGGCCGCCACCTACGGCAACGCCTGCCTCAAAGAAGGCATGGCCAAAAACACCTACGGCACCGGCTGCTTCATGCTCCTAAACACCGGCAAGGCCCCGCGCGCCAGCCAGAACAACCTGCTGACCACCATGGCCTGGGCCACCCCCTCGGGACGGTTTTTCGCCCTGGAAGGCAGCGTCTTTATTGCCGGTGCCGTGGTGCAATGGCTGCGCGACGGCCTGGGCATCATCCAAAGCGCGCCGGAAGTCGAACAGCTCGCCCTGTCCGTGCCGGACAACGGCGGCGTCTACTTGGTCCCGGCCTTCGCCGGCCTGGGTGCGCCCCATTGGGACCAGTACGCCCGCGGCACCATGGTGGGCATCACCCGGGGCACCACCAAAGCCCACATCGCCCGGGCCGCCCTGGAATCCATCGCCTTGCAGACCCTCGATATTATGGACTGCATGCAAAAAGACGCCGGCATCACCCTCGATACGCTGCGCGCCGACGGCGGGGCCACCCGCAACAACCTGCTCATGCAGTTCCAGGCCGATGTCCTGGGCGTGCCGGTGGAGCGGCCCATGGTGACCGAAACCACCGCCCTGGGCGCAGCCTATCTGGCCGGGTTGGCCGTCGGATTCTGGAAAAGCGAAGAGGAAATCGCCGCCATGTGGCAGCTCGACCGCCGGTTTGAGCCAAACATGGACCAGTCCGTGCGCGACAAACTGCTCCACGACTGGCAGCGCGCGGTTGAACGCGGCAAGAACTGGATCGAAACCTAGACGACACGGGGAGCGAAAGGCAGAAGATGCCTCCGGCGGCCGGGGGGGATCATCCCCCCCGGACCCCCTGGATGGGGGCATTGGGTAGACGGGATAAGGGGCTGCTGCGAGGGCGGAAAGTCGGGAAGACTTTTGGGGCGCGGGAGCGCTTGGCGGCTGCGCCGCGTGGGTGGCTGCAATTCGGGCCGCCGACACTCCCCGCGAAGCGCGGGGAGCACGGCGGCCCCAATTGCAGCCACCCGGTTCGCCCGGGAAAGACAAGCATCAATTGACCCTCGCGCCCAGGTTTGACCTGTCTGCTCGCTCTTTCTCCAAGCAAATGCGGCCCAAAGGGCCGCTGGCGAGTTGGGGGTCGGGATTTTGGTTGCGAAAGCTGCCGGGCTTTGACGGCAGCTTTCGCAACCAAAATCCCGACCCCCATCTTCTCCCGCTCCCGCTCCCGCCAACGACCGCCCTCCCCAACCCGCTTCCCGCAACCCCGCCACCCATACGGGGGGTCCGGGGGGATCATCCCCCCGGCCGCCGGAGGCCTCTTCTGCCTCCTTCTTCCTACCTTCCATCTGCCGCTCCCTCAGCCCAGGGCGGTCGTAACGATGGCGGTGAGTTCCGTCTCGGTTAAGGCGATGGGGTTGCCTTGCATGCTGCTGGCTTGGGCTGCTTTGGCCACGACAAGCGGGATGTCGCTGCTCGTCACGCCAAGTTGGGCGAGGGTGGGGGCGGCGAGCTGGCGGCAGAGTGCGGCCAGCCAGACGACGCCGTCTTCTGGGGTGGCGTTGGGGGTGCCGGTGACGATGGCGGCGGCGGTGGCGTAGGCGGCCAGGGCCGGGGAGGCGGGGGCGCGGCTGCGCAGCGCCCTGATATTGGCGGCTGTTACGACAGGGAGCAGGCTGGCGCAGATTTGTCCGTGGGGGGCGTTGAAAAGGCCGCCCAGCGGTGCGGCGAAGCCATGGACGGCCCCGAGTTTGGCGTTGGCCAGGGCCATGCCACCCAAAAGGCTGGCCAGGGCCATATCCTCGCGGGCGTCGCAGTTGCTGCCATCGGCGTAGGCGGCCGCCAGGGACCGGGCTGCCCGGGTGAGGCCCTCCCGGCACAGGGCATCGGTCATGGGATTGGCTTTGTTGGAAACGAATGCCTCCAGGAGCTGGGTCAGGGCGTCGAGGCCCGTGGCTGCCGTTACGGCCGGCGGCATGGAGACGGTCAGCAGGGGATCAATCAGGGCAACTGCGGGCAACATCAGGGGCGAGCGCAGGCTGACTTTGACGCGCTCGCCGGGCACGGTCAGCACGGCGTTGGCCGTGGCTTCGGCCCCGGTGCCGGCCGTGGTCGGCACGGCCAGCACCGGCAGCGGTCGCTCGGTCAGGGGCCGGCCGGCCCCGACCACTTCCAGATAAGTGAAAATATCTTCGGTATTGGTTGCCAGGGCGGCCACGGCCTTGGCTGCATCAAGCGCCCCGCCGCCGCCCAAACCAATGACGATGTCGCAGCCGTTCTCCCGGGCCAGGAGCGCGCCGGCCATGGCCGTGGCGACGGTTGGTTCGCCGGCAACGGAGAAGCGCGTCACGGCAAGGCCGGCCTGGGTAAGGGCCTCAAGC
This sequence comes from Solidesulfovibrio aerotolerans, assembly GCF_009856865.1. GTDB lineage: Bacteria > Desulfobacterota > Desulfovibrionia > Desulfovibrionales > Desulfovibrionaceae > Solidesulfovibrio > Solidesulfovibrio aerotolerans. The sequence continues at coordinate 8,412 of NZ_WVUD01000016.1, read as the reverse complement.
AACCCGGCGTGGCGGTCTGGGTTGGCACCCGTGATGACCAGCGGGGCACGCCCGAGGCCGGCTGTGAGTTGCGGCAGTTGCCGGGCCGTATCCCGGCCGAAAACGACTTTGCCAGGGGTTTGGAAGGTGAAGTGCATGGCGGCAGTGTGTCCTGGTTGCGGGTTGGGGTAGTGTTTGCGCCCGGCGCTTACCCGGCGGATTTGCCTGTGAGCAGTTCCAGCAGCTTCCAGCCTTCTTTGGAGAAATCGCCTTCGGTGTCGCAGAGAAGCACCACCCCGGCCCTGTCGGCCGGCGACATGAGGACCAGGGCGTAATAGCCGCCGGAGCGGCCGGCGTGCAGCACGTAGTCCTTGTCGCCGAAATTCATGATGTTCCAGAAATAGCCCAGGGACAGGGTCGGGATTGCGGCTACGTGTTTGCGGGCCAGATGGGCCAGCCGGGCGGCCGGGAGCAGCGGCGTGGGCGTAACCCCCAGGTTGGCGGCGGCGTAGCTCAGGAGATCATCGGCGGTGGAGCGCAGCGCACCGGCCCCCTCCAGCCCGGTCACGATCCAGTTGGGCACCACCTTGCCGGCGGCATTATGGCCGTGGGTCATGCGCGCGTTCTGGTCGTCGGACAGTGTGATCCGAGTGTCGAGCATCCCCAGCGGCGCACAGATTGCGTCCACCGCCAGCCGCTCGTAATCCTTGCCGGCTGATCGGGCCAGCAGATAGCCGGCCAGGGCCGCACCAACATTGCTGTAGTAAAAATTCTGGCCGATGGGGGCCAGCAGGCTGGCTTGGCCCAGATAGCGCAGCAGCAGGCCCGTGGAATAGCCGGCCAAGGGATTTTGCGGATCGGTGGAGGGCAGGTTGTCGGGCGCTTCGGGCAGCCCTGAGGTGTGGGTGGCCAGATCGAGGTAGCTGACCCAATACAGCGGCGAATCCTTGGTTATTGTCCCGGGCGGCAGGGACAGGCGGATGGCGTCGGTGTCGCGCAACTTGCCGGTCATGACGGCCTGGGCCAGGAGCAGGCCGGTGAAGGTCTTGGTAATGGAGCCGATTTCAAACAGGGTGCGGCCGTCCGGGGCGTTGGCGTAGCGTCCTTCGCTGCGTCGGCCAAAGCCGTAGGTGGCCCGGCCGGCCGGGCTGACGTAGCCGACGACCAGCCCGTGCACCCGGCCCGACTTGGTCAGGCCCTCGACGAGATGGGCCGTGGCCGCGCGACCGGGCAGGGGGGCGGCCTGGGCCGTGGCCGGGAGTGCAACTAGCACCAGCAGGGCCGCCATGACGGCGAGGGAGGCTCGGGCAACTCGGCTAACTCGGACAGCTCGGGCAACGAGGACAGTTCGGGCGGTCAGGGCGGTCAGGGCGGTCAGGGTGCCCAGCGGGAGCGGCAGGGGCGAACGGTGCGGCATGGGCAGACTCCGGCTCAGGCGTGGTTTCGCAGCTTGAGTTCGATGGGATGCGGCGTTAGGTAGGCCTGATCCTTTAAATAGGCCACGTCGTATTTACGGGTGTAGTGGCCAAGCAGGGTGATGGGCACGATCAGCGGCACAAGGCCCAGGCGGTAGTTGTCGATGACTTCGTTTAATTCAACTTTTTCGTCAGCGGTCAGGATTGTTTTGAAATAGCCCATGATGTGCTGGAGCACGTTGGCGTGTTTGGCCGGGGTGGCGGGCAGGGAAAGCGCCTGCATGAGGAGTGTTTCATAGGATTGGAGCAGGGCGTCGGCAGGCCAATTTTTGGCCTCGGCGGTCAGCCGCCCGATCTGCCGGGCCAACTGCGGGCTGTGGGCCATGAGCAGCAGCTTGTGGCGGCTGGTGAAGGCGATGACGCGGGCCGTAAGCGAGGTCTGGCCGTCGCCGGCCAGGGTGTCGCGCCAGCGCTTGAGCGTAAAGATACGTTCGATGAAGTTTTCCCGCAGCTTGTCGTCGTGCAGGCGGCCTTCGTCTTCCACCGGAAGGCGCGGAAAGCGGTCGAGGAAGGCCCGGGCGAAAAGCCCCACCCCGCGCTCGGCCGGCGCGCCCTTGTCGTTGTAGACCTTGACCCGGGTAAAGCCGCTGGACGGGGATTTGGACTTGAAAATAAAGCCGCACAGGTTTTCTTCGGCCAGGGCCTGGGCCCGGGCGACGGCAAAGGAACGCATGCGTTCGGTAAGGTCCACGCCGGTTTTAATGGTCATAAGCCGCGGCGCGTCCGGGTCGCCGACCAGCCGCATGGCCTCCCGGGGCACGCCCAGGCCGCATTCGACTTCCGGGCACACCGGGACGAACTCGAAATAGCGCCCCAACGTATCGGCAACGTAGCGGTCGCATTTGTGGCCGCCGTCGTAGCGCACGGGCTGGCCGAGCAGGCAGGCACTCACACCCACGCGAATTGGTTCTGTCATGATGGCTCCTGCATTAAAAATTCCCGACTTGCCCGAGGCCGGGTTACCGGCTAAAGCCTTCCAGGCGTTGGCCAGTGTACGGGCTTTGAACCTTTATGGGAAGCGACGCTGCGAAACGCAAGGGGATGTATGCGCGAACTCTGTGGACTTGCTGCTGTTTTCTTCGATTTCGGAGGCGTTCTGGCCGAGGAGGGGTTTCGCGAGGGCCTCATCCACATCGCCACGGCGGCCGGGCGCGATCCGGCCGAGGTGCTGCCCTTGGCCTATGAGATGGCCTGGAGTACGGGCTTTGTCCTGGGCAGCGTGGACGAGGCCGGCTTTTGGGAAGCCTTTCGCCGGGCCACCGGCATTGCCGGCCGGGACGAGGACCTAAGCGCTGCCGTGCTGTCCCGGTTTGTGCCCCGGCCCTTCATGTTCGCCGTGGCCGACGCGGCCCGGGCCGCCGGCCTTAAAACCGCCATTTTGAGCGATCAGACCGAGTGGCTGGCCCGACTGGACGCCGCCCATGACGTTTTTTCGCATTTTGATATGGTTTTTAACAGTTACGACCATGGCACGAGCAAGCGCGAGGCGGCTTTCTTTCATATCGGCCTGCAAACCCTGGGTGTTGCCCCGCAAAAGGCCCTTTTCATCGACGACGCCGCCCACAATACGGACCTGGCCGCGAGCCTGGGCTTTAAAACCATCCTCTACCGGGACCGGGCCTCGTTTTTTGAGGAACTTTCCACCCTGTGCCCGCCCCTTGGAGCCACCCATGTATAATCCCATTTGCGGTCTGGCCCGCGACGGCCTGCCGATCATCGGTTTTTTCGCCCTGGCTGCGCTTATCACCGGGCTTCTGCGCTGGCCGTGGCTGGCCGGGCTTTTTTTGCTGCTGACCGCCTTCTCGCTCAATTTTTTTCGCGATCCCGACCGGACCATCCCGGCTGAAGCCGGCATGGCCGTGGCCCCGGCCGACGGCGTGGTCTGCAAGATGGGCGAGGAGATCGACCCGGCTTCGGGCGAAAAACGCCAAGTAGTGTGCATCTTCATGAACGTGGTCAACGTCCACGTGAACCGCTCGCCGGTGGCTGGCGTGGTTTCGGAAGTACGCTACATTCCGGGAAAATTTTTCAATGCCTCACTGGATAAGGCCTCCACGGACAACGAGCGCAACCTGATCGTGGTGACCGACGCCGAGGGCGCGCGGTTTACCGTGATCCAGATTGCGGGCCTTATTGCCCGGCGTATCGTGTGCCCGGCCAAGGTCGGCGACCGGCTGGCCCAGGGCGAGCGCTACGGTATGATCAAGTTCGGATCGCGCCTTGACGTCTATCTGCCACAGGGGTATGAAGCGGCTGTCACAATGGGCCAGAAAACCACGGCGGGTGTCACCGTCCTGGCACGAAAGGCCGGATAGCGGCGGGTTTTGCCCCGGCAGCAGCAGCGAAAAAGCGGAAACGATGGAAGAGAAGATCCCCCAGAGCCGGGCTCGCAGGAGCGTTTACATCCTGCCGAATCTGTTCACCATGGCCAGCCTTTTTGCTGGTTTTCTTGGTGCGCTGTGGGCCATCGAAGGCCGCTTTGACATGACCGCCCTGGCCATCCTTTTCTCCTGCCTCTTTGACGGACTCGACGGCAAGGTGGCCCGGCTCACCAACACCAGCAGTGATTTCGGCGTCCAGTTCGACTCCCTGGCCGATCTGGTCGCTTTTGGCGTCACCCCGGCCATCATGGTCTACCAGTGGCAGTTGGCCCGCTTCGGCCGCCTGGGCATCTTGGCCGCCTTTATGCTCGTGGCCTGCGGCGCGCTGCGGCTGGCCCGGTTCAACGTCATGTCCGGCAAGGCCACCGCCTCCAAGAAATTCTTCGTCGGCCTGCCCATCCCGGCCGCCGGCTGCATGATCTCGCTGTTTTTCATGTTCGAGCAATATCTGCCCGACGACATCGCCGCCGCAGTGATTCCCAAAGCCTGTCTCGTCCTTGTCTACGCCCTGTCCTTTCTCATGGTCAGCCGCGTGCGCTACGCCTCGTTTAAGGAATTCGGGCTGGTCAAGGCCCATCCCTTCAGCGCCATGGTGACGGCCCTGCTCCTTTTCGTGGTCGTGGCCTCCGAGCCCTGGCTCATGGGCTTCCTGCTCTTTTCCGCCTACCTCGCCTCCGGCATCATCTACACCTTTTTTGTTCTGCCGCGCCGCGCCTCCAAGCTACGGGAGCCCCACCAGGAGCTCTCATAATACCATTATCCCCTTTTTGACATTTCTTGTCATTGTCCCGGCCCCAGGCTAACCAGAGCCCTGCCGTGTGCTTACACGTGCGCATTCCTCTCCGCAAAACGCGGGGAAAGGGGAGACTCCTATGCCCGATGACAACAGGGTATTTATTTTCGACACCACGCTTCGGGACGGCGAACAGTCGCCCGGTGCCACCATGACCCGCGAGGAAAAAGTCCGCATGGCCCGCCAGCTCGAAACGCTTGGCGTGGACATCATCGAAGCCGGCTTTCCCGCCGCCAGCGAAGGCGACTTCCAGGCCGTTTCCGCCATTGCCGCATCCGTTAAAAAGCCCATCGTGGCCGCCCTGTGCCGGGCTTTGGCCTCGGACATCGACCGGGGCTATGAGGCCATCAAAGGGGCCGAGCGTAAGCGCATCCATACCTTCCTGGCCACCTCCGAACTGCACATGGAGCACAAGCTCGGCAAAACGCCGGCCCAGGTGCTGGATATGGCCGAAGCGGCCGTGCGCCACGCCGCCGGCAAAGGGGTCGAGGTCCAATTCTCGGCCGAAGACGCTTCCCGCTCCGATCCGGCCTTCCTCGTGGCCGTGTGCGAACGCGTCATCGCCGCCGGGGCCACTATCCTTAACATCCCCGACACCGTCGGCTATGCCCAACCGGCCGAATTCGCCGATCTGATCCGCCATCTGCGCGCCACCGTGCGCGGGGCCGAAGGTATTACCTTCGCCGTCCACTGCCACAACGACCTGGGCTTGGCCGTGGCCAACACCCTGGCGGCCCTGCACGCCGGGGCGCGGCAAGCCGAAGTGACCCTTTCCGGCATCGGCGAGCGGGCCGGCAACGCCTCCCTGGAACAGGTGGTGATGAGCCTGAACACCCGTCCCAACTACTATAATCTGACCACCTCAATCGTCACCGTGGAGCTTTTCCCCTCGTGCCGCCGCCTTTCGGGCATCATCGGCCAGCCCATTCCGCCCTATGCCCCCATCATGGGCCGCAACGCCTTTGCCCACGAATCCGGCATCCACCAGCACGGCATCCTCAAGGATCGCCGGACCTACGAGATCATGACCGCCGAACACATCGGCCGCAAAGGGGCCGTTGTGGTGCTCGGCAAGCATTCCGGCCGCCACGCCCTGGACGCCAAGGTCAAGGAACTCGGCTATACGCTGACCGACGAAGAGTTGCTGGTCGTCTTTGACGCGGTCAAGCAGTTGGCGGATCGCAAGCAGCGTATTCTCGATGAGGACATCGAAGCGCTTATTCTCGAAAAAGTCCTGCGCCGCCCCGATGTCTATGCCCTGCAGTATCTGTCCGTACACTGCGGCAATGTGGAACTCGCCCCCTTTGCCGTCATCGAAATGCTGGTGGAAGGCCAGTCGGCGCGCCACTATTCCGCCGGTTCCGGTCCCGTGGACGCGGTCTTTAACGCCGTGTGCCAGGCCGTGGGCCGCAAGCCCGAACTGGAAGAATACCATATCAACGCCATCACCGGCGGTACCGACGCCCAGGGCGAAGTGACCGTGCGCATCCGCGACGGCGCCGCCACCACCGTCGGCCGGGGCGTCCACGACGATGTCATCATGGCCAGTACCCTGGCTTTTATCAATGCGCTCAATCGTTTGGCCAAGAAAGAGGAGGAACGGATATGCCCGCAACTTTAGCCGAAAAAATCCTGCAGCAGCACAGCGACGAGCAGATTACCGGACCCGGGCAAATCGTCCGTTGCCGGCTCTCCCTGGTCCTGGCCAACGACATCACGGCACCGCTTGCCATCAAGTCCTTTGAAAAGATGGGCGCTGCCGCCGTCTTTGACAAAGACAAGATCGCCATCGTGGCCGACCACTTTACGCCCAACAAAGACATTGCCTCGGCCGAACAGGTCAAAGTCTGTCGCGAATTTGCCAAAAAGATGGGCATCACCCATTACTTCGAGGGCGGCAACGTCGGCGTCGAACACGCGCTTTTGCCCGAACTCGGCCTCGTCGGCCCGGGGGATGTCATCATCGGTGCCGACTCCCACACCTGCACCTACGGCGGCCTGGGAGCTTTTGCCACCGGCATGGGCTCCACCGACATCGCCGCCGGCATGGCCCTTGGCGAAACGTGGTTCAAAGTGCCGCCCACCATCCAGGTTATTTTGACCGGCACGTTGCGCCAATGGGTCGGGGCCAAAGACCTCATGCTGGCCCTTATTGGCACCATCGGCGTGTCCGGCGCGCTCTACAAAGCCCTGGAATTTACCGGCGATCTCGCAACCGCCCTGTCCGTTGAAGGCCGCATGACCATGTCCAACATGGCCATCGAAGCCGGCGGCAAGGTGGGCCTGTTCCCCGCCGACGCCAAAACCCTGGCCTACGCCGCTGCCCACGGCCGCACCGGCGACGTGGCGCTTGCCGCCGACCCCAAGGCCGTCTACGAGCGCACCGTCACCATCAACGCCGACGGCATGGAGCCGCAGATCGCCTGCCCGCACCTGCCCGACAACGTCAAACCCGTGTCCGCCGTGGCCGGGTTGCCCATCGATCAGGCCGTTATCGGCTCATGCACCAACGGACGCATCGAAGATCTGCGCGAAGCCGCCGCCATCCTTAAAGGCAAAAAAGTCGCCGACTCCGTGCGCTGCATCGTCCTGCCCGCCACACCCAATATCTGGCGTCAGGCCCTGGCCGAAGGACTCATCGAGACGTTTATGGCCGCCAACTGCATCGTCGGTCCCGCCACCTGCGGCCCGTGCCTGGGCGGCCACATGGGTATCCTGGCCGGCGGCGAACGCGCCATCGCCACCACCAACCGCAACTTCAAAGGCCGCATGGGCAGCCTGGAAAGCGAAGTCTACCTCTCCGGCCCGGCCGCTGCCGCCGCCGCCGCCATCGCGGGCGAGATCATCGACCCGGCGAAGGTGTAAGTTGGTAGAGGGAAGAAAAGAATAAGATGCCTCCGGCGGCCGGGGGGATGATCCCCCCGGACCCCCCAATGGGGCAAGCGAGATAAGGAGATATCCTATGTACCACGGTACAGCACATACGGTCGGGGCGCATATCGATACCGACGCCATCATTCCGGCCCGGTTTCTGGTCACCACCGACCCCGACGAACTCGGGGCCAACTGCATGGAAGGCCTGGAAGCGGGCTGGATCAAGAAAGTCAAAAAAGGCGACATCATGGTCGCCGGCGAAAACTTCGGCTGCGGCTCGTCGCGCGAACACGCCCCGGTAGCCCTGCTCGGTGCCGGCATCCCCGTGGTCATCGCCCACAGCTACGCCCGCATCTTCTACCGCAACGGCTTTAATATGGGGCTGGTGCTGCTGGAAATCGGCGACGACGTGTCCAAAATCCACGACGGCGACGAACTCAAAGTCGATGCCGATACCGGCGTCATCCAAAACGTCACCACCGGCACCACCATCCAATGCAAACCCGTGCCGCCGTTCATGCAGGGCATCCTCGACAAAGGCGGCCTCATCCCCTACGTCCAGGATCGCTTGGCCGAGCGGGCCTAGCGCGAAAGCGCAGGCAGAAGGCAGAAGGCAGAAAGCGAAGAGTGCCTCCGGCGGCTGGGGGGATAATCCCCCCAGACCCCCTGAAATGAAGGGGGGTAGGGGTTAGGACGGCAGGTTGGAATGCGTTCCAGCAGCCTGACAACACCGGCAGCCTGCCAGTTGAAGCACTCCTCTTTTATAAAACTTGCCTCCATTCAGGGGGTCCGGGGGGATCATCCCCCCGGCCGCCGGAGGCCTCTTCTGCCTCCTTCTTCCTACCTTCCATCTGCCGCTCCCTCAGCCCAGGGCGGTCGTAACGATGGCGGTGAGTTCCGTCTCGGTTAA
>NZ_WVUD01000156.1 GCF_009856865.1 Solidesulfovibrio aerotolerans | reverse complement strand
CGACCAGAATCAGGGCGCGTTCGGCGGTTCCGTCGCTGCGCAGGATGCCGAGCTTTTTGGCCAGTCCGCCGTGGGGCCAGAAATCCGAGGCCACCGGAAACCACAGGCCGCCCATTTCCCGGGTCCACGCAAAAAGGGTGGGGAGGTTGTCCACGGACACGCCGATCAAGGCGGTCTCATTGTCCTCGAAAATGTCCCGGACGATGTTGTAGCCCGGCCACTGCCCCGAGCACACCGGGGTCCAGGCCGCCGGCA
>NZ_WVUD01000155.1 GCF_009856865.1 Solidesulfovibrio aerotolerans | reverse complement strand
CGACCAGAATCAGGGCGCGTTCGGCGGTTCCGTCGCTGCGCAGGATGCCGAGCTTTTTGGCCAGTCCGCCGTGGGGCCAGAAATCCGAGGCCACCGGAAACCACAGGCCGCCCATTTCCCGGGTCCAAGCAAAAAGGGTGGGGAGGTTGTCCACGGACACGCCGATCAAGGCGGTCTCATTGTCCTCGAAAATGTCCCGGACGATGTTGTAGCCCGGCCACTGCCCCGAGCACACCGGGGTCCAGGCCGCCGGCA
>NZ_WVUD01000154.1 GCF_009856865.1 Solidesulfovibrio aerotolerans | reverse complement strand
GCGACCGCCCCAGTCAAACTACCCACCAGACAATGTCCTCGAACCGGATAACGGTCCGAGTTAGAAGCTTAAACAACCGAGGGTGGTATTTCAAGGTTGACTCCGCCGACGCTGGCGCGCCGGTTTCGCAGTCTCCCACCTATCCTACACACGATTGTCCAAGCTCCAATGTCAAGCTATAGTAAAGGTGCACAGGGTCTTTCCGTCTTTCCGCGGGTAGACGGCATTTTCACCGCCACATCAATTTCACTGAGT
>NZ_WVUD01000153.1 GCF_009856865.1 Solidesulfovibrio aerotolerans | reverse complement strand
ACTCAGTGAAATTGATGTGGCGGTGAAAATGCCGTCTACCCGCGGAAAGACGGAAAGACCCTGTGCACCTTTACTATAGCTTGACATTGGAGCTTGGACAATCGTGTGTAGGATAGGTGGGAGACTGTGAAACCGGCGCGCCAGCGTCGGCGGAGTCAACCTTGAAATACCACCCTCGGTTGTTTAAGCTTCTAACTCGGACCGTTATCCGGTTCGAGGACATTGTCTGGTGGGTAGTTTGACTGGGGCGGTCGC
>NZ_WVUD01000152.1 GCF_009856865.1 Solidesulfovibrio aerotolerans | reverse complement strand
TATTTGGCTATCGCGACATGGGCCAAAAGGCCCGGGGTGACGATGCCCTGGGGGATAATCTGGAGCGGCATGGGCGCGGTTTTCACCGTCGGCCCGTCATCCTCCACGCCTTCGCAGGCCCGGCAGGTCGTGGATAATAATAACGAGTAAACCCCCGGCTCTGCCGGGGGACTCACAAAGTTTGACAGTTCCGGGAATCGGAAGCCTCCATCGCTTGAACCGCTCAAAGTTCAAACAGACGGAGGCTTCCTGTGAAC
>NZ_WVUD01000151.1 GCF_009856865.1 Solidesulfovibrio aerotolerans | reverse complement strand
ATCTCCCGGGGAACCCTGGCCGGCTGGATGATCCGGGTAGCCAAGGCCTGTGATCTGCTCATCGACCTGATCATTGAGGAGATTCGTTCCGGCCCTATCGTCAACATGGACGAGACCACAGTCCAGGTGCTTGCCGAACCAGGCCGGGCCAATACCACGAAATCATTCATGTGGGTCGCCCGGGGCGGAACGCCGGGAAAACCGGTCGTGCTCTTTCGCTATCATCCGACTCGGGCCGGCTGTGTGGCCTCAGAAATCCTTGGAAACTTCCAAGG
>NZ_WVUD01000150.1 GCF_009856865.1 Solidesulfovibrio aerotolerans | reverse complement strand
TGAGATCAGAGGCGACTTCGCCGCGCCGGTGCTGGAAAAGCTTGTCCGCACGCTGACACGGCTATGATGCTGCCGGCAAACGACGTCCGGGTTTACTTGGCCCTGGGGGCCACGGACATGCGCAAGTCCATTGATGGGCTCTCCATCCTGGTGTCACAGCAGCTTACGCTCGATCCGTTCGCCGGCCACCTGTTCGGATTTTGCAACCGCAGTAGGACCATCATCAAGCTGCTCTACTGGGATCGCAACGGCTTTTGCCTATGGCAGAAACGGCTGGAGCG
>NZ_WVUD01000149.1 GCF_009856865.1 Solidesulfovibrio aerotolerans | reverse complement strand
CATGCTTGGGACAAGTTACCCGAGGCACCCTGGCAGTCAGATAGCAGTGATGTTGGAAGAAATTCAGGTGTCGCCAAGTGAACTCCTCGAAGTCATGGGCCTTGCAGTTTCGACCGCAAGTCGGACAGGGGTAGGTGGCACCCCTGTCGGCACCGAGGACCAAGTGGAGTTCATGGGGTGTCTTCTCGGTGTCCAGTCGTTGGCTCAAAACCTGCCAGGGGGGAGTCAGACCCAGTCCCAGGGCGAAGATATCTTCTGTACGCATTTTGAGCCTCCGAGAGGGTCGCTACCCCTCGCCGGAGGATAAGGTCAATTCCATTTCAAGCGTCGAAGAACCG
>NZ_WVUD01000148.1 GCF_009856865.1 Solidesulfovibrio aerotolerans | reverse complement strand
TACTGAGACTGAGCCCCCAGGGGGTCTCCCCAAAAAAACTGCTTTTCGGGGCGTCGCCGGGGGCGGTGCCGCCCTCCCAGGGGGAGGGTATGCTGGGTGCTCAGTACACGATTTTCTCAGTACAAAAGCATTTAAATATATAAAATTATTAGATTTTTTTGTACTGAGGCTGTCCTGAGAGCCACCCAGCCCTCAGGACAACCCATGTCGAATGACGATCTGGCCTAGGCAGCAAACGGATTTGGAGAGTTTGAAGCTACTTGATCGGGACGGAAATCCATGCCCACCTCGATTTCAAGAGCGGTCCTGTTGACGCAGTAGGCAGCGGCCTTGGTCCCATTGATGCGA
>NZ_WVUD01000147.1 GCF_009856865.1 Solidesulfovibrio aerotolerans | reverse complement strand
TACTGAGACTGAGCCCCCAGGGGGTCTCCCCAAAAAAACTGCTTTTCGGGGCGTCGCCGGGGGCGGTGCCGCCCTCCCAGGGGGAGGGTATGCTGGGTGCTCAGTACACGATTTTCTCAGTACAAAACGATTTAAATATTTGAAATTATTATATTTTTTTGTACTGAGGCTGTCCTGAGAGCCACAAAACCCTCAGGACACCCCGCGTTGAAGATCAAACCAGGCCTAGGCAGCAAACGGATTTGGAGAGTTTGAAGCTACTTGATCGGGACGGAAATCCATGCCCACCTCGATTTCAAGAGCGGTCCTGTTGACGCAGTAGGCAGCGGCCTTGGTCCCATTGATGCGA
>NZ_WVUD01000015.1 GCF_009856865.1 Solidesulfovibrio aerotolerans | reverse complement strand
TCTTCACGGTCCTTGACCGCACCCCGTTCACAAACCAGTGGGAGGGGGAGCCGTTCAAGCACCGGCAGCACTTCATGAAAAAGTTGTGCGACAAAGCGGGGGTCAAACCGTTTGGCTTCCATGCCATCCGGCACTTGTCTGCGACGATCTTGTACCAGGCGGGGTACCCTCTGGCCACGATCCAGGCCATCCTGCGGCACGAGAACGCGACCACGACGGAGAAGTACCTCAAGCGACTGGGGCTTGATCCAGACCGGCTACGCGACGCTATGGAGGTCTTCGAGAATCGGGGGACAGCCCGGGTGATCCCATTCACCAAAAACGAAGCCCCCGGAGGTATCAACTCCGGAGGCTTGCGGGGTACCAGCTAGGGGTACCAGGATACGTACAACGAGGGCGATTTTACTCTAACCTCTTAGAATCGTTTGGCGTCCCCAAGGGGATTTGAACCCCTGTTAGCGGCGTGAGAGGCCGCCGTCCTAGGCCACTAGACGATGGGGACGAAGCGGAAAATGGTGGGCCGTGCTGGGCTCGAACCAGCGACTCTCTGCTTAAAAGGCAGATACTCTACCGACTGAGTTAACGGCCCACACGGGAGAAAAGTCACTATTCCCGTTAGCCGAATCTGTCAAGCACCTTTTTTCGGGAGACAGAAAAATACGCCTATCCCTCCCCCTTCCGGGGCTTCCCAAAGCACTGCCTCCCGACTATACCCCACGCCTCATGGATATCGCTCATCTCTGGCACGCCCTCGGCTGGCCGCTGCTGCGTCTGCTCGCCTCCCTGGCCCTGGCCCTGCTGGTGGCCAATGTCATCGAAGCCCTCAACTGGACCCGCTTTCTGGCCCGCCTGGCCGCCCCCATCATCCGTATCGGCCACCTCAAGGACGTCATCGGGGCCAGCTTCTCCATGGCCTTTTTCTCCGGCGCGGCCGCCAACTCGCTGCTGGCCGAAGCCTACGGCCAGGGACGGCTCACCGACCGCGAACTCATCCTGGCCAACCTGTTTAACAGCCTGCCCACCTATTTCCTGCATCTGCCGCAAATGTTCATCATCACCGTACCCTTTCTCGGCCCCAAAACCGCCGCCACCTACGTGGGCCTGACGCTTTTTGCCGCCATCGCCCGCAGCGCCGCCATCCTGGTCTACGGCAGCATCGCCCTGCCGCCCCTGCCGGAGGGTTGCGTGGTCTGCCACCTCACCGAGGACACGTTCTCCTGGCAAAAGGCCCTGCGCAAGGCCTGGAAACGCTTTGTACGCCGGCTGCGGTCCATGCTCTATTTCACCGTGCCCATCTACATCGGCTTTCATTACCTGACCGTCTGGGGCGCGTTTGCCGCCATGGAAGGCTGGCTGGCCAGCCACTTGAGCTTTCTGGCCTGGATGACGCCCCAGGCGGTCAGCATCGTCATGTTCCAGGTGGCGGCCGAGACCTCGGCCGGCCTGGCGGCGGCCGGGGCCATGCTCGGGGCCGGGAGTCTGGACGGACGGGAGGTGGTGCTGGCGCTTTTGGTGGGCAACATCCTGTCCACGCCCATGCGGGCCTTTCGCCACCAGTTCCCCTACTACGCCGGCATTTTCAAGCCGGCCGTGGCGGTACGGCTGATCGTGCACAACCAGGCCTTTCGGGCGGCCAGTCTCGTGGCCGTGCTGGTGGCCTATGCCCTGCTCGGCTGACCGGCTGGCGGCAGTGATGGTTGCCGCCAGCCGCAAGGCCGGCCTTTGGGGCCGTTTGCCCAGCCCAAGCCACGACCTGCCCTGGCGCGGCTCCTCCCGGTGCCACACCCCTGCGCGACTGGCGGCCCGCCGCACCCCTGCGGGAGGCCCACGCCTTCATTTTGAGACACAAACAGCCAGCGCGCTCCTGCCGCACCTGGGCGGTGCCGCCAGAAGCGGGACTACTTGACCCGGCGGTATTCCACGTAGCCGGCCCGGGGATTGGTGCCACCGGGCGCGAGGAAGTAAAACACCAGCTTGTCCGGCCCTTCGAGCCGGCCCAGACGCAGGCCGTCGCTATGGCCGGCGAGGTAGAAGTCCGCGTTGTTCTTGTCGATGACACCGGAGAAGGTGTCCTTGCCGGTGAACTTGCCACTCCAACGCACGTCGCCGTGAAAAACCCGGTCCTGTTGTTCTGCAATAACCATGGTGGCTTTCTCGTTGGCGTGGCTGAAGCCGTTTTTCTGGTCATGCATGTGATAGCCGGTAGCTTCCCAGGTACCGGTCAGTTTGGGAATGCCTTCGTCCTGGGCCATGGCTGTGGCGGCGAGACCCAGAATCAGGACGGCCAGGGAGAAAAGGGTGGGACGCAGACGCATGGGTGGCTCCTTGTTGGTTGGGGTCACGGGGAACGGCCTTTTACCGCCTTGCCAAAGTACCAGAGCGCTGCAAAAAGGCAACGTCGGTTCCTCTTATTCCCGGGCCAGATAGACCGGCACGGCGGCCAGGACCATAAGCACGGCGATACATAAAAAGGCCCCCGTAAAATCGCCCGTCTGGGCCTTGACGAACCCCATCACATACGGGCCGGCAAAACCGCCCAGGTTGCCCAGGGAATTAATGAGGGCAATGCCGGCCGCCGCCGCCTGACCGGTCAGCACCGCCGTGGCCATGCCCCAAAACGGGGCGATCATCCCCCAGATACCCATGGCCGCCAGCGACGCCCCGGCCACCACCCAGACCACGCCGGCCCCGGAAGCCAGAACCAGCATGCCCAGCAGACACAGCCCAAGCGACCCCAGGATATGCCAGCGCCGCTCACCACGCCGGTCGGAACTGGTCCCGATCAGCACCATGCCCGCCATGGCAAAGGCGTAGGCGATCATCACCAGCAGGCTGACCTGCATGGTCCCGGCCGCCGCGCCCCCCTCGCCCGCTCCGATGACCCCGGCAATGACCTGGGGCAGCCACATCACCAGCCCGTACATGGCCACCACCATGCAGAAATAGACAAAGCCGCCAAGCCACACGGCCGGGCTTACCAACCCCTGGCGCAAACCGGACAGATGCCGGCTGGCGATGGCGTTTTTCTCCGCATCCAGGGCCTCGGCCAGGGCCTGCTTCTCTTCGGGCGTAAGCCAGGCCGCCTCGGCCGGCCCGTTGGGCAGCCGCCAATAAACCACCAGCCCAAGGACCACGGCGGGAATCCCTTCCAGAATAAAAAGCCATTGCCAGCCCGAAAGCCCCAGCACCTCGTGCAGGGTCATGATCCAGCCGGACACCGGGCTGCCGAGCAGGCCGGCGAGCGGTGTGGCCGTCATGAAAAGGGCCACGGTCCTGGCCCGATAGGCCAGGGGAAACCAATAGGTGAGATAGAGGATGATACCCGGGAAAAACCCGGCCTCGGCCACCCCCAGGAGAAACCGCAGGCCAGCGAAACTGGCCGGCCCGCTGGCCAGGGCCAGCGCCACGGTGGCCACGCCCCAGCTGAGCATGATGCGCGCGATCCACAGGCGCGGCCCGACCTTGGCCAGAATCAGGTTGCTGGGCACCTCAAACAGGACATAGCCCACAAAAAAGATGCCGGCCCCGAATCCGTAGGCGGTCTGGGACAGGCCCAGTTCCTGGTTCATGCCAAGCGCCGCAAAACTGACGTTGATGCGGTCAAGATAGGCCACGATATAAAGGAGAATCAAAAACGGCAGCAAACGCCACTGGGCCTTGCCAACGGCTGTGGCCAGAGGATTGTCGGACACAAGGCACTCCTTTGCGAAAGATGTTCGCTTGATGTCTTGGTTCATGAGTGCGTCGGGATGCAACTCCGGGCTGCAGGGCGGCAGAAGGAACAGTCGCATCGTGTCCGCGGGATGGAGCAGCCACTCTTTCACTTTTCCCGCAGCGGCTAGGAGCTTGGCATAAAGTCTAAGATTCGTTCCCTAAACAGGATCGGCAACCACTTAATATCACGGAATATCTGGAGATCAGTGACATCCCATAGGCGTTCCGGGTGCTGGTCTATGTTGTTGGGCGACCCGTTCCATCCGTCGCCAATCAAGGCCCCTTTGGTATGAACAAAGGCTCCCCAAACCAGCACAAGCGTCAGGAGAGCCACCATAAGCGCCCGCCCGCGAGGGCGTTCGACCAGGTCTTTTAGCTGCATCGCGGTAAGGACCATGAGCGGGCCCAGGATACTGCAGAAAAGACGGGGTCCATAGGACCATCCCCCCCACCACATTGAAAAGCTGGTAAGAAGCACCAGAAAGGAAAGCGTCGTTGCGGCCAATCCGAGTTCAAGGGGCGTGCTCTTTCGAGGTTTGGCAATGGCAAGGATGGCGCGAATATACCCGAATGCGAGAATTGGACTGTAAATGAAGAGTCCCCTATTGGGACTGATCAGGAGTCCGGCAAAAGCTTTGAGATTTGCAACACTGATATTTCGTGGGCCATGGTGGAGCATGTAGGGCGGTATCCATTGGCCGTAGAGAAGGTTGGCTCCATAGATCGTCGGAACAAGCAATGCACCCATTGCTCCAAGATACAGAAACAGGAGGTGCCTGGAACGCAGCAGCAGCGTGATGGAGCAGCCCAAAATGATGAAGGCAAAATCGTGACGGCAAGCCATTCCCACAACGGAGAGCAAAGCGAGCAAAAGTGCCTGCATTGCCGTCAAAGAGGGAAGCGTCAGGATCCAGAGCGCAACCAGGGCAAAAAAGGTGGTGATGGTATGCGAATACAATCCACCGGCATGAATAGAAAATTGGCTGGTGGCAAAGGCAAACGCGCCGCAAAGAAGCGCACTCCCGCCTGCGGTGCAGCCAATGCGCCTGCAGAGAAGAAAAAAGACCGCAACGCTGGCGGCGGCAATGATTTTTGCGAGCGCGTCGGCCAGTCGTTCTTCCGGTGGAAGCCAGGTTTCTGACCAGGCGACCAGGGGGGCAATGACGATGGAAACAGCGGCCGGATAATAATTCAAGAAGTCGTCATCTTTGTTTTTTTGAAGTATTGTGAAAGGATGGGTGCTATCTTTGCCCGTATAATTATTCAGAGACAAATGGCCATGACGGACCAGTTCATAAGCGGCAGGAAGATAAAACCGATTATCGCCCATTTGGCCGGATTTTGGTGAAGGCGCAAAGACTACATAACAACAATACATTAAAAAAAATACGACCACAAAAGGAGTGGCCTTATGGGGAACAAAAAAAAGCGCAAGAAGCGATATAAGCAAGACAGGAAGCGCGACCTTCATGTACTCTGAAAAGACGGCGAGAGGCGACTCAGCAAAAACGACGGCTTTGCTATAAGAAAATGGATGGCTGTTGAGCATGCGCAGGACGATTTCCACATCTCCGCTGCCGCCTAGAGACTTAAAGAGATACGATACGCGTGTGAGCTGCGTATTTTCAGGCGTCGGATAGGCGTCAAAAATGCTTAAGCCCAGCTGCTGCACGTTCCATTTGATCTGAACGGCCGCTCCGTAGGGCTGGTATATATCAAGGCGGATATCGCGATGTTTGGCACTGTTTATTTTCGCAAGCAGGTGGTCGCAAGGGAGGGCTGAACACGTGGCATAACTACTGGAATCAATTTCTGTTATAAGAGGCGTGCCATTTTGTATTTTATCGAGGGAAACGGCCAGCAGTCCGCTACAGAGGAGGAGAAAAAAGGCAAAGATCGTTGAAGACGACTTATAGCGTATAAAAAAAACTTTCACGTTCCAAGTTTCCATTCTGCGAGCAGTTGGTGCGCGCTGTCTGCTTTTGGGCCGGGAAAAGACGTAACCGCCTGCGGCAAGCGATATGCCGGAGTTTACGGACTGCAAGTCAGACGGAGACAACGCTTTAGGGGGAAAGAGTGTGGTCCGGCGAGAAGATAGCCAAGCGGTGCGCGCTTGTCGATGCTTTCCGGCGGGAGGACCGCCCTGCCCTTGCCGGATCGATCCGGCCAACCCCACTTGACCCGGCCGATGTTTCGGGAAAAAAGAAACCCCAGATCATCCCCCGTCCACAACAGGTCGCGTGTCCCCACACCTGGCCAAGGAAACGGCCCCCCTTTGAAGCATCCCGAGACCCACGAAAAAGTCCCGCTCCTGGACCATGGCCGCCGCACGAGCATCGACTACGAGTCCGAAACCGTGCGCCGCATCCTCGACGCTGCCGAAGCCCTTTTTGCCGAGAACTGCTACGCCGGCACGCGCATGGACGAAATCGCCGCAGTCGCCGGGGTCAACAAGGCCACCATCTATTACCACATCGGCGGCAAGGAAAAACTCTACGACGTGGTGCTCACCCGCCATTTCTCCCATTTCGCCGACCGCCTGGAGCGGGAACTGGCCGACTGCGCCGACCCGGTGGAAGGCCTTCGCGGGGTCGTGCGCATCCATGCCGAGGAATTTAGCCGCAACAGCAACGCCCCTCGCACCATCGCCCACGAACTGGCCGGCGGCTCCCGGCACATTACCCCGGAACTGGCCGCCATCTATGCCCGCATCCACGGCGTCACCGCCCGGTTCGCAGAACAGGGCATGGCCTCGGGCCGCCTGCGCCAGATCAACCCGGCCGTGCTCCAGGTCGCCCTGGCCGGCGTGCTGCTGGTCAATACTATCAATGCCCCGTTTCGAAGCCAGGTCGCGGCAACCCTCGACGCCGCCCAACCGCCCATGCCCACCCTGACCGATATGGCCGCGTTTCTGGAAGACGTCGTCATCAACGCCTTGCTGGCAACGCCGCAGGACTGAACCGGCACGAAGCGAGAAGAAGACAGAAGAAGGCAGAAGAGGCCTCCGGCGGCCAAAGGGCTGAGCCCTTTGGAATCCCACCTGGAGGCAAAGGGTTAAGGGGGAACGGCGTTGCCGCGACGGTGGGTGCGAGCGGGGAAGGCACTTCCGTCGGGCGCACAATGCCGCAGGGCAACCTTGACGGGAACCACCGTTGTTCCGGCTGCCCACGGACAGCGTCTTTTGAAAATCCGTCCTGGAGGCCACGCGACGAAAGGCGGCACCGGCTGTTCCCGACTTGTGCCGTCAAGTTTTTTTGCAGCCGCCAGTACAGCGCCATACACCCCGCCAGACCACACCGTTAGGCCGTTTCCACCCCGGCGATCCGCCTCGCCCCACCGTGACAGTTACGCACTATTTCCATGATCGCGCCCAGACCGTCTTGACGCTAACCAACTGGTTAGTGTTAAGATATCCCCAAGCAGCCGCGCCCGCCGTGTCGTCCGCCCCGGACGCCCGGCCACCCCCAGACGCCGCCTGGCCCGTTCCGGAGAAGACGCATGACGCCGCAAAGCCCTGGTTACGACGATCTCGACGCCCACCTGGACAAACTGGCCGCCGCCGGCCTGCTCCATGTCATCGAGCGCCCCATCGACAAAGATCGCGAAATGCATCCGCTGGTGCGCTGGCAGTACCGGGGCGGCATCCCCGAGAGTGGCCGCAAGGCCTTCCTGTTTTCCAATGTCACCGACGCCAAGGGCCGCAGCTACCCCGGAGCCAAAGTCGCCATCGGGGCGCTGGCCGCCACACCGCGCATCTACGCCATGGGCATGGGCAAGCCCGAGGCCGATATCGGGGAAACCTGGCTGGCCGCCATGGCCGCGCCCATCGCTCCCAAGGAAGTCGCGTCCGCGCCCTGCCAGGAAATCGTACTGACCGGCGACGACCTCCTGGGCGAAGGCAAGGGCCTCGACGCTCTGCCCATACCCATCTCCACCCCGGGCTACGACACCGCCCCGTATTTCACCGCTGCCTTGTGGGCCACCCGTGACCCGGATTCCGGCATCCAGAACCTGGGCCTGTATCGGGGCAATCTCAAGGCCTCCAACCGGGTGGTGGTCATGATGGAGCGCGCCACCCTGGCCGGCGGCGGGGTGCACTGGCGCAAATACAAGGCGCTGGGCCAGAAGATGCCGGTGGCCGTGGTTCTTGGCGCGCCGCCCATCGTGGCCTTTACCGGGCCGCAAAAGCTGCCCCTGGATACCGACGAACTGACCGTGGCCGGCGGCTTGGCCGGGGCACCCATCGAAGTTGTTCGCTGCAAGACCGTTGATCTCCTCGTGCCGGCCCAGGCGCAAGTCATTGTCGAGGGCTTTATCGACACCGATTCCCTGGAGCCTGAAGGCCCGTTCGGCGAATCCCACGGCTACATGGCCCTGGAGGAATACAACTTCTCCATGACCGTGACCGCCATCACCCGGCGCACCAACTACACCATCGCCTCCATCATCTCCCAGGTCACGCCCTGCGAATCGAGTGTGATCAAAAAGGTCGCCTACGAGCCGCTGTATTTAAACCATCTGCGCAATACACTGAATATCAAGGGTGTGACCCGCGTCTCCATGCACGAGCCTCTGACCAATCTGCGCCGCTTTCTCTTTATCGTTATTGCCAAG
The DNA here is from genome assembly GCF_009856865.1 of Solidesulfovibrio aerotolerans. Classification (GTDB taxonomy): domain Bacteria; phylum Desulfobacterota; class Desulfovibrionia; order Desulfovibrionales; family Desulfovibrionaceae; genus Solidesulfovibrio; species Solidesulfovibrio aerotolerans. Next base: position 79,206 of record NZ_WVUD01000015.1, on the reverse strand, counting down.
GGCACGCCCAACACCGAAGTCTGGCGGGCGCTTTTAGGCACGGCCTCCTTCACGCCGGCCATCGGCAAGTTCTGCATCGCCATCGACGAGGATATCGACCCGGAAAATACCGATCAGGTGCTGTGGGCCATGGCCTACCGCTCCAATCCCGTGACCGACACCCATGTAGTGCCCAACCGCGGCAAAGGCCACGGCCCTGCCCTGCCCGGCGGGGCGATTGATTCCACCATGCTCATCGACGCCACGGCCAAGGGCGATCTGCCGCCCGTGGCCCTGCCCAAAAAGGAATTCATGGACCGGGCGCGCGCCCTCTGGGAGGAGCTTGGCCTGCCTGCGCTCACTCCCGAATCACCCTGGAGCGGCTATAGTCTGGGCGACTGGTCCCCGGAATGGGACGCCTGCGCCGCCCGCGCCACCGCCGGCGACTGGCTGGCCAACGGCCGCCGCTCGGCCGCCCACGTAAGCACCACGGCCAAGCCCCAGGACCCGGCCCGGGGCATCGTCCTCGATCCGGCCTGAGGCCGGGGGCTTGCGTGATCTGCGTCGGCCGGCCCCTGTCCTTTTTTTGCGACAGGTTATTTTACCAACCAGTTGGTTAAAACTCCAACCACTTGCGTTCCACCCCAACTAGCCAAGGAGCACGTCGATGCAAAAGGGATTCGCCAAAGCCTACGACGACTTAAACGATCATCTGGCCAAACTCGACAAAGCCGGCCTGCTGTGGACCATAAACGATCCCATCAACAAGGATCGCCACCTGCACCCCTTTGTGCGCTGGGGCTATGTGGGCGATGTGGGCACGGTTGTGGCCAACAACCCCAAACGGGCCTTTTTGTTTACCCACGTCACCGACAGCAAAGGCCGCTCCTATACCGGCGACTGCGACGTTATGGTGGGCGGCACGGCCGGTTCCCCGGCCATCTACGCCGCTTCGCTGGGCATTACCGATTCGGGCGAGGACATCACCGCCCTGTCGCAAAAGATTTTTGCCAAATGGGTCCACGCCTTTGAAAACCCCATCCCGGCCGTGGAAATCCCCTCCGAGGAAGCCCCTGTGCACGAACTGGTCATCACCGGCGACGACCTTACGGGCGGGGCCGGCAAGGGCCTCGACACCCTGCCCGTGCCCAACAACACCCCGGGCTGGGACACCGCCCCGTACTTCTCGGCCGGCCTGTGGATCACCCACGACCCGGACACCGGCATCGAAAACATCAGCCAGAACCGCTGCAGTCTCAAGGATTCCAACCGCATGACCGCCATGTGGCTCATCCAGACCAACGGCGGGGCGCACAACAACTGGGTCAAATACAAGGCGCGCGGCGAAAAAATGCCCGTGGCCCTTATTGTCGGCGCGCCGCCCATGCTGCAGGTCATCGGACCCCAGAAGACCCCGGAGCATTTAAACGATTTGGACATTGCCGGCGGCCTGGCCGGTGCGGCCTACCGCAAGGTGCGCTGCAAGACCGTGCCCTTGTGGGCTCCGGCCGACGCCCAGATCATTATTGAGGGTTGGATTGACCCCACCAAGCTGGAAATGGAAGCGCCCTTTGGCGAATCCTACGGCAACATGAGCGTTGAGGAATACAACCACTCCGTTGAGGTCACGGCCATAACGCGGCGCAAAAAGGCTGTCATCACCTCCATGATCTCCCAGATGGCCCCGTCGGAATCGGGCGTTATAAAGCAGCTCAACTACAGCGCGGTGATGCTCAATCACCTCAAAAACACCCTCTACGTGCGACAGGTTAAAGACGTGGCCCTGCACGGCCCCATGATCGGCGTTTCGCGCCTGACCGTTATCGTGCTGGAGAAAAACACCCCGCGCACGGAAATCTGGCGGGCGCTCAATGGTGCCACCACCTTTATGCGCTCGGTGGGGAAAATCACGGTCGCCGTGGACGAGGATGTCAATCCCAACAACGTCGAGGAAGTGCTGTGGGCCATCGCCTACCGCACCGATCTCATGAAGTCGGTCAAAATCGAGGACTATCAGGCCAACGGCCACGCCCCCAAACTGCGCGACCGGGAATGGGAAGCCAAGATCATGATCGACGCCACAATGCACTACCCCATGCCACCGGTGGCCCTGCCGACCAAGGATATCATGGAAGAGGCCCGGGAGCTGTGGGACAAGGCCGGACTGCCGCCGGTCACCCCGCGCTGGAAATGGTTCGGCTACAACCTCGGCGACTGGTGCGATGAATGGACCAAATGCGCGCAGCGCGCCGTGGCCGGCGATTGGCTGTTAAATGGCATCCGCACCGCCCGGCTGGTGGACACCGACGCCGTGGGCGGCCCTACCGCCGGCGTTTCCCATAAAGGCGTTGTGCGCTACAATGAACAGACCGGCGAAGTGGAATATCCCGACGGTTTCCCGATCAAAGACGCCTTCGGCACGGACGAATAGACGAAGAGAGAGAAGAAAAGGCAGAAGATGCCTCCGGCGGCCGGGGGCCTGAGGCCCCCGGACCCCCCGCCGGGAAAAGTTTTTCAAGGGGTTTTGGACGTTGGCTGGCACACTGGCCGGCTGCGGCCAAGACCGCTGAAAGGGGCGAAATGTTTATGATGCGTATGAGGCAAAAGGGGAAAAAATGAAGCGACTGATTGTCGGCATCTCCGGTGCCAGCGGCGTGGTCTACGGCATCCGGCTGCTCGAAGTCCTGCGCCATATACCGGACGTGGAAACCCATTGTATTATCAGTTCCGGCGCGGCCGTGACCTTGGGCCTGGAAACCAAACACAGCGTGGACGACGTACGCGCCCTGGCCGACGTGGTCCACGAGCATGGCAATCTGGCTGCGGCCATCTCGTCCGGCTCCTTTCCCGTGTGCGGCATGGTGGTCATCCCCTGCTCCATGAAGAGTCTGGCCCAGATCGCCCTGTCCTTAAACGACAACCTGCTCACAAGGGCCGCCGACGTGACGCTCAAAGAACGGCGCAAGCTGGTCGTTGTCCCGCGCGAGACGCCGCTGCATCTCGGGCATCTGCGCCACATGGTGGCCCTGGCCGAGATGGGGGCCGTCATTTTGCCGCCGGCCCCGTCGTTTTACCATGCCCCCAAGACCATTATGGACGTGGTGGACCAGACGGTTGGCAAGGTGCTGGATCAGTTCGAGATCAGCCACGAGTTGTTCCGCCGTTGGGACGGCCATGGAGCCTGAGGCCGTCGAAGCGGCCATACGACGGCTTTTGGCCGAGACAACGGCCATGACGCTGGCCACCTCCCTTTCCGGCGTGCCCTGGGCCGCCACGGTCTATTTCGCGCCCGACGGCTTTGATCTGGTGTTTCTGTCCTCGCCCAATTCGCGGCACGGCCGCACGCTGGCCGCCAATCCGGCCTGCGCGGCGACGGTCTCACCCGAGACCGCCTCCTGGCGCGACATCCGGGGCCTGCAACTGGAAGGCCGGGCCGCCGCTGTGACCGGTCTGGCGGCCAAGGCGCGGGCCATGGCCGCCTATTGCGCCAAGTTCCCCTTTGTCGAGGCCCTGCTGGCCGATCCGGGCGAGGCCGCCCGGCGCATGGGCAAGGTTTCGGCTCATGTGTTGCGCCCAACCGCCATCCGCTATCTCGACAACACCCTCGGTTTCGGCACGCGCTGGCTTATGCGCCTGGGAGACGGCCGACCGCTCGGGCCGCCTGAGCGCGAAAACCCGGACTGAAAATCGTTCCTCCCGCGCCGCCCTGCCCGCCAACCCAACGGAGTCTGCCATGCCAAAGCCCCAGCAAAGCTTGTCCCGGTTTGTCGCCGAGCTTGAAGCCATCGGCCAGCTTGTCCGCATAACGGATGAAAAGCGCGTGGACGAACTGCCCGCCCTCATGGAGTCCTATTCGGACAAGGCCGTGTTGGTGGAAAAGGTCAAGGACTGCGACTTTCAATTTCTGGCCGGGGCCTATTGCACCCGGGAACAGTACGCCCATGCGCTTGACTGCAATCCCCGCGATCTGGGCAAGGCCATCGCCGGGCTTACCATCCGCCGGGAAAAACCCGTGCTGGTGGACACCGCCCCCTGCAAGGAAGTCATTCTCAAAGGTGACGACGTCGATCTGACCCGCTTCCCGCTGTTTCTCTACCATCCCTACGACGGCCACGCCTTTATCCAGGACACCAACGTGGTTTCGCGCGACCCGGAGACGGGCCTTATCAACTGGGGCATCTACCGCTTCATGTACCGGTCGAAAAACGAAACCAATGTGGACATGCGAAACGATTCCCACAACGGCCGCATCCAGGCAAAAAAATACCAGGAGCGCGGCCTGGACATGCCGGTTGCCGTGGTGGTCGGCGGGCCGACCTTGGACAAGGTGGCCTCCATGTACTCCTTTGAGGGCGTGGACGACTGGGACGTGCTTGGCGGATTTTATGGCCAGCCGGCCCAGGTGGTCAAATGCGAGACCAACGACTTGACCGTTCCGGCCAATGCCGAAATCGTCATCGAAGGCCGCATGATGACGTCTGAAGGCTGGGTGTACGACGAAGGCCCCTACGGCGAATACACCGGCACCTACGGTTCGGGGCTGCCCCAAAACTGCCGCTTCGTGGTGGACTGCATCACCTTTCGCAAGGGCGGCATCTACCAATACGCCACCATCGGCGGCCTGCATCCCGGCCGTACCGATCTGATGATTTTTGATCCCACCATTGAGGCCGACATCTACACGGCCCTTAAAACCGCCGGCATCCAGGTGCTTGACGTCCACGCCCCCTACGGCGGCAGCCACAACATCGTCTACGCCCGCCTCAAGGTGCGCGGCGGCGGCGATGCCAAGCAGGCCCTGGCCCTGATGCTCACCTGTTCGCGCCAGTGGTTTCCCAAGCTGGCCTATGTCTTTGACGAGGACATCGACATCTTTGACGACGATCAGGTCAAATGGGCCCAAGCCTGGCGCTACAATCCCCAGGTTGACACCCTGGTCATCCCGGACCTCAACATTCTGCCGCTTGATCCCCTGGCCCAGACCAACCATCCGCCGGTGCACACGCCCAAGGCCGGCTTTGACTGTACCATCCCCATCGTGGGTGACATCGACCGCTTCAGCTTCATGAAGGCCTCGGTGACCCCGCCCGTACCCCAGCCGGCAACCGCCGTCCCGGCCCTGACCGAGGCCGCCCTGACCGAGGCCATGGCCGAATATATCCGCCAGTCGCCGCGCATGTGGGGCGATATCCTCACCCGGTTCGCCGGCCAGCCCTACCCGCTGCTTTACCGGGCCTTTGGCAATCTGCGCCCCAAACTCGGCCGGGTGGCCGACCGCCGGCCGCAGTATCCCTACACCTTTGCCGATGCCTGCTTCGTTTACGAACACGGCAAAGGATAAGCACCAGGACATCAGGACACCCCGGACGAGGCCGGCCGTACCGGCCGGGCTTCGCCCGGGGGACATCCCCGGCAGCATCTGCGAGCCGCGCCCCCCCGTGCCGGCGACCCGGGCGCTTTGGATGAAACTTGGTTTAGAATCCAGGCCGCCCCGCCATCGGCCTTGCCCTTGCACAACTGATTCTATACATGGGCGGTATGGCAGTGAACGGCGCAGGCGGCACGCCTGGGGGGCTGGGGCGGTTTTTTCTGGGGCTGGCCATGATGGTTGCCGGCGGCTACCTGTTTTTAAACTCCATTCGGGTCTATCATTTCTTCAGCCTGGGCTATGCCCTCCACAGCTTTGGTCCGGTCCGCCTGACCACCGGTATGACGCTTATTCCGCTGTGCCTCGGCCTTGTCATGATTTTCTACAACGCCCGCACCATCCTTGGCTGGCTGCTGTTTCTGGGCAGCCTTTTGGCCGTATGCGTCGGCGTCATTGCCTCCATCCGCTTTTCCCTGGCCGGCATGTCGCTGTTTGATTTACTCGTCATCCTGACCCTGCTGCTCGGCGGCCTGGGCCTGTTCCTCGGTTCCCTGCGCTCCCAAGGCTCGACCACCTGAAGGGACCGTCCGGGTCGTGCGGCGTTTGAACCCGTTAAACCACTCTGTTGCGAGGCTAGGACATGTTTTTTGGCAAACGGTCGGCACCGGACAACCATCCCGACTACCCGCGTTTTCCCCTCGATCTGCGCATCGGGGCCATCCTGGCCGTGGACGTGGCCGAAGCCCTGCGCTTTGAAGGGCTGGGCCTGACCCTTGCCCTGCCCCAGGGCGAACTGCTGGTAGACGCCCTGTCATCCACGGCCCTGTTCGGCCTGACCTTGGTCCGGGCTTATGCCAAACAGGGCGAGAACGCCTATCTCTTCCAGTTCAACTTGGATGCGGCCGGCGCGCTCAACGACATCAGCTTTTTTCACCTGCTCCAGGAGATTCGCCCGGCCAGTGCGGCGGACTGGGGCCTGTGGCTCGATGCCGGAGGACTCATCGGCGGCAAGGATCTCAATGCCCCCAACGGCCAGACCTATCTGCGCCAATGGGGCGACGGCGACTATGCACCACCGGTGGAGGCCGCCGAGCTGATTTTCACCGATCCCAAAGCCCCGCCGCGTCTGGTTTCCCACCAGATGCACCTGTATGCCCGCACGGTGGGGGAGGAAAACGAGAACATGCTGGTCAGCGCCGACACGGAGCCTGAAGCGGCCCTGGTGCGGGCCTGGATTGGTCTTGATCTCACACCCTACGGGGTCAAGGTCTATTAAGGAGGCCCCGGCATGAACCGCAGCGTCCGGTGCGTTTTCTTCCTTCTCCTGGCCCTGGCCCTGGTCCTTGGCGGCCAGCCGGCCCAGGCCAAGAGCAGCAAGTCGTCCTCTTCCAGCGGCGGCAAATCCTCGTCGTCCTTTTCCAGCAGCGGCAAGTCCTCGTCGTCGTCCAGCGGCAAGAGTTCCGGCTGGAGTAATTCCTTAACACCCTCGGCCCCGGCCGCGCCGGCCAAACCCAGCAGCAGCTCGTCATCCGGCTGGGGGAACAGCTCCGCCCCAAGCGCCCCCGGTTCGGCCAAACCCGGCAGCACCCCGGCCTCGGACCCAGGCTCCGGCAAAGCGCCCTCGGGCTGGGGCAACAGCGCCCCCAAGGCCGCGCCAGCCCAAAGTTCCACGCCCAAGCCGGCTACCGGCGGAGCCTGGAGCAACAGCACCGGGACCAGCGCCGCCCCGGGCGCGGACAGCGGCCGATCCAAGTCTTCCTTTGCCACAACCGGCCAGACGGCCGTCCAAAAGGAAGCATCGACCAAGGCCTACAACGAATACAAGGGCAAGTTCGCCAAGCCGGACAACCCGGTGCGCGACAGCGGTGCCGCGTCCGGGCCGCAACCCACGCGCACCTGGGATAGCTACCGGGATTACAGCAACAACCGGGACAACTATTATGCCGGGCGGGGCTGGAGCGCACCGGGCTACGCCTACCGCAGCGCCCCGTCGTTTGGCCTGTGGGATGCCATGTTTCTGTGGTTCATGCTGCGCCAGGCCAGCGGCCCGAGCTTTCTGTACAACCACCAGGGCGATCCCGGCGTGCAGGCCTTTCGCCAGGAAGCCGACAAGCTGGCCGCTTCCAACGAGGATCTCAAAAAACAGCTCGCCGATGTGGACGCCAAGATCGCCCAGATGCGCAAAGACGGCGTGCCCGTGGACCCCAAGAACCTGGACGGCGTCGATCCGTCAGTGGCCCTGGCGGCCGAGCGCGTGGTCAGGGAAGACGCCGCCAAGGCGTCGGGACTGGGGTCGTGGGTGTGGATACTCGGTGCGGGGGTGGCTGTCGCGGTCCTGTTTTTGCTGCTGACCCGTCGTCGCGCCAACACCAGAAAATAAGAAAAGGAGCCAAGCATGTTATCGTTTCTCAAACAATATGTCGCGAAAAAGACCGAAGACGCCCAGTCCGGGTTTCTCAAACTCATTGTGGAGTTTGACCCGGAGAGCGCTTCGGAAGCCGAGATCGGCGAACTCGACGCCATCCTGACCAAGCTCACCCGCCAGATGGTGGGGGCCAAGACCGCCTGGGACAAGGAACAACAGGAAGCCGAGGCCATCAAAAAGGCCTACACGCTGCGCGTCAGTGCCGCCGAGCGTTTGCAGGCCCAGATGGACGTCACCCAGGGCGACCAAAAGGCCCAGATTGAAGCCAGCCTGGGCAGGCTGGTGGCGGATTTGGAAAAGATGGTGCCGGAAGTGGAGCGCGAAGAGGCCGAGGCCAAGGAAGCGCAAGTCTTTTACGAAGAACTCAACAACGCCGTCAAAACTGCCTCCGAACGCCTGAAAACGGCCCGTTCCCGCTTAACCGAGGCCAAACGCCGCATGGACATGGCGCAAATCCGGGCCGAGCGCGCCAAGGAGCAGGAAGACCGGGCCAAGGTGCTCTCCGGCATAAAAAAGCAGGCCGACACCATGGGCACGGCCTTTGACGCCATGTCGGCCCGAGCCCAGGAGCTGGAGATGCAGGCCCAGGTCCATCAGGAAAAAGCCAAGCTTTTGACCCAGCCCAAGGAAGAGGAAGACCCGATTATTGCCCAGGCCCTCAAGGACGCGGCCGGCACCGAACCGCAACAGTCCCTGGGTGACCGGCTGGCAGCGCTTAAAAAGCACTAAGCAGGGCCGCATCGCCCGCCTGGGGCGCTGCGGTTGGAAGCAGCGGTCGTTCGCCATCGGGCGACCGCTCCCCAGGCTGCGGTCGCCCGGTGCATTCTGAGCGCTTCAACGCGTATCGTGACCCCCAAAAACAGTGCTGTTTTTGGGGGTCATAATTTTTTAAGGCAGCGTGTTGTTGCTTGGAGAAGCAGACTACTACGAACGCAACGCCCTACGAAGGGTCTGGCACCTGGGCGAAGCGCTCATCGGTCAGGAAGCCGGATTTTCCGTCGCCGGCACAAAGGGCCGGCGCCTGGGCGAAGCGCTAATTGCCGATGCGAAACTCGAAATTCTCGTCATCGATCTTGCCGGCTCCGGTGCCGGAGAACCCCGCCGAGACAAACTGGAAATAGCCCTTGCGGCCGTCCTGGCACATGACCGTTCCCCGACCTTCTTTGCGGGTCACATAGCCAAAAACGCCCTGGCAGGTCACGCCCCGGCTGGTCAGCAGATCAATGCTTCCGTCGCCGCTTAGCGCCACCACGGCCGTGCCGGTAAACGTCTCGGCGCTGTTTTTCACTTCGCCCGTCACCGGCAGGCTGATCGCCTGGGCCGGGACGGCGCAACAATGGATCGCCAGCCAACTGGCTGCAAGCAGCCCCAACATCTTGCAAACGCTACGCATGAAAGCCCATCCGGTTCAAAGGTATTGTCAGTATTGGTCCTACCAGTAAAGCGCGTGCCCGTAAAGGCACGCTAAGCGAACTACCTAAGACTCTTTTTGCGCCCTGGCAACCCTTGCCGGGGAATTGCCCGCGCACAGCGCACAGGGTAAACCCACCCCCGCAAACACGCCGAAAGGCACGGCAAGACCGTCTACACGAGATTACACCCGCCGGGACCGCGAAGAAAGCGGAGCTGTCCGACGGGTCTACACGGTGACTGAGAGGAGCAACAAGAAGGGGCAGGCCCTGCTCTTGCCGGAGTACGAGGCCTTTAGCGTCTGGGCAGACCTCGAAAACGACCACTTTTGACGGTTACGCTGTTACGGCAACAGCAGCCCGTTGATCGCGGCCAGGGTGCCCGCGACCCCGGCGGGCGTGGGCGTCGGCGTCGGTGTCGGCGTCGGCAAGGTTGGAATGCCCAGGGCGCGCTGTGCGGCCGGATTGACCAACTGGCCATCGGCCAGCATCGGCCAGGTGCAACTGCAATAAAATGTCGGCGCGTCGGCCAGGTAGAGGCTGGCCGGGACGTCGGTCACGGGGCAGTTGTCGGCGTCGGCGGCCAGGGCGGGCAGGATGGCATTGCCGTCCAGCACGGTTCCGGTGATGCCCGAGGCCACGGTGAGCGGTCCGCCGGCCAGGATCACGTTGCCAAGGACAATCTGGCCATGGGAGGCGTCCATGATCTCGATGCCTTCCTGTTCCACGATGTTTCGCAGCAGCACGTTGCCCGGCCCGGCCGGTCCCCAGTAGTCGGTGATGTCGATTTCCTGGACGATGTTGCCCTCGAACAAATTGCGGAAGGGATAGTGGCCGTGCACCGAGATGTCGCAGGCCGTCCACTCGGTGGATTCGCAGACCGTTTTGCCGGAGTAGTTGTAGGCGTAGACGTTGCCGTTGGCACCTTGGCTCACGACCATGGCATGACGCAGGGTATCAAAGACGTTGTTCTGGATAAGGCAGTCCGAAACGTGGCGTCCCAGGCTTACGCCGTAGCCTCGTCCGCCGTCGCCGTAGTCATGGGAGTACTTGAAGGTGGAATCGGAAACCTCAATGGAGGCCGAGGATTCGGCGTAGATGTGGGAACCCACCGTCCAGGTGCTTTCCACCCGGCGCACCCAGCAGTTGAGCGCGTACTTAAAATGAATGATGTCGCCACCGACCGCCCCGCCGCTGTCCTCGCGAGTCAGGTTCAAATCTTCAATGCCCACATCGTGGCCCAGAGAATAGACCCGCGCCCGCGCGGTCAGGGCGGTCTTGAAATCAGTGCGCAGCGGCCGATCCAGCGTCAGGGTGGAGCCGGACTTGGCCGTGACTTTGACGAACTGCCCCACCACGCTCTGGGCCCAGTCCTGGTTCCATTCCGGATCGGTGTACATCGTGGCCGGGTCGTTTTGCTGCTCGATCTCCACCATGTCGCCAACCTTGAAGTTGGTGGCGCTGGCCACCGTGATGCTGCTGGCACCGGCCACGGCGCTCTGGGACAGGTTCGACCAGCTTTTGGAATTATACGTGGTGAAATCGATGCAGGGGTCGGAGGAGCCGTTTAAATTAAAGATGAGCTTGGACGTGCTGCTGCCCTCGCCGCGCAGCACCTTGCCGCTGGTCATTTCCAGGGAGGCGGTGATGCGGTAGCTGCCTTGGGGAATGGACAGAATCCCCGGGCTGGCCAGGGCGGCCAGGGCACGTTGAAAGGCGGTAGTGTCGTCGCGAACGCCATCGCCCACGGCCCCGTAGTCGCGCACCGACACGGTCTGGACCGGGGTGGGCGGAGTCTGGCGCAGTCCGGCCTTGTCCCAGGCGGCAATGGGGTCGGCATAGGTCGCGGCCATGGCGCTTCCGGCAGCGGTGGTTACGAACAGGGTGGCAAGCAAAAGAACGAACGCAGCCAAGCTGCGACGGGGTGTGACGGTGCGCATGGGCATCCAGGTGCTGGGGATTGGAGAACCGCCTGTCTGGTTGCAGATGCCGTGCCTTTGTGAAAAAGTGCGTTCTCCTGCTCAAAAAGCCTGTTATGCTGTCGCTTAGCCCATCTTGCCCTGGGCCGGGTTGGCAATGATTTCCACTGAATGTGGAAAACATTGCCGGAAAGTGGCGTGGTTGTGGAATAAAGCGAGGCTGGTCCAGGCCGGCAGGCTGGACCCGGGACCGATAACGGGGCGTTTGTGCAGGATAAAAAGAGCGTCTCTCCACCCTCGCCGCGTAGGAGACCCGGGGGGCTCACCTGCAAGGTGGCCCGCACGGCGTTTGAAAGCCAACGCGGCACGGTCCCCACGAACAGGGGCTTGGCCGTCAGAAACCGGGGAAACGGGCCGTAAACAGACTGCCGCCGCCCGGGCGCAGTTCGTAGGCAATGTCGCCGCCAAGGCCCCGGGCCACGCCGCGCGCCGCAGCCAGCCCCAGGCCGCTGCGGGCGTTGGAATCGCGGGTGGAAAAAAACGGCTCAAAGATGCGCGGAGCCACAGACGCGGCAATGCCCGGGCCGTCGTCGGCAACGGTCAGGACAAAGGCCCCGTCCGCGACCTGGGCCGCAATCTCCAGCCGGCCGCAGCGGTCTTCCATGGCGTCCAGGGCGTTGTCCACCAGCACCGAGCAGATCAGTTCAAAGGCCCCGGGTGGAAAATGCACGGCCAGTTGCGACGGGACGGCATTCACACAGGCAATGCCCTGCTCCCGGCTGCGTTCGGCCCGATCCGCCAGCACCGCCGCCGCCGCCGCATGGGGGGAAAGGACGGCGGGACGCGGATCGAAGCGGCCGCCGCACTTGAGCAGATTGAGCATCACCGCCTTGATACGGATGCCCTGGGCCGCGATCTGCCGGGCGGATTGGCGGATTTCGGCCGTGGTCTCGTGGGCGGATTCGGGCAGATCGTCGCACAGATCCTCAATCCAGCCGGCCATGGTGGTCATGACCGTCACCGGATTGTTGATTTCATGGGCTGCGCCCTCGGCCACCCGGCCAAGGGCGGCCAGACGCTCGACTTCGATCAGGCGCACGGATTCGGCCCGACGCAGCTTGCGGCCATAGGCGCGGGTCAGCGCCTCCACCAGCTCCTCAAAATCCAGGCTCTTGGACAGGTAGTCGGCGGCACCGAGCTTCATGCCGGCCACCGCCGTCTCTACCCCGGCCTGCCCGGTCAGCATGAGGGCCTCGCCGGCAAAGCCGGTCTTTTTCAGCTCCGCCAGCACCTCCACCCCGCTTAGACCCGGCAAATTGACGTCGAGCAGCACCAGATCCGGCGGGGACGAGGCCGCCGCACGCAACGCCTCGTCCCCGTCGGCAGCGACGGTCACCGCGAAGTCGCGGCTCTCAAGCCGCTGCGCCAGAAGCGCCGCGTAAAGTGGCTCGTCGTCAACGAGCAGGACGGATATCGGCATGCGCCGTCTCCCTCGGAGTCCCCGCTCCAAAATCGGACTGGAACGCGGCTTGCGCGTCACAACGTGGGGCGGTTCTGCCCTTATTTCTCTTCGTCCAGGATTTCATGGGCTTCGTCAAAAGCCCCGGCCTGGGCAAAGGTGGCGGCCACCATGGCGTCTTCGAGCTTCTCGCGGTAGGCCTTTTTCACGGTGCCGAGCAGTTCGTCGATCTCCACCGGCTTTTTGTGGTAGTGGAACGCCCCGAGCTTCTTGGCTTCCTCTTCGATGACCTCGTTGCCGTGGCCGGTGAGGATGACGATGCGCACATCGGGGTTGGTCTGGCGGACCTTGCGCAGCACTTCCATGCCGTCGATGCCGGGCATGCGCAGATCGAGCACCACGACATCGGGCACTTCGGACTTGACGGCCTCCAGGGCTTCCTCGCCGGAATAGACGACCTTGGACGGCACATCGCGCATTTTCAGGCGCTCGGCCAGGGTGTTGACGAAGTTTTCCTCATCATCAACCAGCAGCAGCTTGATCTTTTTCATGGCAGTCTCCTTATGAGGCTTGGCCCGCGCCGGGCGGACACGAAGCCGGTGTTGACGTGGGCTGTTCCTGAAAAATAAGGGTCAGGGGCGCATCCGGCGCTCCGCAGACCAGGGTGGCTCCGGGCACGGCGTCGAGAACGTCCTGGCAGGCGGCCCGGGCCTCGGGGGCAAACCCGCCGTCCGGCCGGCCGAGCACCAGACGCAGACTACCGGCATCGGCCTGGCAGGACAGCCGCAGCTCGCTGCCCATGGGCACATGGGGCAGGCAGGCCAGCAGCGTCTCCGTAAGCGGCCCGAGGTAATCAACCTGGCGCAAAACCGGCCAGGACTGATCCGCAGCGCAGGAAGCCGTATCGAGGGTCACGGTGAGCTTTCGGCGCTTGAGCAGTCGTTCGCACAAGAGCAGCATGGCGGCGATGGCCTCGGGCGGCGAGGCGGGCCGGCCGCCACGCTCCAGGCTGTGGGCGGCCAGGGCCAGGGCATCGGTCAGTCCCACGGCCCGGGCCAGTTGGCCGCGCAGCATTTTAAGCAGTTCCTGAAACCGCTCCTTGTGCTCAAAGCCGCCTTTAAAACCCAGACTTTTGAGACGCGTACGCGAATCAGCGGCCAGACAGTCTTCCATAAGCCCGAAGGCCTGGGTAAAAGTGGCGTAGACGTTCATAAGATCGTGGCAGGCCGCAGCCGTCACAACACCTAAAAACCGTCCGTCGCCGTCCGTGGCCGACACATCAATCATTGGGCCTTTCCTCCGATGGCAGCCGCTTCGGCGATTTTGGCCAACAGGGCGTCGAGCTCCAGGGGCTTGAGCAGATAGTCAAAGGCCCCGAGCTTCATGCCTTCCATGCCGTCGCGGGTGCCGGCCTGACCGGTCAGCAAAATGACCTGGATTTCAGGATTGGTGGCCTTTAAGTGGCGCAGGATGTCCAGGCCCTTAAGCCCCGGCATCATGACGTCCATAATCACCACGTCCGGTTTTTCGGTGGCGATCTGTTTAAGCGCCTCCTCGCCGGAATAGGCGCAGCGCACCCGCAGTCCCCGCAGCGCCATGCGTTCGGCCAGGGTGGCGGTGAATTCCTTCTCATCGTCCACAAGCAGAATATTGACATCGTGTATGCGCATCGCTGCTAGGCCTCGTGTTTCGGATGTTTGGGGAAGCACAGGGTAAAGACCGTGCCCTTGTCCACTTCGCTTTCCACGCTGATCTCACCGCCCAAGCGCTTGACGATGCCGTAGGTGATGGACAGCCCAAGGCCGGTGCCCTTGGTCTTTTTGGTGGTGAAAAAAGGCTCGAAGATGCAGGTCAGGGTGTCCTTGCTCATGCCGCAGCCGTTGTCCCGGACTTCCACGCACACGCCCTCGCCGTCGCCGCGGGTGCAGACATCGATGCGGCCGGCGTCGGGCACGGCGGCCAAGGCGTTGTTTAAGATATTGAGGAACACCTGCTGGAGCTGCCCCCGGTCGGAAACGATGCGCGGCGCGTTGGCATCGAGGGTGAGGCTGAGCTCAATCTTTCGGTGCAAGGCCTCCTGGGTCAAAAAGCCGCTGGTTTCCTGAAGAACGTCGTTTAAATCAAGCTCTTCCAGGCTGACGTCCAGGCGGCGGGCAAAGCCAAGCATGCGCCGGGTGATGTCACGGCAGCGAATGACGGTTTTGAGCACTGAGTCGATGAGCTGTAAGTAACGCTCCTTGTCGGGAAAATCCTCGCGCAGATCGATCAGGTCGCGCATAAGGCCGGTCTTTTCGTTAATGACCGCCAGCGGGTTGTTGATCTCGTGGGCGACGCCGGCGGCCAGACGGCCGATGGAGGAGAGCTTCTGGGCGTGCTCCACCTGGCGCAAGGCCAGCTCCCGTTGTTCCTCGGCCTCGCGCATGCGCCGCAAGAGCAAGTCGGTGATTTTGTAGGAGGCCACAAAGACGGCCAGCACCCCGGCGCAGAAGATAAAGACCAGATCGCCGCGTACCGTGTACCAGGTGCGCAGCATTTGCGCCTTGGGCTTGATCGCCGCCAGCACAAAGTCGCTTTCCGGGAAATAGGTATAGGCTAAAAAGATGTCTTCCCCTTCGGCGTCCTGCTGTTGCAGCACGGTGGCCTCGAAGGTCGGCGGCGGCATGGGCAGGGAAAAGGTGTCGAGCACCTTGCCGAAACGCTGGGAACTGGTCTGGAGGATGCCGGCCCGGTTGAGCAGCAACGCGTCGGACCCGGGTTCCAGCCCCATGGCCACGATGATCTTGTCGAACTGGTGCGTGTCAAGCGTTGCCCGCACGATAAACGGCTCGCCCGAGTCCAGGGTGTGGCGCACGGCCACCACGACGTGGGGAAATTTGCGAAAGCCCATGAACACGTCGGAAATATAGCGGCCCTTGACCCGGACCTCGTTAAACCAGGTCTGCTCGGCGTAATTGTGGCCTTTTAGGGCATAGGGGCCGACATAGTTGACCAGCTCGCCCTTGTCGTTAATCAGGCCGATATCGACGAAACCGACGTATTCAGTCTGTAAAATCTTTAAAATTCTGGCCAGATCCTTATCATCCGCCAGTTCCTTGAACGTATAGGCCTGGGCGATAAAGCCCACGGCCGAGGTGCGCTCGGCCAAAAAAAGCTCAAAGGAATTTTTGGCCTTGTTCACGATGACCCGCAAAGGATTCTGGATCTCGCGGGACAGGGCTTTTTGGTATTCGTAATAGTTAAGCGCCGCCATGATGGCCAAAGGCAGCGTGGCGGTTATAAGCATGAGCGCCGTGATCTTTCGCCGCAGCGACCGATAGATCCGGGGGGTTACAACCACGTCGGAGGAACTGAGGCCTTCCAGATGGCGGCTGAAAACTTTGCGAAACATGATCAGCCCTCGCCTTGGGGAAACAGGATGTCCCCGGAACTGAGCCGCCCCCCGGCCAGACGCTCCAGCACCGGGCCGAGTTCGCCGGCCACGTTGTCAATGACGTCCACCCGCTTCCAGCGCAGGTAATGATAATACTCTTCTTCCATACCGCCGGCCACAACGGTGTCGATGTTGTGGGCCAGCACGTATTCACACAGATCCTC
The DNA here is from genome assembly GCF_009856865.1 of Solidesulfovibrio aerotolerans. GTDB lineage: Bacteria > Desulfobacterota > Desulfovibrionia > Desulfovibrionales > Desulfovibrionaceae > Solidesulfovibrio > Solidesulfovibrio aerotolerans. The sequence goes on along the minus strand of NZ_WVUD01000015.1, from coordinate 63,053 downwards.
GGCCGAGTAGCAGGCGAAGATGATTTCGGATTGCGACGTCACCGTCCCGTCATCGTCAATGGCACAGACCAGGGCCTCGGCCGTTTTATCGAAACGCCAGGCCACCTCGTTGCCGCGAAGGGCAATCAATACCCGATGTCCGCTCATGTCCCGCTCCTCTTGCCGGCCGGCTCTTTTTTGGCCTTGGCCGCCTTGGGTTTGGGCGCATCCGCTATTGCCCCCAGACTGGGCACTTCCTCTGCAGCCCCAGCCGGGCGCACCGGCACGTAGACCGGCAGGTTGGCCGGGACAATCAGCGGCGTCTTGGAGGTCATGACCGCGTATTCGACAATGTTTCGCAGCTCGCGCACATTGCCCGGATAGGGATATTCGGCCAGCACGCTCATGGCTTCCGGGGAAAAGCCTTTCACGCTTTTTTTAAAGCGCTCGGCAAAGCGTTCGGCAAAGTAGGCCAGCAAAAAGGGCAGATCCTCGCCGCGCTGCCGCAGCGGCGGCAGATCGAGGCGCAGGACGCTTAAGTGCTTGTAAAATTCCGGGTCAAGCAGGCCCTTGGCCGCCAGTTCCTCGGGATTGCGCTGGGTGGCAAACAACAGCCGGACATCCACCGGCTGGGGCGTTTTTTCGCCCAGCGGACAGATGGTTCCGGTATCGAGAAAGGCGGCCAGGCGCTGCTGCAGGGACAGGGGCGCGTCGGAGAGTTCCGGGAAGAACATGCTGCCGCCGGTCGCCTCCTGGAAACGACCGCGAATCTCCTCCAGGCCCGAGCCTTCCTCGGCCACGCGGCCGAAAAGCTCGGCTTCGAGCAGATTCGCGGGCAGGAAACCGAGATTCATGCGCAAAAACGGGCGTTTGGCGCGCAAGGAGCTTTCATGGACAAGTTCGGCGATGAGATCCTTGCCCGTGCCGGTCTCCCCGACCAGCAGCACCGGGCGTTCGGACCGGGCACACTCCGGCAGCACCGAGAGGATGCCTTCCATCACCGCGCTCTTGCCGATCAGCGCCCCCAGGCCGGACTTTTTCGTCAACATGCCGTCGGTCTCCCGCTGGTCCAGCTCTTCCACAAAGTCCACGCGGTACAAAAGCTCGCCATCCCGGTTGCGCAGACACCGGGTGCTTAAACGCACCGGTATCTTTCGCCTGCCCCGATTGACGATGTCGGTTTCCAGGGACTGCTCGCAGCCCCCCCCGCGCAGGTGGGGGCAGTCGCGGCCGCACAGCGCTGTGCGCAGGACGTGCCGACAGGGCAGTCCCCGGGCCTCGTCCAGTCGGAAACCGGTCAACCGTCGCAACGAGGCATTGAGGTGCACGACCCGCCCGAGGGTGTCGTAGATCGCCGCCCCCAGGGGCATGGCGTCAAAAAACCCGGGCAAATCCACGCCACCTTCGGCAAACCAATCCGCCTCATTCGTTGCTGTTGCCATCACTCCTCCATGCCTGCGGCGTTTCGCTTGACGCGATATCCATGCATTACGCGAACCGCCGACGACAGGGAAGCAGGGCCGCCCGGCCTAGTGTCCCCCGCCACCGACAATGCCGGAAGCGGCAAAGGCGAGCACCAGGATTTCCAGCACGGCGATGGTAGCGAAAATCGGCTCCTTCTTTTTCATATAGGCGCCGATCAGCGGCAGATAGCACAGGATGGTCATGCCCGATAAAAGCACCACGCCGGTGAAATTGAGGAAATCGCCCTGGCCGATGAGTTTGAGCCAGCCCCAGCCCGTGGGGACGTTGCCCTTTTCCAGATAGACCTTGACCGGCTGGGACCAGAGTTGGGTCACGGTATCCAGCGGCACGTGGGGGGTGACCAGACCCGAGATATACAGCAGATAGGTCACGGCCATAAGGCCCAGGGAGCCCCAGCAGCCGTAGAAGAGCATGTTGGAATAAACAACCTGTTCAGCCGGGGTCTGTGTGGTATCGGTGCTCATGAAAGTCTCCGTAGAGTGTGGTATCGTGGTTGGGGGCAAATGCGGCTCAGCCGATGCCCAGGCCCTTAAGCAGCGCTTTGGCTCCGGCAAACAGCAAGACGCCAATGACCATGTAACGGATAAACTTCGGCTTGGCCTTGGCCAACAGCCGCACGCCCACAAAGGAACCGAACATAAGGCCCACGATGGACGGAATGGCCATAAGCGGAATGACGCAGCCCTGGTTCAAATAGATCCAGGCGGCCGAGGTGTCGGTGATCGAGAGCAGGAACTTCGACGTGCCCACGGCAACTTTGAGCGGCACGCCCATCATGAGGTTTAAGACCGGGACGTTGGCCCAGCCAGCGCCCAGGCCGAACATGCCGGCCATGACGCCGATGATGATAAACATGAGCAGACCGGGCAGGGTGCGGTGGGTCTTCCAGGCATAGTCCTGGCCCGAGGAGGCGTCGTGGTAGACGCCGTTCATGCCCAGCGCAATGCCCAGGGCATCGGGATTTTTGACCTCGGGCACGGCCACGTTTTTCGACTTGAGGATCAGGAGGGCGATAAAAAGGATGGTGGCACCCAGAGCGATCTGGACCACGTTGGTGGGCAGGGCCAGACCGATCAAGGCACCGACAATGGCGCAGGACGAGGCGATAAGGGCCACAGGCAAAGCCAGGCGCAATGAGGCCAGGTTGCGCTTGAGCAGACCCGGACCAGCGGCCAAAGCGCCAGCCAAGGCAACCATCAGGCCCGCGCCGCGCACGAAGTCGAGGTGGAAGGGGAAAAAGCCGCTGACGAGTGGCACGTAGAGCACGCCGCCGCCGACACCGGCCAGCACCGCGATGATGCCGAGGATGAAACAGAAAAACAGCAGAATTAGGGGCCACATCCACCAGGGGCCGGTGACACCGGCCTGATCGAGGGCCTGGGTCACGGCCGCATCGTTCTGGGCCGCCATGGCGAAGACCGCAATCAGCAGGGCAGCCGCGAGGACCGGCAGGCCCGCTTTGAGTAAAATTTGCCGCTTCATGATCCTCTCGTTCTCCTTTTCCGAAATGGTGTGGTGGGTGGGCGTCCGGCCCGGCCGGCGGCTCGGGTCGAAACAGGGGCTCGCTGTATCCGCAGGCGAACCGTCCCTTCTGACCCCCCTCTTATCAAGGATTGTGCCTTTTTGAATTAACTGTAAATAAAGCATGTTAGCACTTTCAGCCCCTGGTAAAACGGCAAAGTTTCGCCGCACGTCGGCAATTTTTTGCCGTTGTCATTTTTCGGCTTAGAGCGCATGATTGCCTGGACGAATCCGTTTTGCCGTGTGCGGCGTGGCCGGCAGGGAAAGTATAAGATGAGTGATTCCAGCATATTGCTTTGCGGCAAATATTTGCCGCTGGACGCCGACGACCCCGTCACCGCCGGACAGGCCCCGCCGGAGGCTGAATTCCTCTTTTGTTCCGCTGAGATGCAGGCCGTTTACGACCTGGCTACCCAGATCGCCCCATCTGACGCTTGCGTGCTCATTTCCGGCGAAACCGGCACCGGCAAGGAACTGCTGGCCCAGTGCATCCACAACCTCAGCCGGCGGCGCAAGAAACCCTTTGTCCCGGTCAACTGCGGCGTGCTCAAGGGAGAATTGTTTGCCGACAAGTTCTTCGGCCACGAGGCCGGAGCCTTTACCGGCGCGTCCAAGGCCCAGCGCGGCATCTTTGAAATGGCTGGCGACGGAACGCTGTTTCTGGACGAGGTGGGGGAAATCCCGGCGATTAATCAGGTGGATTTTTTGCGCGTCCTGGAGGAGCGGTCGTTTCGCCGCCTGGGCGGGGAACGCCCCATCCGCTTTGCGGCCCGCATCGTGGCCGCCACCAACCGGACGCTGCCGGAGATGGTGCGCCAGGGGGCGTTTCGGGCCGACCTCTATTACCGCTTAAACGTCGTGCCACTGGTCCTGCCGCCTTTGCGCCAGCGCAGCGGCGATATCGTTTTTCTGGCTGAGTATTTTCTGTCGATCTACCGCCAGCGCTACCACAAGCCGGGGCTGCGCTTCACCAAGGCGGCGCTGACCGAGCTGACGGGGCACGACTGGCCGGGCAATGTGCGCGAGCTTAAAAACCTCATCGAACGGCTGGCCCTTTTAAGCCGCGAAGGCCCCATCGATGCCGGCGATCTGCCCGAGGACATGCGCCTTGGCGGCGAGATCACGCCACGCAGCCCTGAGCCGGACACGGCCGTGACTCTGGACGAGGCGGTGCGCCAGGCCAAGACCCAAGCCATCCTGCGGGCCTTTGCCGCCTGCGGCGGCGACCGGACCCAAACGGCGGCGCGCCTGGACATCAGCCCCCGCACCCTGCGCCACCTCGTGCGGGAACTCGATATCCGCAAAGTGTAGCTTGGCCGGCGCGCGCTTGGCCGACCTCGCCGATGCAGCTCGTTTTGAGCGTGTTGCCGGATGCCCTGCCCGCCGCCGAGGCGCGTTCGGCCGACGGCACCATTTGCCCGCAGCATAAAGCGGGACATGCCCGCTGCCGGCGCGCACGTTGCCGGGTGCGGCAGCGACGCCCACGGGCGAAACCGGCTCCTGGGCCCCGGCGGGTGCTGCAGGCTGCCGCGCATTTCCTTTTCGGCCCGGCCCGCCTCCCCGCAGTCCAAACGGGACAGATTTGGTTGCTTGCACAACAAAACTATTAGTTCCGCCATATTATGACAATTTGCAGACAACACGGCTCCCCGCACTCGCCACCTGCCCGCGGGCCGGGGCACGGGCCGCTGTGATTGCCTTTGCAAACGCAAGAAAAAAATTTTTTCTTTCTTCCCCCGCCCTTCTCCGAGCAAAGTCGCCATCATACTGTTTTATAAAGATTTAAAAGAAAAATTAAATTTTGGTCTGACGAATATTTTGGGTTGCGCAATTTCCATGTCCGGTTAGTATACCTCATTCCATCAACGTGCATGATGACATTCGCCCATTGGAATTTTCGAGCCAGACCGAGCCCATAGACGAAATCAGCCCATGCCAAATACCGGAGTCATAGCCTAGCCATGTCGAAGAAACTGTATGTCGGTAACTTGTCCTTCTCTTCCACCGAAAACGATATCCGTGACCATTTTTCCGCCTACGGCGAAGTGTTGAGCGTCAATCTCATCACGGACCGTGAGACCGGACGCCTGCGCGGATTCGGTTTCGTCGAAATGGACGATGCGGGCGCCGCCGCCGCCATCCAGAATCTGGACGGCAAGGAACTCGGCGGTCGTACCCTGAAGGTCAACGAGGCCCAGGACAAGCCCCGCTCCGGCGGCGGCGGCGGTGGCGGTCGTGGCGGCTACGGTGGCGGCGGCGGTCGCTGGTAGTCTGCTGCGTTGCGGCTCCAATTACGCCGCAACACAATCCGGTAGTTCGTCTGCCGGGCGCTGAAACGATAGACAAACGGGCCAGGACTTATAGTCTTGGCCCGTTTTTTTTAACCGCGCGTTATCCTGACGCGCCGCCCCAGCCCCACTCCCTGCCCCGCTGACGTCTGCGCGCGTCCTTACGAATGACCACCAGGAATCCGCAGGGCAAAGACCGCTCCCAAAGCGCTTTCCAGCAGTTCAATCGACCCGCCATGCGCCGCCAGCATGGCGCGGACAATGGAAAGTCCCATGCCCGTGCCACCCTGGGTCCGCCGGGTGGTGAAAAAATTGTTGAAAATCTTGTCACGGTTGTTGGGGGAAATCCCCCGACCATTGTCGCGTACGGTCAGCAACACAGCGTCGCCTTGGTTTTTTGCGCGCAGAGCTTGTCCGTCCGGCGGCTTGAAAGCGTGCTCCACCCAGGCCCAGTCGCCTTTGTCCTCCACACTGAGAACAAGTTCGTCCGCGCCATGCCGCACGGCGTTATCCGCCAGATGCGCCAGCACAATACGGAGGTTTTCGGCCGAAATGGCCAACAGTTGCTCCGTGTCGCCGTGGAGAACAAAACGCAGCCCGGGAAAGCCGGCGCGCAAAGCGGCGCTCACCTGCGTAAGGCTCGTGCAGCCTGCGGTGGGCTGGGTTTCGGCTTGGGCGAGTTCGCGCAAACGGTTGACGATGGCGGCAAGCTGCTGCGTGTCGGTGATGATGTTATCGAGAAAGCGCCTTTTGGCCGCGTCATCCATAGCATCCGGCCCGGCGTCCAGGTCGTCGCGCAAGAGTTCCGCCGCCCCCTTGATCGCAGTCAAAGGCGATTTCAATTCGTGGGAAACATGGGCCGCAAACGTGGCCATAAAATCCGAGCGCGCGGCCAGACTGCCGGCCATATCGAGAAACCCCTGGGTCAAGGCGGCTATTTCCTGGGTGCCATGGCGGGATAACGGCTGGATAGCCTGCCGGTCTCCCTTGGCAATGGCCCGGGTGCGGACCACCAACTCGCGGATGGGACCAGTCAGGGTGCGGTGGAACAGCAAGCCGATAACCAAGGTGAGGGCCAGCATGCACAGCGTGGCCAACCCGACTTTGGTGCGTTCGATATAAAGATGTTGCAGCACGTTGGAGGGTGTGCGCGAGGCGTATATGACGCCAGCCACGTGGTTGCGAACCACAACCGGCATGGCGGTAAAAACGCGCACCCGACTTCCCCGGCTCAACGAATACAGCGGTGGCGGTTCATGCTTGGAGACCCGCAGCCGCAAAACACTTTGAAACGTGCCTTGTAAGGCCGCCTTGACCTCCTCGCACGCCGCCAGCGAAAGACCAATTTCTTCGCGGCCGGCAATCACCACGCCCTGGGGATCGAGCACGCGAAAACCGGCCAAAGTGATCTTTTGCGTCTCGACCAGTTCCGGGGCCAGCTCTTCGCCAAGGGCCAGGTAAAGCGGCGAAGGCGGCACAGCCGGCGGTTGCGCCTCGGGACGCCTGGGGCCCAGGGCGTCGCCGGCAAGATCAAGCCGGGGCAGAATCGGCCGGCGCGGATCAAATTCCAGCCCTGGCGGGCTTGGCGCAACCCAGGGGCCCAACAGTTCGTCCGGTATCGGCAAAGCCTCGATCTGTCGGCCCAAACGCGCGGCCAGCACCGCACTTTGCCCGATCAGTTCCGCTTCGGTCTGGTGGATGAGCTGATTTTCATAAATTCGGAAAAAAAAGAGGCCCATAAGCGGCAACATGAGGACGCTTAAAAGCATCAGGGCCACGCAAAGCCCGAGCCGAGGACGCCATTTGGGCCGGACCTGGGGAATACCTAGGCCTTGACTCGGGTTCACGTAGCCTTCTCGCAGGGACCAAGCTTGAAGCCGACCCCGTGGACAGTCTCCACCGCATGGGCGCAGCCGGCCTCGGCCAATTTGGCCCGGATATTGCGGATATGGCTGTCGATGGTGCGATCCGCCACCTGACAGGCCCCTGGGTAGGCCGCATCAAGGATTTGCTCGCGGGTGAGCACCTGGCTGGGCCTGGCCAGCAATGTTTTGAGAATGGCGAACTCAATGGCCGTCAACTCGACCAAAACGTTGGCAAACAGCGTGACATGGCCTGGCGCGTCAAGCTCCAGGCCGCCGTGGGAAAAACGCCCTACCCCGACAGGGAGCGGCTTTGGGCGCGACCGCTTTAAGATGGCGTTGACCCTCGCCACGAGTTCGCGAGGGCTAAACGGTTTGACCACATAGTCATCGCCCCCGATTTCCAGGCCCAGCACTCGGTCGATCTCCTCGTCGCGGGCCGAAAGAAACAGGATTGGCACCTCGCTGGTCTTGCGCAGTTGCCGACAGACCTCAAGCCCGTCCATTTCCGGCAGGCCGATATCCAAGACGATAAGCCCGGTCGGGGATGCCGCAAACAGCTCCAGCGCCGCGGCACCGTCCCCGGCAATCAGGGTTTCGTATCCGGCCTTGGCCAGGGCAAAACAAATAATTTCGCGAATATGCGGGTCATCATCGACCACCAGAATACTCTGGGCCATGCTTACTGCTCCGGGCCGTCAGACGGATGCGGTGCGTCCGATGCGGCTGTGCTGTCCAGGTAACGGGTCAAGCCCCAGGCTTCGAGGCCAAAGGCCCGCCAGTCCTGTTGCTGGGCGCGAAGGGCCTTGGCATAGGAACGGCGCGCCCGTTCAAGGCGAGTCGCATCGCGACCGCCCAGGCTGCTGGCCGCAATGGCCGCGTCCAGGGCCGGGATTGCCTGGGGTCCAAGTCCTATCAGATACGCTTCATCAAGTTTGCTCGGCCCATCTACACCCTGGGGAGACGCATGGGCAATATTGTACTGGCCGATCAGCAGGGGGAAATTGACAAAGCAGCAGCAGTAGAGCGTCACACCCACGGCCAGGGCGTTGACGCCGATGAGCCAGGCGCTGCTTTTATGATACACAATTTTAAGGCAAATAAGGAAAAGACCAAGCCCCACAAGACCCATCCAGAGAAAAGCCGCAACCCGCAAGGTCGTAAGCGAATAGGCCGCAACGTACAGATCAAGCCGTAACACCGAGGAAAGAACCAAAAAGAGGTTCTGGCCTACCCACAGCAGCAGCAAGGTGCGCAGCCGCCCGCAAGGGCCGGCCGCACCAAAGGTCGCCGACGACGCCAGGACAAACGCTGCGGCAATAATGGTCACGCCGCACAAGGGATAAGCCCCGTTATGGGCATAATCGGCATAGCTGAGGGTGTCGGGCAAGCGCAGCCCGCCCCACAGGTAGGCCATGTCCAGACCGGTCTGGACCGCAAAGAGCGCGTTAAAGACCAGGAGCGAACGCAACAGCACGGCCGGGTTTAATAACAGCCCAAGGTCAATCCGGCGCGAAATCGGATGTCGGGTTTGCCCGCGCCCGGCCATTGCCGGCTGCCGCCCGGAAGGCATGTGCAGATAGGGCCAGACGAGTCCCAAAACAAACAGCCAGAAGCACACTCTGGCCGGGGAAAGCGAACGCCAGAGAAAATGCAGGTCCACGACGCGCCAGACCTTGCCGATAAGGGGGTTGGCTGCGGCGAAAAGAGCCAGAAAAATCGTCCCCATAACCAGTGGCACAACCCAAAGCGTGAGCCGGGCAAATACGGGCTGCCTGGGCCTGCGAGCGCGCCACAATAAAAGTGCCCGCCCGATATCCCGGGGCAGCCAGAGATACCCGACCCAGAGAAAACGCCAATACTGCCGGATTCTGTCCGGCCATCGGGCAAGTTTCGCTCCGCTTAACATCTGGCTGTACAAGGCCATGGCCGCCGTGCCGAAGCAGAAAGAGAGGAAATTGAAGTCATAGACCACAGCCGCCAGCCCGGCTGCCAGTATCATGATCGCACGTTTGATTTCTTTGGCCGTGGCCCGCAGGGGATTCACACAGGCGCAAACCAGAGCCAGAAAAAAGAGGAACTGGGCAAACGAAATTCCAATCGTGTGCCTGAAAAACAGCCAGTCGGCCAAGACAAGGCACACGCCTGCGGCTCCTGCATGCAGGTACAGCCAGGCTTGGGGTGAAACCGGTCTGGTGATTTTGAGGCAAACAGCAGCCATGCGTCTCTCCCTTACGTACTCGTAGTTTCTTTGCAAGCCACCCAGCGTTGTCCATGCCCTTCATGGCTTGACCGGGGCCGTTAAGAGCGGACCGTAAGGGAAGCGCGTGCATGCGTTTTGGTGTTTCCGGTCAGAATTTGCAGGATTGTTGTGCAGAGTTTGTGCAGGCAGTCGCTGGGGCAAGCCCGCCTGACGCCCTCCCCGGCCGGGCGCGCAATAAAAAAAGGGCCGCCCCCGCAGGAGCAGCCCTTTAACGCGTCGTAAACGCGAAGCGGTTAGCGGATAAACAGCATTTCCTGGTAGCTCGGCAGGGGCCACAGATCGTCGGCCACCACGGCTTCCAGGGCGTCGGCCAGGGCACGGACCTCATTCATGGCCGGCAGGATGGTGCAGCACATGTACTTGGCCTCGGCCAGGGAGCCCTCGGCGCTGTGCTCCATGAGCTTTTCCAGCTCGGCGGTCTTGGCCTGGATGTCGCGCAGCTTGGTGGTGACGCACTCCAGGGTGTCCATTTTGAAGTTGTGGCCGATGGCCTTGAGGTTGGCGCAGGCACCGGCCAGTTCGCTCTGATACCGCACGGCGGCCGGGAAGATGACGGTCTTGGCCATGCGCACGACCAGATTGGCTTCGGTCTGAATCGTCTTGACGTACTGCTCCAGATAGATCTCTTCGCGCGACTTGAGTTCCGCCTCGCTGAAGATGCCGTAGGTGGTGAACAGCTTGACAACCTCAGGGCTGGTAATCTCCGGCAAAGCGTCCGGGGTGGTCTTTAAGTTGGCCAGGCCGCGCTTGGCCGCCTCGGCATGCCACTCCTCGGAGTAGCCGTCGCCGTTAAACACCACGGCGTCATGCTCGGTAATGATCTCCTGAATGACGGTCTGCACGGCGGCATGGAGCTTGGCCGGATCGCCGCCGGTAGCGGCTTCGAGCTTGGTGGCGATGTAGTCCAGGGACTCGGCCATCATGGCGTTAAGGGCCACCTGGGAGCCGGCGATGGACTGGCTGGAGCCCACGGCGCGGAACTCAAAGCGGTTGCCGGTGAAGGCAAAGGGGCTGGTGCGGTTGCGGTCGCCCGGATCCATGGGCAGCGGCGGCAGGGTATCGACACCGATGCTCATAACGCCTTTCTGCTTGGAGCCTTCAACCTTGCCCTTTTTGATCTGCTCGAACACGTCGGTGAGCTGCTCGCCGAGGTAGACGGACATGATGGCCGGCGGGGCCTCGTTGGCACCCAGGCGATGGTCGTTGGACGGGGTGGCCACGGTGGCGCGCAGCAGCGGGCCGAACTTGTGCAGGGCGCGGATGGCGGCGGCGCAAAACACCAGGAACTGGGCGTTGTCGTGGGGGGTTTCGCCCGGATCGTAGAGGCTGCCGAGTTCGGCGTTGCCGATGGAGTAGTTTAAGTGCTTGCCCGAGCCGTTGATGCCGGCAAAGGGCTTCTCGTGCAGCAGGCAGATCATGCCGTAGCGTTTGGCCACGGTGCGCAGCACGGTCATGACCATCTGGTTGTGGTCGGTGGCCAGGTTGGCGGTCTCGAAAATCGGGGCGATTTCGAACTGGCTCGGGGCCACTTCGTTGTGGCGGGTCTTGACCGGCACACCGAGCTTATAGAGCTCGCGCTCGACTTCCATCATAAAAGACAGGACGCGGCGGGGAATGACGCCGAAGTACTGGTCTTCAAACTCCTGGCCTTTGGCCGGCTTGGCGCCGAACAGCGTGCGCCCGGCGATGAGCAGATCGGGGCGGGAGAAGACGAAATTGCGGTCAATGAGGAAATATTCCTGCTCGGGACCGGCAAAGGAGCCGACCGGCAGCTTGGTCTCGACACCGAACAGATTGAGCACCCGTTTGGCCTGCTTGTTCAGGGCCTGGCCGGAACGCAACAGCGGGGTCTTTTTGTCCAGGGCCTCGCCGGTCCAGGACACGAAGGCCGTCGGGATGCACAGGAAGGTGCCGTTGGGATTTTCCAGGATGTAGGCCGGGCTAGTCACGTCCCAGGCGGTGTAGCCCCGGGCTTCAAAGGTGGAGCGCAGGCCGCCGGAGGGGAAGCTCGACGCATCGGGCTCGCCCTGGATCAGCATTTTGCCGGAAAATTCGGCCACGGCCCCGCCCTTGCCGTCGGGCACCAGGAAGGAGTCGTGCTTTTCAGCGGTCAGGCCCGTGAGCGGGTAGAACACGTGGGTGAAGTGGGTGGCACCGCGTTCGATGGCCCAGTCCTTCATGGTATTGGCCACGGTGTCGGCGATGGTCGGATCAAGCTTTTCGCCCAGATCAATGGTCTTTTTAAGGGACTTATAGACATGCTTGGGCAGGCGTTCGCGCATGACCTTGTCATTAAAGACGTTGCAGCCGAAGACCTCAGTGGGTTTCGTCTCGCTGAAATTTAAGGGGGCATGCGCCGGCTTGTAATTGATGATCGCCGAGATCGCGTCCAGACGAGCTTTGATTCCGCTCATAGGGTCCTCTTGCATTTGTGTTGAACAGGTTACACGCCAAGGCCCCGCGCCAGGCCTGCCCGCCCGTGGCCGCGCCCGTAAAACGGCGCGCCCGGGGTCGAATACGGCATTTACGCGTCGCGGCGACCCGTGTACCGGCCGGGCGATTGCCTCAGTGCATCGCCCTGTCCGGCCTCAAAAATTCCGCCTCTCGCCCCCGTGCGAATTCTCTCCACCCGCACGAGGGCAAACTAGCAATAATGTAAAATCCGTCCTGCGTCCAGAACCAATCAAGCCCCCAGACGCGCCCCGGACCAGTGCGCCTGGGCTCAGCGCATTGCAACCGGACCGCAACAATTGTGTAACGTGCTGTCCCCGCCGAGCTGCCACCCTGCCCCCCTGTCACTCGGCCGCCCTGCTACCCTGCCGCTCGGCCGCCCCGCCAGTCATCGGCCACCCGGCCATGGCCCAACCCGTCAGCTCCTGTCCGGTGCCTGCCAGGCGCGTGTGGCGAAGCGGGCTGGCTGCCACTGCCACAGGACCGGCATCTGTCCCGAACACGGCGCGGTTTCAAGTGGCAAGCATGCGTCGGATCACCGCCAGTTCAGCATAGACCTGTTTGAGGAGCGCCTTGTCCTGACCGGAACCGGCCAGCCGCTGCCGCGCACCGTCGATGGTGAGTTTTTCCTCGTAGAGCAAGGTCTTTATGGTGTTGACCAGGGCGAGGTGCTCGTCGGTGTAGGCCCGCTGGCCTTTTTTGGTGCGCACCGGGGCCAGCTGGGGAAATTCGGTTTCCCAAAACCGCAGCACGAAGGGCTTTAGCCCCGTCAGACTGGCGATCTCACCGATCTTATAGGTCTTTTGCAGCATATCCCCCCTTGTGCGCCAAGCCGCAGGCCAGGTCAAGAGTGCGGACCGGGCATAAATCTTTGCGCTTTGGCTTCCCGCAGCGCCCAAGAGGGGCTATGGCTTTTAGATTCGGAGCCCGCTCCCCCTTTCGGCCCGTCACGGGCAGGATGGCACGCGGCGGCAACTGTGACCTTATTCTTCCCAAACGCCGGTCGATCCCGCAAGGGACCAGCCACAAACCTCAAGGAGAACGACCATGGCGACGCTTACGACCAAAGACGGCACGACGCTGTATTATAATGATTGGGGGACCGGGCAGCCGGTGGTCTTCAGCCACGGCTGGCCCCTGTCGACCGAAGCCTTTGAGGACCAGATGTTTTTCCTGGCCGCTAGCGGCTACCGGGTCATCGCCCACGACCGCCGGGGCCACGGCCGCTCCAGCCAGCCCTGGACAGGCAACGACCTGGACACCTACGCCGACGATCTGGCCGAACTGACCCAGGCCCTGAACCTGACCGATGCCGTGCATATCGGCCATTCCACGGGCGGCGGCGAAGTGGTGCGCTACCTTGGCCGCTACGGCTCCACACGTGTGAGCAAACTCATCCTGATCGGCGCGATCACACCGCTCATGCTCAAAACGCCAGGCAATCCTGCCGGCCTGCCCCTGAAGGTCTTTGACGACATCCGGGCCGGGGTGCAAAAAGACCGCTCCCAGTTTTTCAAGGATTTGTCCCTGCCCTTTTACGGCTACAACCGCCCCGGGGTCGCAGTTTCCGAGGGCGTGCGCGAGGCCTTCTGGCGACAGGGCATGCTGGCCGGCTTTCCGGCCGCCTATTTCTGCATAAAGGCCTTCTCGGAAACGGATTTGACGGCCGATCTGCACAAAATCGACGTGCCGACACTCTTTTTGCACGGCGACGACGATCAGATCGTGCCCATTGATGCGGCCGCCCGCGCGGCCGTCAAGCTGGTCAAAAACGCCGTGCTCAAGGAATATCCCGGCGGCCCCCACGGCATCTGCACAACCCAAAAGGATACCGTCAACGCCGACTTGCTGGCCTTTATAAAGGCCTAAGGCTTTCGGACCCATTCCGGGCACCGCTGCAAACGCTGGCGACGGCGGGGCTTCCACCCGCTCCTCATACGCCTTTGGCACTAAAAAAGCCCCGGCACCTGAAGTGTCGGGGCTTTTTCTCGTTGGCAACGGCCAGAGGCTGGATCTACGGCCGCGTCACCGGCAACGTGGCCAGCACGGTCCCGACCAGCCCCTCGTGGACCTTGTCCACTTCCTTGTCCTTGAGTGTCTTTTCAGCGTGGCGGTAGGTCAGGCGGAAGGTCAGGCGTTGCCCCTCCCCGTCTTCGGGCTTGTAGGCGTCGATGAGCAGGACATCCTCAAAGATGGGCGCTTTGGCGGCAACCATAGCGTCCAGGATGGCCCCGACGGTCACGCCGGCCGGCACGGCCAGGGTCACGTCGCGGCGCACCGGCGGGAAGCCGGGCAGGGTCTTAAAGTCCCGGGCCACGCCGCCGGCCAGGGCGCGCAAGAGATCGAGATCAAGCTCGGCCAGCCACAACGGATGGCGGGCGTGGTAGGCGTCGGCCACATCCGGGGTTACCTGGCCAATAACGCCGAGCGTCTTGCCGGCCACGGCCACCGTCACTTGCGGGGCCAGCCACGGCAGGGCGTCGTCGCGGGTAAACGTGGCGGCCGGCAGATGGAACGCGGTCAAAAGCGCTTCGACCAGGCCCTTGATATCGGCGTAGCCGGCCAACTCATCCTTGGGCCAGGGGCAGCCCTCGGGGTGGCGCAGGCCGTGCAGGACAAATCCCAGCCGACCAGCCTCCCGGGCCGTGGACTCGGCTTCGCTGTCGGCAGTAAAGATGCGGGCCACCTCAAACAGGCGCAGATTGGCGTTGCCCTGGGACAGGTTGTGGCGCACCGTGCCCAGCAAGCCCGGAGCCAGCATGGGCCGCATGACGTTTTGGTCTTCGGTCAGCGGATTGGCCACCGACACCCGGCAGGCAGCGTCCAGGCAGAGAATGTCGAGATCGCTGTGGCCAACGAAGCTGTAGTTGACCGCTTCGCGCAGCCCCACGCCCACGGCAAAGGCCCGCACCCGCGACCAGAAGCCAAATTCCGATTCCGTCGGCACGTCGTCCAACGCCCTGGCCACCCGGGGCAGACGCGGGGCAATGCGGTCGAGGCCGTAAACCCGCCCCACTTCTTCGATCAGATCGGCCTCGCGCTCCAGATCCAGCCGATGCGACGGCGGGGTCACGGCGATGACGCCGGAGGGATCGGTGTCCGTCAGGCCACAGCCAAGGCCGGCCAGCACTTTGCGGCAAAAGGCCTCGGGCATGGCCTCACCGAGCAGCATGGTTGCCCGGGCCGGACGAAAGCCAATACCGCGCGGCGTGTACGGCTTAGGCTGCGCCGCCGCAACGCCGGGCAAGGCCGTACCGCCGGCGGTTTCGAGGATAAGGGCCACGGCCCTGTTCATGGCATAGACTGAACCGACCTGATCCACGCCGCGCTCGAACCGGTAGGAGGCTTCGCTCGGCAGAGCCAGGCGACGGGCGGTCTTGCGGATGGTCCCCGGACGAAAAACCGCGCATTCCAGCAGCACGTCGGTGCTGCCGGCTTCCATTTCGCTGTTGGCACCGCCCATGACCCCGGCCAGGGCCACCGGCTTTTCGGCGTCGCAAATAAGCAGGTCACGGCTGGTGAGCGCTCGCTCCTGGCCGTCCAGGGTGACGATGGTCTCGCCCTCGGTGGCATGGCGCACGCCAACGACATTGCCGGCCAGCTTGCTGCGATCAAAAGCGTGCAAAGGCTGCCCCAGCTCGAAAAGAACGTAGTTGGTGGCATCGACAATGTTGGAAATGGGGCGCGCACCGATTGCCAAAAGCCGCCAACGGATGCGGTCCGGCGAAGGGCCGACGGTGACGCCGCTTAAAAGCTTGGCCCGGTAGACCGGACACTGCTCACCGTCGGCAATGGCAATGGCCACCTGCCCGGCGGCGTCAGGGCCGGATTCGGGATAGGCAACGGCCGGCAAGGTCAGCGGCAGGTCAAAGGCCATGGCTGTTTCCCGGGCAATGCCAAGGACAGACAGGCAATCGGCCCGGTTGGGCGTGATGGAGACGTCGAGCACGCAGGTATCCAGGCCAAGGGCCACGGGCAGCGGCGTGCCGACAACGCAGGATTCGGGCAGGACCATGATGCCCGGACTTTTGACCTCGGCCAGACCCAGTTCCGATTCAGAGCAGATCATGCCCTCGGACGCCTGGCCGCGAATCTTGCTCTTTTTAATGGCCATCCCGCCCGGCATGACCACGCCGACCGTGGCCACGGGCACAAGCTGGCCGGCGGCCACGTTGGCCGCACCGCACACGATGGGCAGGATTTCCGGGCCGCCGACGTCAACGGTGCAGCAGGAAAGATGATCGGAATCGGGATGGGCCTCGCGGGTGACGACCCGCCCGACGACCACGCCCATGATGGCTTCGAAGGGATTTTTGATCTCTTCGATTTCCAGGCCCAACATGGTCAAACGGTCGGCCAGTTCCTGGGCCGTGCCGTTATAGGGGGTCAGTTCGCGAAGCCAGGACAGACTGAGCAGCATGATGCGTCTCCCGTTGGGGGGATAAATCCCCACGTCGCCGTGTGGCGGATCAGGCCGGGTGGTCGGCCGGGTAATTTTTCCGATAGGCCGTGGCGCGCCGCGCCGCCTCGTCAAGTTCGGGAACAAGCGCCTTGACTGTGGCAAAAAGTTCGCGGACATCAGCCAGGATGTATTCGTGGGCAATTTCGTTGCGCACGTCTTTGAGCTCGCGAATCCGCTCCGGATCATCAAAAAGGCCGCGCTTGTGCGCCCGGTTGACCACATCCAAAGTCGAACCGCCGGCGTCGAGTTCCACAGCGTCCATGGCCCGGTAGACTTTGTGGATGAGGAGATCCACAGCCCGGGCAAACCGGCTGGTCAGGTTTTCCAGGGCGTCGAAATCCGTTTCGGACAGGGGGCCAACAGGATCGATATCCCGGCAGCGCTGACTGGAACGCGAAAGCCAGCCCATGGCGGCCTGCAAGGCTGCCAGAGCATTGTCAAGATGGGCCAGACGGTCGGCCTGGGTCATTTGAGCCGCACCCCGCCATGTCGCGCCAACCGGGCAAAGGGATCGCCAAGGTCGCCCACGGCCGTGATATCGATTTTTTGTTCGCCGATGGCGTCCAGAATGCGCCGACGGATGGCCCGTCTGGCCTTGGCATCCACCAGGGCGGAGACCACAAGCAAATCGATGTCACCGCCCCGGGCGGCGTCATCGACCCGGGAACCGAAGAGATACACCTCGGCAGCGGCGTCCACGGTGGCGACAGCCGAGACAATGGCGTTTCGCTGCTGCGGCGTCAGGCGCATACCACCTCCGGGACAGGCGCGCGGGGCAGGGCAACCTGTCCCCTGCCCCGCGGCCCTACCGCCCCAACCGCCCTAAACCGGGTTGACGCGGCCTAGAATTGACTCAGAAACCGGATGTCGTTTTCAAAAAACATGCGCAGATCGCCAATGCCGTACTTGAGCATGGCCACGCGCTCAACGCCCATGCCAAAGGCAAAGCCGGTGTAGCGCTCGGTGTCATAGCCCACAGCATCAAAGACGTTGGGATCGACCATGCCGCAGCCAAGAATCTCGACAAAGCCCGTGCCCTTGCACACCCGGCACGGCCCGGCCGCAGTCGACCCCTTGCCGGCGCACATGACGCAGGAGATGTCCACTTCGGCGCTGGGCTCGGTAAACGGAAAAAAACTCGGTCGAAACCGGACGTTGGTGGCCGGCCCGAAGATGCGGCGCACAAAGGCGGTCAACGTGCCGCGCAGATCGGCCATGGACACGCCTTCATCGACCAAAAGACCCTCGATCTGATGAAACATCGGGGTGTGGGTGATGTCGGAGTCGCGCCGGTAGACCTTGCCCGGGGCGATGACCGCGACCGGCGGCTTTTGGGCCAGCATGGTGCGGATCTGCAAGGGCGAAGTGTGGGTGCGCAGGACTACCGCATCCGAGATATAGAGGGTATCTTGCATGTCCCGGGCGGGATGCTCCGGGGGCATGTTGAGCGCTTCGAAATTGTAGTAATCGGTTTCGATCTCAGGGCCGGTGACGATGGAAAAACCGAGTTCTTCCAAGGCCCTGCAAATTTCAGCCGTGACTTTGGTGACCGGGTGCAGACTGCCGCCAAAGGGGGCAAATCCGGGCACGGTGGGATCAAAATCAGCCAGGGCGGCGTCCATGGCGACCCGGTTGAGCGCAGCCAGACGGCCGTCGTAGAGACCGGTGAGGCGCTCTTTGACGGTGTTGGCGGCTTTCCCGGCCTCGCGGCGGGCGTCGGGGTCCAGCCCCGGCAGCCGGCTCATGATGGTGGCCAACTGGCCTTTGCGGCCGAGATACTCGACCCGCACGGCTTCAAGCTCCTCAAGCGCCAAGGCCTGGCCGAGGCGTGCAGCGCACGCTTCGACCAGGCCCTCAAGCTCAGCTACGAGCGAAGGTCCGGACACTTAATTCACCTTGGATTTAACCAGCTCCGCCAGCTTCACGAAGCTGTCCTTTTCACGAACGGCCATGTCGGCCAGAACCTTGCGGTCCAGTTCCACGCCGGCCAGGGTCAGGCCGTGCATGAACACGCTGTAGGACATTCCGTTTTCACGGGCGGCGGCATTGATGCGCAGAATCCAGAGCCGGCGCATCTGGCGCTTGCGCTGCTTGCGGTCGCGATAAGCATAGACCAACGAACGTTCGGCTACCTCGCGGGCGGTTTCGTACAGCTTGCTGCGAGCCCCGACGTATCCTTTGGCCATTTTAAGAAATTTCTTGTGCCGTTTATGGGCGGCTTGTCCCCTTTTCACGCGCATGTATCTGCTCCTTCAAGCGTGGATGCCAAGACCGGGAGGGCCTAGGCGTAAGGCAAAAGGCGGCTGACAGCCTTGATGTTGGCGGAATCGACCAGAGCGCCCTGTCCCAGACGGCGGGAACGTTTGGCGTTTTTCTTGGTCAGAATATGGCGCAGGTTCTGGCGACGGCGGGTGAACTTGCCGGAACCGGTCTTGCCGAAGCGCTTGGCGGCGCTACGGTTGGTCTTCATCTTGGGCATGACGGACTCCTTCAGTGACGCGCCGGGCGGTTACACCGGCGCGATGGGTTTTTTGACCTGGGGGGCCAGCAGCATGGTCATCATGCGCCCCTCTGTACGGGGCTCCTGCTCCACCTTGGCCAGCTCGCCAAGATCGACCACCACCCGGGCCAGAATGACCTGGCCACGGTCTTTGTGCACGATTTCGCGGCCACGGAAAAATACCGTGACTTTGCACCGGTCGCCGTCTTCGAGAAAACGACGGATGTGCTTCAGTTTGGTTTGATAATCGTGCTCGTCGGTTTTCGGCCGGACCTTGATTTCCTTCAGCTGAACCGTGGTTGCTTTCTTTCGGGCTTCCTGCACCTTTTTTTGCTGCTGGTACTTGAAGCGGCCGAAATCCATGATCCGGCAGACGGGGGGCTCGGCATTGGGCGCGACCTCGACGAGGTCCAGGCCCTTTTCCTGGGCCATGCGCAACGCCTCGCTGGTTGGGATGATGCCCACCTGCGAGCCGTCGTCGGCAATCACCCGCACCTCGCGGGCGCGGATCCGGTGGTTACACCGAGGATCACTACTGGGAGCAGAAGTTATAGCGCATCCCTCCACGCTTGAATGGTTCTTGGCAATCGGCCGTGATCAGCAACTCTACTTCGTCCAGGGTCTTGACACCAAGATTTTCCCCGGAACGCAGCCGCACGTTCAGGCCGCCGAGCTCCTTTTCCTTGTCCCCTGCCACGAGCATATAGGGGATCTTTTCTACCTGGGCTTCGCGTACCTTGAAACCCAGTTTCTCGTTGCGATCATCGAGCTCGGCCCGGATGCCGGCTGCTTTGAGCCGCTCCAGAGCCTGCTCGGCGAAGTCTTTTTGCGCATCGGTGACGATGAGGATGCGGGCC
This sequence comes from Solidesulfovibrio aerotolerans, assembly GCF_009856865.1. GTDB lineage: Bacteria > Desulfobacterota > Desulfovibrionia > Desulfovibrionales > Desulfovibrionaceae > Solidesulfovibrio > Solidesulfovibrio aerotolerans. Next base: position 43,385 of record NZ_WVUD01000015.1, on the reverse strand, counting down.
TGTACCGGGGCAAGCCACGTGGGCAGGGCCCCGGCGGTGTGCTCAATCAGCACGCCCAGAAATCGTTCCACCGCGCCCAAAATGACCCGATGCAGCATCACCGGCCGTTTCCGCTCCCCGTCCGTATCGGTATAAACGAGGTCGAAGCGTTCCGGCAAAGTGAAGTCGCACTGGATGGTGGCGCATTGCCACCGTCTATCTAAAGCATCTTTGAGCTTAATGTCAATCTTTGGTCCGTAAAAGGCACCGTCGCCTTCGTTGATTTCGTAGGGCAGTCCGATGGACTCCATGGCGTCGCTGAGCGCCTTGGTGGCCCGGTCCCAGTCCTCGTCGGAGCCGATGGACTTTTCCGGCCGGGTGGACAACTCGGCCTCGAAATCAAAGCCGAACAGCCCCAGCACATCCTGGACAAAGCGCACCACTCCGGTGATCTCGGCCTGCAACTGATCCGGCCGGCACAGGATATGGGCGTCGTCCTGGGTGAACTGGCGCACGCGCAGCAGGCCATGGAGCACGCCGGATTTCTCGTGGCGGTGCACCACGCCCAGCTCAAAATAGCGCTGGGGCAGGTCGCGGTAGCTGCGAATGCGCGACTTGTAAATGAGCATATGCGCCAGGCAGTTCATGGGCTTTATACCATAAGACTGCTCGTCGATCTCTGTGAAATACATGTTCTCGCGGTAATTGTCGTAATGCCCGGAGCGCTCCCAGAGTTCGCGGCGCAAAATCAGCGGGCCGCGCACCAGCTGATAGCCCCGGCGCAGGTGTTCGCGGCGCTCGAAATCTTCCAAAATAGTGCGCACCAGCTCGCCCTTGGGATGCCAGATGCACATACCCGCGCCCACTTCCTCGGAAAAGCTGAACATATCCAACTGCGTGCCGAGCTTGCGGTGGTCACGTTTCTTGGCTTCTTCCAGGTGGCGCAGGTACGTCTTCAAATCGGCTTCAGCGGCAAAGGCCGTCCCATAAATACGCTGGAGCATGGGCCGCTTTTCATCGCCGCGCCAATAGGCCCCGGCCACGGAAAGCAGTTTGACCGCCCGGACCATGCCCGTGGTCGGCACATGGGGACCGCGGCACAGGTCGGTAAAGGCGCCGTGGCGATAGAGCGATACCGTGTCCCCGACGATGTTTTCATCCATGATCTCGAGCTTGTAGCTCTCGCCCTGGGAAGCGAAAAGAGCCTTGGCGTCGGCCTTGGGCACATATGTGCAGGCAAACGCGGTGTTGGCGGCGATGCTTTTGCGCATCTCCGCCTCAATGGCTTCAAGATCTTCGGGGGTAAACGGGCGCTCGTAAGCGAAATCGTAGTAGAAGCCGTTTTCGATGGCCGGGCCGATGGTGACCTGGACAGCGGGAAAAAGCTTTTTGACGGCCTCGGCCATGATGTGGGCGGCCGAGTGTCGGATAACAGCCAGCCCCTGGGGGGTATCGGCGGCTATGGGCGTGATTTCGTGGGCATCGTCCGGCAGGGGCGAAGCGAGATCGCGGGCTTGACCGTCTACAAGACAGGCAACCGTATTTTTGTAACGCTTGCCGGAAATGGCCCGTGCCAGAACCTGGCCGCATGCCTCACCGGCTGCCGCCTCCAGGGATTGATCCTCAATTGTGACCTGCACGTCGCCTTCTCCGCGGGGCAGTAGCCCCATCGCGCTAGAAAAAAAGGGAGGCCAAAGCCTCCCTGTAAATTCGTGGTAGGAACGGGGAGATTTGAACTCCCGACCCCTTGCGTGTCAAGCAAGTGCTCTCCCCCTGAGCTACGCTCCTAAATTTCAATCAGGGAAGGGGATATCTATTCCAAACTCTTCCCGAAGTCAACCCGAAATTTTCCATTCCCCAGAAATTTTCGGGTACCAAAGACGTTGGCGCTTGTTGGCTCGTCGTTGGTCGGAGGGAACTACACTCCCACGGGCTGGGAGGTCAAGGGGAAATTTTAGGAAAAGTGCAGGTGGTGCTTATGTTAAATTTGACATGAGATAAATTTGGCGGGATACACCAAAAAATAACCCGTGAACATGGCCTTGATCATTCGGAATAATTGAGTTATTGGGAGGAACTTGTTTCGTTCAGAAATGCGTTGCATATTGAACGAAAAAATATAACTTTATTAAAAAAATTTGAGAGTTCGAAGGAGCTATTCTATGGTTAAGATCATAAATTTTTTCCCAAAAAAACTATTGCCCTTAATTTTAGCATTTGCTGTGCTTTTCGTACAGTTCGGTTGCGCAGAGAAACGAACGGCTATAAATCACATCGGATCCAGCGTTTCTTGCGTTGATAGTGACTTCAAGGCATTGAAATACACAGCCTATGTTGAATCTAATGCCAATAAGTTTGCCATTGTAAACGACAACGAATACCGAGCAGACGAGACAATCAAGGGAACGAATCTTTCGATAATTGAAATCACAAGATATAGGATCGAAGTGATGAACAAAATTACAGGTGTCAAAGAATTTGTCCTTCATGTCGATCAGGGCTTATAACATGAACAATCGAATTCTGATCAAGAGAAATGCAGGATTAAAGACCTTATATCGAGGTATCGTAATGAAATTTTTTCTTATTGCTTGTGTTCTTATTGGGACATTATCCGAGGGTTGCGTACAAAAACCTCAGAAATCTGCTTTCAAAGAACAATGGGATATTAAAGCAACTAAATCTGAAGGATTTTCCCCGAGTCCAAGGGAGCGGCGCATAGAATATTCAGAAGTAGTTGTTCAAGAAGAAAAAGAAAAGGATAAGAAAGAAGTAGTCAAGAAGCTACCCACTGACAGACTAACACTAAGAATGTATGACACGAATATTGTCACTGTACTTCGTGCAATGGCTAGAGTTGCAAAGCAAAATATAGTATTCTCCTCATCGATACCAGGCGTTAACAGTGGCGAAAAAGATAAAGCTATTTTAGTTAATATCGATGTAGACAATGCTCTATGGGATGAGACTTTTAAAGGATTGTTGTCTGCGAATCGACTGACATACGATATCAACGACAGCATTATTACTGTAATGAGACTAGAAGATCTTGAAGCACAAAATAAAATTAGCGCTGAACATAATAAAAGTCGAATGGAAGAAAAAACTAAGCGGAAGACGGAGGATTTCGCTACTGCAAAAATTGAGATTAATTACTCTGATCTTATAAGCATTAACAATACGATCTCCATGCTCTGTGGAAACAAGGCTACGGGCACGCCAGAACAAACTGATACTATAACAAGGAATGCTTCTTCCAATAACACCAGCCCGATTCAAGGTTCAACTCAGTTTACAAGTGCTGCGCAAGGACCATCAACAGCTCAAATAAATGAATATGGAAGGCAGCCTGGGCAACTGTATTGTTCAGTGGTACCTGACACACATAGCAACACTTTAATTGTCCAGGGTCCACCGTCTGATCTTAAAAAAGTAATTAAAATTATTGATAGCATAGACAAACCACCCTATCAAATCAAACTCAAAGCTTTTATAGTGGAAACATCCCAAGCTACCGCTCAGCAACTTGGTGTACAATGGGGTGGTCAGCTTAAGAATTCTAACTTCCAAATTACCCCAGCTCAAAGTGCTACCTCAAGTTCCACAACTACAGTTGGAAACGTAGGCAGTAATACGGCGACAACAAACGGGGCGACTAATAGCTCATTAAATACTAATGGGTCGCTTTCTTCTAACACAACAGGTTCAACCGTCTTAGGGAGAACGCAAAACGTTACAGATGCAACACGCACACCGCCAGGAGATGCAAACTTTCCGGGAGTTGACAACTATAATTCTACCAAGAACACTACAAACAATACTTTGTCTTCAAATAGTGCAACAGCAGCTGAAACTCTTGCTGCGTCCGTTGCTAGCGCTTTACTCGGTGCAACAGGCGCTTCTTCTAATGCTTCGACAGGAACCGCCACTTCAACGAATACGTCTATTCCTTTTTTTCAAGGTGGATCATCTGGATCGGGCTTTGGCTTGAATTATCCGACACTCACTAGTGCAGCTACAGCAGGCACAGGACTTAATTTTCTTTTTGGAAAGATTGGAGGCACTATACTTGAAGCGCAGTTAACTGCGTTAGCTGGAGAAAGTAAGGTTACAATTCTGTCAAGCCCTACGATAACTACGATGGAAAATCAAATAGCTTCAATTGAAAACGGAAAAGAAATCCCATACTCTACCACATCGCAGCAAGGAACAAATACACAGTATAAAAACGCAACACTTAAACTAGAAATAACTCCACATGTTGTTGACGGCACAAGCTTGCGTATGAAAATACTTGTTAAAGACGACCAAGTAGACGAAAATCAATCAAATTGGGTTCAAGGCACCCCGCCACTTTTTAAAAGGGAAACAAAATCCAATTTGGTGGTAGAAGATGGAGATACAATTGTTATATCTGGTTTGACTCGTGACAAAAATAGCGACACGGAAAATGGCGTTCCATTTCTAAGTAATATTCCTGGTCTCGGGTGGGCGTTTAAGTCTAAAGGTAAAGCATATGAGAAGTCAGATGTTTTGATTTTTATTACACCTACTATCTTGGGAGAAAAACCTATTGCATCCATTCCCCCCTCAACAGCCAAAGGATTAGGAACCTCTTCTCCGAATCAATCCTCTGGACAGTGACCTGTCCACCAAGAGTTTCCATTTTGGGCACTGCGGGGATGAAGAACATCCATAAAAAAACCCACGTCCACCACTTAACATGACAGACGTGGGCTTCTAAATTTTCATGAGTACGGTGAAACCCTACTCTTTTTTCTTTTTAGGAACAGGAACTTTCTCTTTCAAGAGTTCAAGCGCAGAAATACCCTTCTCTTTTGCTTGTGCCATCAAATCTACAAGGTCTGTGAATCCTTGTTTAATCACAAAAGGCTTTGCTTCTGCCCTCTTCAGGTTGTACTCTTTCATGACATAACTAAGGATAGTAAGTGAGTTGTCATCGCCCGTCTTGGCATGACGCTCGATTGTTCCTTGCATCTCCTTATCGTTAACACCGTACTTTATCATGTAGTCATCACGAAGAATGTTTTCATGTGTGTTTAAATGATTTTGTGATATAGATTTAAAAAGCTTACCACAGATAGCACACCTTACTTTACCATTAACGACTTCATGCTTAAACTTACTGTCAGAAGAAGCAAGTCTTTTATTTTGAGCACTAGTTGGAGTGACATCATACGTGTCTGGCACATCTTTAATATCAATCATTTGTTTATAAATTTCTTCTGTCACACTTCTAAGGTCTGAATAGTCAGCATTTCCATGCCGTACTTGAGCTTTCGCAAGGTTAAAGGCATCATCCCAGGTCTTTTTGTCAATCATAGATATCTCCTTTAGGAACTTTTTTTCGCTATAGCTCCGGTTTGGAGAAGATGTCAATTACCCACTAGAAAATTACGCATAAAATTTTCTTCCGCTTTTGGGTTCGGGAACGGCACGGCTCCTCATTCTCAGGACACCCCTCCCCTGCTCTCTACCGGCCCCTTCCTGGGGCTTTCCCCTGTCATCCGCCCCCTTCTATCCCCGGGACCACCAAACCCAGTCCTGGACCGTTCCGGGGCAATGTCCGTTGTCCGTTTTGAGTCAGGGTTCTTCCAGTATAATCCCGCCGCCCCCGTGACCACTTCCCCAAGGAATGGGTAACCTTCCCGTACCGGATTCCTTCATGATCCCGTTCGAACGTCAGTCTTTTGGCAGAACCATCTGATCGGTTTACCCCAATTTTCGAACACATTTCTATTCCTGTTCCGCCGGCGATTACTTACCTAACAATCTGATATTTAAACATATTATATGAGTATACCGGCTGTCTACTCAAGAATAAAATTCGGATGAGCAAACCGGGTATGCGAAATGCATTGAGTATCATGGAAACTATCCTGACTGCCCTTTTTTCCCACCGTCTCACGATCTCTAGTGATGTAGGTGCTGGGACACCGGAAATAATTGCCATCGAGAATGAGTGAAACCGCTTAGGACCTGGAAGGAGATGCCGTCGGATGGCATTGATCATAAACCACAACCTCATGGCGATGAATTCCGCCAGGAATTTGTCAGCCCACTATGGGGCGATGAGCACTTCTATCCAGCGGCTGTCGTCTGGATTGCGTATCAATTCAGCCGCCGACGACGCTGCCGGACTCGCAGTCCGTGAGTTGATGCGATCTGATGTCAGCACCTTGAACCAAGGAATCAGGAACGCTAACGATGCTATCTCAATGATTCAGACTGCTGATGGAGCTTTACAAATTGTTGATGAAAAGTTGATTCGTATGAAAGAACTTGCGGAACAAGCAGCAACTGGAACATATACATCAGATCAAAGAATAATTATTGACTCTGAATTTCAGGCAATGAAATCAGAAATTGAACGAATCGCACAATCAACAGAGTTCAATGGGACAAAATTACTGAATGGAGATTTAACAAGGATTGAAACAACAAAGAATCAATTATCCGACGATATGATGTTCAACTTAGATTTCAATGGCACGATTAATGATACATCAGGAAATGGATACACTTCCACTTCTACTGGTACATCATTTGTAACTGGGGTCGAGGGTAGTAGCGCAATTGAATTCAATGGTACGAACAGTGGTTTAACCACTGACTTTGGCATGACAGGTGATAAATTTACTATCCAGTTTTGGTTCAATACGAACAGTTTGACCGGACAAGAACAGCAATTATTTACATCTAATGCACCTTCAGGAAAGAGAAGATATGAGATTCAATTAAATTCAGCAGGCAATATTGAAGTATGGTATTCAAATAGTGTCTACACAAACCACTATTTGTCTCCAACTATGCCTTCTTTAAATAATTGGCATCTTGTTACAAATACATATGACAACGGCCAGTATCGTCTATACCTGGATGGTGATGAGGTAATTAGTTCTAACAATGGGACAGGAAACGTTGCATTTCTTGCTGATACCTATTTTGGCTACGACCCTTTTCAGGCAGTGCATGCTTACGAACGTTTTGACGGTTCAATGGATGACGTTCGAATTTATGATAAAGCACTATCTCCAGATGCTATTAAGGATTATTACGATGTGAGCGGTGATGTTAGCCTACTACAAGACAGTACACCCGACATCAACGACATAACCGTACATTTCGGGACAGGCAACAAAAAAGAAGAGGATTATTACAATGTAGGTATTGGATCTGTTTCGACAGATAATCTTGGGATAGCTAGTACAAGGATAGACACACAAGAAGGCGCAGAAAATGCGTTGGAATCTCTAAATCAAGCCATAGTCAAGAAAGACAAAATTCGAGCCAACCTTGGAGCAACACAGAATCGACTTGAAAACACTATTTCAAACATACAAACCCAAGCAGAAAATCTCCATGCCGCTGAATCGCAAATATCTGACACAGATGTTGCAGAAGAAATGACTTCATTCGTGAAAGAGCAAATACTTACACAAGCTTCAGTTGCCATGTTAGCTCAAGCGAACTCATTGCCAAAGATGGCATTACAAATCATCCAGGGATAAAGTGATATATTTTAATTTTAGATAGTTTGTAACAATATTCCATCCATACCCAAGCTTTACCTATAAACAACTTAATTTTCATGTTTCAAAGCACTTCCCTAGTTCTTTGTACTTTTCGGTTATCAGTACTAAGGGGAATTTTCTCCCCCATATCATCCCGACTTAGCCTACCCACCCGGACATCCCGCTAATTCGCGCCCTAGGCCCCCTTCCTGGGGCTTTCCCAGTGGCCTCCCCCCTTTGTCTCCCCCTGGGCCAAAACCCTAGGGAATCCCAGTTTAAGCCCAATGTCCGTTTCCAGTGCTCGCTGTCCCAACCACTCCACCTTCACCGTGACCTGGCCCCCGAGCCTAGGGTACTCTCACCCGAGTACCGGCACCTGCGACATTCCATCTCGATCCCAGTTAAACGGAGGTAATTCCTATGGTTGAGAATCCCTTTGGCCCCGTCTTTATCCCTGGCGCACCTGACCTCGGTCCTGATCCTGAACGTGAAGAGATGCATGACTCCTTCGAGCGTATGTCTCCTGCCGACCAGGAGCAGTTCGTTCAGGAGATGAACGACGCTTCCGACGAGTAAGTTTTATGCCGACTTCGCAGGGTGTTAGCAATAGCATCCTGCGAACTTTCTTAGTCCCAGCACTTCTTCTTGAGAAACTTCCACAACATAAAACATTCCTGACAACCTTTATAAAACAAAGGCGAGAACGATGGGGAAAGATCATCAAGACCTTCTTGATCTAAAAACGGAAATAATCAATGGATTTCATCCGATTGAACAACTTTTCAAGATCATGAGCAAACAATCTGAAGGAATCCATGACGACATGACCCGTTCATGTGCCGAGGTAGGTCTTGAATTATGCAATAGCTTTCGGATCAAACTCGATGCCCTTCTAACCACTCAAGAACAGGATCAAGAAGATGACCACCGATAACGAATGGAATCTTATTTATTCTTATACACGGCAACAAGCAATCGAGGACGGAGTTCTCATTGATGTCACCGATGCTGCCAGGGGAGTCGGGTTCAAGGTGAATACCGTCGTCACCGCTACCCTCTTTCACGGGTACGTCGAACCACCCACCGGACTCGAAGGCGAGGGTCAGTCCACAGCTGGCCGCCTCCACGACCTCCTGTTCCTTGTGCTGTGCGCTGCCAGAAAGAATCATGCCGGCGCGGATCGAGCGACAGTCCGGGTTGCTTTCCTCATGGCCCCTGGGAAAACGGAGACAGTCGAGGTCATCGCGCACATTGGCCCTGGTGATCAGGGGGAGCCAGTTCTGACCTTGATGCTGCACGAGGACGATTAGTTCTTTCAAAACATACTGATTTTATTCGATTTGTAACGCACAAATTCTATACAAAAATACGAGGAAATAAGTGCGTTGCTCTTCGAGCAAAAGTGGTGCAAAAAACCCAATAGCAACCAAGAACCACCAGATGAGTGGTAAATCCTAATCTCTAAACACGGATTTTCGAGCACTACCCCCTAAAAATTGGGATAAAAGTGGTAAATTGAGCATATTTACTGCAATCTCACAGTGAAAAAAGGTATCCACCGACACATTTGGCCGCGCCACCGGCACTTGACTTCAACCTCAAAGGTAATTACCAAAAGTCAATGACAAGTGCGCACTCTAATACAAATTTTTTAAAAAAGTAACAGCAAAATAATAGTACCAGGAAGTCACATGCAGCAATTAACCAGTGTTAAAGTCGAATATGAAGGGAAAACACCTGCACTGTGTTTATTACCACCCTATTTTATTCAACCGCTTCATCACTTTTATGCGACATTGCGTCGGGAGAACTTTGGTATAGATAAAGATAATTCCAGGAGGTATCTCGGCAAAAAGGTCACTGCTGTCTCACTTGCACATTTTTTTCAGTCATTTTAGCTGGTTAGAACAGATCGTCGGAAAGTTCGTCTTTTTATGCTAACTACCTTAAATTACTGATTATTTTTTGGAGATGAACATGATAGAGAATGATAACAACTTGCCCGTACTAGCAAATCAACAAGAACCCAACCAAAACCAAAGAAAACACCCAAATGAATGCCCTGAAGTTGAAGCTATTGACATTTTAATCAAGGAGAAATTATCAGATTCAGAAGAAAACTTAGAGAAGTTAAAACGAGCCTATACAGACCTTGAAATACGCATACGCCTGGATTCACATAAAGACGACATCTGGCAAGCAATCTTAAGAATACAATCAGGCAAGATAATATTGAAAGCAAAACAAACATGCACATACGGAACATGGGAAGTATTTGCAATAACACATTTTAATTTAAGCACTGAAGAACGAAAAATACGACAAAAAGTAGCCAAACTGAAAGACATCGAAAAGTACTACAACCTGGGCTGGAAAAGAATTAAGGCACTGGCTCAAGCAGTTGACACTCATAAGTTTACCGACCCAATCGATAAAATATTTCAAAACATTTCATACACCCTTGACCTTGACAAAGAAGATGACTTTGAAATGTTCACAATACTAGTTGAAGCATTCATAATTAACGAAAAATTATTTAAAAAGAAAAAAATAAATATACAGCTTGAGCATATAGCAGATGCAGTAGAAGTTGGATTAAAATTTGACAAAAAGCTGTTAGATAAATTGTACGAATCAAAAAATCCAACAGTAACACTTCTAAATATGATTGATTTTGAAACTCCTGAAACAAAACCTAGAAAACAACAAATTGCAAGATGCCGAGAACTAGCTTTGCTTCTAGAAAACCTTACAAAACTCGGAAAGCAAGCAATTGATCAAAGATATCCCATGAAATCAATCGAACTTTATCTCTTAGAAGATGGTGCACACTACATAACAGAACTTTTTAAAATAAAATGTAAAGAAGAAGGTCTTGATTGGGAAAAATAGCATGCGAATTTATCAATCATCAATAACAGCTGATATTTTGAGTAAACTTAATTCGAGAAGCCCTGAGTCCAAAATTAATGTCTTAAGATCCTATCGGACTGATGGCCCAGAGACATTGAGGATGATCGAAGAAAAACCTAAAAATATAAACTCATTAATACTTGACTCTGGAGTATGGGCTTTAAATCAAGGCACATTAAAGCACAAAAGTAACGTCAAAATATACTCGAAGTTTTTAACAAGGCGGAAACATTTATTCAATTTTTATTTTAACTATGACGAAAAATTTGATGGTGATCCATTAGAAATCAACTGGGCCAACCAAATATATTTGGAAGACAATGGACATAGACCAGTTCCAGTTATACATAGTTTTACAAAGCAAGAAATTAACCACTTTCTATCGTTTGAAGGCTACTATGATAAAATCGCTATTGGTTCAACTTTAAGCAAAGACCCACAACATTTGAAAGATGTTGTCGAATTATTTTATACCCATAATTTTAAAGTCCATGTTTTTGCATATGGTAGTTACAAAAGATTGCTTGGATTGAAAGCTTGGTCTACTGATTGTTCGTCTTTTGCTCGATGGGTGAGTGTTGGTAGAGTTATATTTTATTCTGAACTTATGAAAGAAGAAGTTACATTCTCTTTTTTGCCTGAAGACAGAAACGGCAATACAAACGATGATTTTATTGATGGTCATAAATACAAAAAGTATAATATACTCGAAGAGTACCAAGACTACATCTACACGAATCTTGGTTTAACTAAGAATGATCTGGCTACAGAAACTATTTTAAGAACTGTTGCAAATTCTTTTTACTTCAGCAGTTTGGAGAAAAAAATTACTGAACGGCAAATATCTGATGGATTAGTATTTGATACTTGGTGAAATCTTCAGTAGTTATTGCAAAATTTTATCCACTTAGTAGCAAAACGTATACTACGAATACCATTACAACAAACACCGATGTTCGATAATGAAAAAGGGTACGAAAGTGCCCTTTTTCTGTTTTATTTGCCTATAAGCATATCTTTTGCGTTCATTGACATTTTTCTGCACTAAAGAAACACAAAATTATAGATATTACAAGATGTGAATGTAAATATTTCGTGTAAAATCCCTGTCGTATGGTAAAACAACCAAACCAATTAGAAACAAAAGCAGGATGATTATGAATGAAATCAAAGAGTTTCAACGAAGTGTTGGTGTCACAAAGTCGGATGAATTCAAGAAAAAATATTTAGCAACCCATGCTATAAATGGAGGGTTAATCTGTGGACATGGTTGTGCTTATTGCTCTACGCCTTCTCTTTTACGAACCCACGCTCTTTTTCGAAATATTGGTGTTTCTTCTTTTCAATATTTTGAACAAGGTAATTCTATAGTTGATCCATGGACAGCAATTAGAGTTGGTAGACAGATAAGCAATTTAGGTCCAGAAGATATGGTCATGATCAGCACAATAACTGACTGTTGGTCACCAGAAGCACAGAAACATAATCTTGGAAGAAAGATTCTAGAACAAGTTCTTGTCAAATCGAAGTGCAAAGTTAGAATCCTGACAAAGAATGCTGCCGTTCAAAATGATTTTGATATCATCAAGCAATTTGGAGACCGCATTAGAATTGGATTAAGCATTACAAGTCCAGTTTCAAAAGAAAACATCATAAAGTTGATAGAACCAAACGCTTCCATGATATCTGAACGTATTGATACTATGATAAAAGCCCACTCCCTGGGGATTAAAACCTTTGGAATGATTTGCCCGGTATTGCCTGGAATTGGAAATGATACTGCAAGCTTTGAACAAATGCTTTCTTCTGTTTTAGAATGTGACCCTGAATCTATCTGGACAGAACCGTTGAACCCTCGTGGACCTGGAATAACTCGCTGCATGCAAATTCTTGAAAGTAATGGGCATAAAAGTATTGCTGCTCAATTTGACATGATTAGAACTTCGACTTTACATATGTTTTACGTGGAAGAGCTTATCAATATGACTACTGCTGTTGCAAAGAAATTGAACAGTGTCGATAAATTGAAAATATTGGTCTACGCGAACGGCGATGGTTACAAGGTTGACGATCAGGCTGTGATTTGGTTGAAATAGTATTTAACATTCAGTTGAAGGAGCCACTTGGTTGCCCCCAGGTGGCTCTTTTTTAGGGGTAAATAATCCTTGCAAAGGATAGGAAAAAGCAAAAAGACAATAAATAAAAACCAATGAGCATTCTTTCAACAGTCACAGCGTAAAATCACATTGATATCACAACCACATGAAATAATTAGATAAAAATTTCTATGGGCATAGAATTTTGCAAAATTTACCCCATAATCCTGGGTGATTGCCCACCACCGACAGGCCAACTTGACCGATCCCAGCAAACCTTACTGGAACGAAATTCAAGTTTCCTTAAAGTCCTAGAACTTTCTAAAAGGGCAATCGAAAGGATAGGTGAAATAGGCGTACCACCGGTACACCAACAAGTTTGAAGCAAAAATCACCTATAAATATCCTTATTGCTTACTTTATTTCTATATTATTTTGTTTCTTTCTTTATTATTAGTATTTTGACTTTGGCATTCAAAACATTACAGATATAAATTGACCATCGGCTATCACACCTTAAAGGTCTGATAAAGGTGGTCAATCATGATAAAATCGAATGATCCAAAGCAAAGATTCTATGACTTTCTTCCTGACAACCCATATTGGGGGAAAAATAAATCTCTAAGTAGAATTGGCAAGAAACAAGATATTATTACAACGGCAAATTACATTCAGCTTCCTACTCAAAAACGTGGCTACATATCTCTGGACCTAGATTATGATATGGCTGCATTTGCTTGGGAAAATGATATCCTTCCTGAACCAACTTTAATTATTATGAACAAAAAGAATCGACACGCCCAATACTTCTATGAGCTTGATAATCCAGTACTTCTGCCGTTAGAAAAAGGAACTATAAACATTAGCTGGAAAGCAATCCGATATTTCAATGCTGTGACAGCAGGATACCAAAATAAACTTGAAGCTGATAAGGGTTTTACCCAGTTTGGAATTAAAAACCCATTCTCTCCAATGTGGAGTGTTTTTTGGTCAAATAGGTCTTATGATCTAAAATATCTTGCTGAGTTTGTTAATCTTCCCTCCATCAAGTACAACGACGATGATGAATGGTTCTTCGAAGGTCGTCACATGCAAGTATTCCATCGTTGCAGAAAATTAGTTTATAAGATTGTAAAAGATTTTAATGACTATGATTTATTTAAAAATGAAGTCCAATCTATCTGTTTAAGATATACTGCTGAAAATATCTGGTATGGTGGACAAAACAAAGATTTTCTAAGAAATGAAGTTCTAAGCATAGCAAGATCGATAACTAAGTACACTTGGACTAAACGTCTTGATAAAAACTTTAAAAATTGGTCCAAAAATATCGGTATCATGGGTTTAAAGAAAAGAGAACTATCACTTGACTCTCCTGAAGAGAAAAAATTATTTATTAAAGATCATCAGTCACTTGGAGCTAAGCATACACATGAGGCGAGAAGAAGCAGTACACTAGAGACAATCAAGCAAACTATTGACTATTTAAAATTAAATAATAAAATTATAAACATAGATAACATAATAAGGTTTAGTAATTTATCCAAAAGTACAGTATACAAGTATAAGAATGATATTAAAAACATAATAGACAATATTAAATAAATTCATGATATTATTCCATTTATAACCTCTATCTTCAGAAGTTGTATTTGCTACCATCTAATATACCAAATGGGACTTGTTTTGTTCCTTCCCAATTTAAATTATGGCATTAACTAGCTTATTATTGAAGCTCTGAAAACACTAAAATAAACTAGATTAATATCAACTTATAATTAGCAAATATATTTCGATAATAATTTATCAATTGTATTTGATCAAGTATGTTCTCGACTCCTGCTACTCTCAGTATTTACCTAGATAAAGGCTATATCTTCTAGTAATTTAATTTGAATATAATTGAATTTTATCATAGATTTTTGATAGATATTAAAAACCATACACTTAGTTCTGTTAATCAGTATTGATAACACAACTTTTAAATATTTTAAATAATTGGTCATGGGAGCCGTGAAGCATCGATGTCCAAGTTCGTCAAGAATTAATCTTGGTGGACAAATAAGTCAAAAAATAAAAAGTCTCTTGAATAAGAGTTCTGATCAATTCCTTTTGAATCATGAACTCCATGAGATGAACCAATCCATCATTGAGCAATCAAGATGGAGGAGTGGTTGAGACAATCAGTAGCCCGCAATCTCTAGCGAGATGAAGCAGTGGTGGCCGATATACAGGATGAGAAACATGGCCGTTCGAAATCTAATACGAATGTATTCAAGTATATTGAAGCGATTATGCACGGGATGTTGAAAACAAGGACACCGATTTGACCACGGGAAGCCCATTTATACCAAACAAAGCAAAGGAAGCTTAAATAAATGGGTGGCTGCGGTCTGTAAGGGACCATTGAATGATGCAGTAATCATAGAAATTAGAATTTAAAAGTTAAATAAAATCATACTCAATTAAAAGAGCATAAAAAAGTTTATAATACCAAAATAATTTAAGAATTTTCTATACATTCTAGCACTGCATCATTCAATATAGCTGTATTCGGGAAAACCGAACGTACAGAAGTAACAAGGAGCTTGGACTGGCAACAATCCATTCGATCTTGGGGCTTTCTTGAGTATCAATTTAACTGATTGGTACTCAAGAAAGGCCAAAATGCTAGAAGAAGCTTGTTCCTTTATGGGATATGCTTCTTTTTCTATTTTTATCCCTTGATATGCGGATTATCGAACGGCCAGATCTCTTTTCCCTTGTCCTTGGACCCTCCCCCACTTCCGCCACCCAGGTGTGGCCAGAAACAGGCCCCCAAATTGCCGTTATTTTGGGCTTTCCACCCCGAACCCATAGTCTGGGGTCCGTACACCCCAAAAGGCCCGGGAATCGCGTCCTAGGGCCAAATTACGAATTCTATGCCCGTAGAAACATTTCTGAGGTCGCAACAACCGACGATTTCAAGCAAATTACTATGATTTTCTTAAAATTAAAGCATAAGATAAGGATGTCTTTTTAAACATGCTACTTTTTGCTTATTGTCTATTCAACTAAGACCTACAGATATTTAATAGTACAAATCCAACAAGGAGTCTTGTCATGTCGAAAAAAGACGATCAGCCCACCAAGGCACCGAAGATCGAATCGAAGTATAACCCGACCTTACTTCGAGAGTGCATCAAGAACAATGATTCAGCAACTGAAATCATGACGAAGCTTGGGATTGCCCACAAGCAAACCCTCAAGCAATACGTCTTGAAGCTGATCAGTGATGACCGCCACTTCTATGAAGTCAGGGGAATGTACGTTAAAAGTTCTACCAGACCAAAGGTCAATAAGAACAACGAAATCAAGCTCTATCTGAAAAACCTTGGACTTGAAGAACTTCAACTGGTTGAAGGCGACGAGTTCACAGTGATGGTGGAGAACGGTTCTATCGTTCTGACCAAGATTGAGCACTGACCATTTGTTGGATAATGCCATGCAAACACATGCTTGGCATTATTCTTTGTTTCGTCTTTAATTTCAATACGATTTACAAATAAATCAGCAAGATATATTCGCTCAATCTTGAATCTTCTTATGCGATTTTAAGCAAAAGAATATAGATATTCAAAAATATACCAATGTACGATTTTCCGTAAAAACGTACATTGGGAGTTAGAGGCTCCATAAGTCTTTGAATTCCAACAGGATCGTTCCAGTGTATCTGGGAGGTCCTGCTGAACCCCTGTTTTGAATGTACGATTATATAATCCTACAACTAAATTCGAACTTAGGAGGAACCTAGTTATGAAGGTAGACCCAATCATTGAGTTGAAAAATATTAAGAGCATTAAGAAGCTCTTAAGCAACAACCCTCGTGATCGACTACTTTTCACAATGGGAGTCAATTCTGGCCTGAGAGTGCAAGATATGCTTGCTCTTAAGATCAGTGATGTCAAAACATGCGACTTGGGAGAGAGAATCTCCATAAAGGAGAAGAAAACTGGCAAGGATAACGTGTTCATCATGAACAAAGAGATCTTTGCCGTTATGAACGAATATTTTCAAACCATTGACCTAGTTGATGATCACTTCCTGTTTAAAAGCAGGAAGGGTAAAAACTACCCGATAACCACCTATGCCGTTACGCAGATGGTCCAAAGATGGGCAGATGAGATAAATCTTATAGGCAACTTTGGAGCACATAGTCTTAGAAAGACTTGGTGTTACCATCAACGAAAAACATTTGGAGTTAGCTGGGAAGTTTTAGCTAAACGTTTAAATCATAGCAGTCCTTCCATAACTAGGCGTTATCTAGGAGTGCAAGAGGAGGAAGTTGAAGAAATTCTGCTGAATACCATTTAACTTACCTTAAAAGGGGTGTTCTGCCCCTTTTAGTTCAATTGATTACAAAATTCTGCTTTTGAAGATGAACATGTAACTTGTTCATCGTCTTTGTCTATTCTCAACTTCTACTCTGGAGTTTATTATGGGTATTTATCAACGTGATAGCCGATGGATGGTTTATTGGAATCAAGATGGTAAACGGCATGATAAGTCGTTTGGGAGAGGTGATCTCGCTCAAGCTCGTGCCGCTGCTTTCAACTCTGCGGTCCTTGATGCCCTTGAGCAGGGGCTTCCGATCCCTGATCCGGATTCGGTTGCCGGGGCCGTTCTGGCGGCTAATACGGCCAGTACAGGGGATATGGCGGCCAACCAGGCCATCACTCCGCAACCCTCCGGCATGACCCTGGCAGTTCTGGGAAAAAAATACCTCGATCACATGCGTGCTTCAGGGAGAACTGAGAAGCATATCAAAAACATTGATCATCTTCTGAATTATGTATTCGTCCCGGTGCTTGGTGACAAACCAATTAACTCCTTAACCTATCAAGATGACATGATTCCATTCATCTTACACTTCAAAGGAGTAAGTAACCGTACTGGCAAGGTTCGTTCACAGTATACAGTCAATAAATACTGTGACTATGTAAGTTTTATCTTCAACTTCGGTATCGACAATGGGTTTACTTCGGTCAATCCCTTGAAACACTGGAAGAAGCCAAAGGTACAACCATGGGACTTGAAATTAACTGTTGAAGACGTAAAGAAGATCATAGCACATGCTGAACCCCATTTACAATGGGCAATGGAAGTCTGCTTTAATCTAGGGACTCGTCCTGGGGAATCTGAACTTCTATCTTTGAGATGGCAGGACATAGATTTCAAAGATGGAACTATCCGTATCTATGCAAGCAAAACAAAAACATATCGAACTGTTCCAATCAATCCTGACTTTCTAAAACGAATGGAAGAGGTCAGAAAAAGTTCGATCTCTGGCTATGTAATTGAGTACATGGGCAGAAGCTTAACGACCATTCGAAAAGCATTTAAAAATGCTTGCCAACGTGCTGGGATTACCTATCCCACAAGAATGTATGATCTTAGGCATCTCTTTGCAACAACCTTGTTGAGCAAAGGAGCTGATCTAGCAGCTGTATCCAAGATGATGGGTCACTCCACCGTCAAGATGACTGCTGATACCTATTACCATTACATGGAAGGAGAAAAGGAAAGAGCAGTACGTTTACTACCTGGACTATCTATTGCCTAGGGATTGAAGCGGAATACCTCTACCAAGGTGTTCCGCTTCAACTATTTTTGTAAACTATAAAACTAACGAGAAATACTATGTCTAGAAAAACTTGTTTGTGGGACAACACCCATAAGTTTAATTGCAAAGTCGGTGAAGAGTGGAAGTTTCTTTGCAAGTCTTGCTATGCGAAGCATTATGTTCCAGTAAAAGATAAATATACTATGAATGAATTTAAATACAACATCAAAGCAATCAAAGCAGCAGAAAAAGCAAGATTTGACAGCAATTGTGAGACTTTTCATCAAAATCTTCAAGAAGAAAGAGATCTTGAAGCTTATTTTTGCAAGAAATAGGGGATGACCCGGAGGCAAGATACCTTAGCAGAGGTGTCTTGCCTCCATTTTTAAGTTGTCAAAGAACAATCAGACATTGACTAAGCTGGATTTAATATTATAACAAATCAATAAGTTTATCTTGTTTTAATTTAGCTTCGACTTCTGTAATTTTTTAAAATTCAATCTTTACGAAACACTTATTCGATTCTCTTTTAAAACAAAGATTCTCTTACAAACCCATGGAAACTCTTAAGGTTGAGGACGGAGGAGGATCTTTTAACGGCAAGTGTCGGGTTGTCCTCTGGGAAGTGTACCTGCCCTACCCCATGGGTATAACCAGTGCACATAAACCGCCACAGGGAAGGTCATTCCCCCGGATCATGGCCAGGACAGCGGGTTTTGACCGGATGCGGCGGACAGCCAGAATGGCACTGGTGCCAAGCAAACGTTAGCAGATGCCAGGGGAAAGAGAAACCGGCAGATTGGGAAAAGAAAATACCCAGGAGGTGGACCACAGTTTTATTCGGCACCAAACCCCAGAGGTGGCCGAGAAGGTCGATATTTGGCCCATAGAGAAGCCGGAGGCAGGCCCGGGGAAATGACATGGGCCAGGCCGTCCAAAGCCCAGGAGGGCAGATTTGGAACCGAGTTGGCTGGACCGCCACAGGCCGACCACGGATGCACCAAACAGGCCGAAAGTAGACCTAATAAAAACAGAAAATCCCGTTGGCTACTCGCCAACGAGATCACTTTTTCATAGGGATTTCTTTAAAGATTTTAGGGGTTTAAATCCTGCTTGTGGTGTGTCAAGCAAGTGCTCTCCCCCTGAGCTACGCTCCTAAATTCAAATCAGGGAAGGTGATATCTATTCCGAACTCTTCCCGAAGTCAACCCTAAATTTTCCATTCCCCAGAAATTTTCGGGTACCAAAGACGTTGGCGCTTGTTGGCTCGTCGTTGGTCGGAGGGGACTACACTCCCACGGGCTGGGAGGTCAAGGGGAAATTTTGGAAACAGTGATGTTGGAACTTGTGTTAAATTTGACATATGCCAAATTTGACTAGTACTTTCACATTAATTAATTATAGATATTACTTGCCCTCGGTCCCAAAATTGTGGTAAAAAATTACCAGACTGTGGCTCTAATCTCAGATCAATACAGTACGCTCCTAAAAGGATTTTTTGTTATGAAGATTTCCAGCAAGCTAATCGTTCTCGTAGCGATCCCACTCATCGCATTCTTAGCAATCAGTTTTGTCTATACAAAAATCAGCATAGATGAATCTAGTGTTATAGACAATATGGAGCATAATACAAAGCTTTTTGTGGCAGTATCCGACTTGGTACACGAGTTACAAAAAGAACGAGGGCGTACATCGATATATCTCTCCGGTGGTTCTCAAGATGATATGGCCAACCAGAGAAAATCTTCGACTAGCCAAATTTCACCTGTGATTAATGAATTAAAAACCGCGAAAGTCAGCGAAAGTACAAAAAACTTAACATCTCAAGCAATATCAGAAATTGATAAAATTCGAAACCGAGCTGACTCAAAAGGCTCGACAAAAGAAATTTTTGATGCTTACGGACAAATAATTGCAACTCTAATGGGAACAGAAACTGCTATTGCAAACTCAAAGACTACACGAGGATTCGGAAAAGCATTAACGACAATTATTATACTAGAAACTGCCAAGGAAAACGCTGGGAAACTCAGAGCCACTCTCTCTGGGATACTCACTTTAGACAAACCAATAAACGAAGAAATGTTTACTCGCCTCATAACGTTTAAGTCCAACATTGATGCAAATCTTGATTCAAAGGCTATGGTTTTGAGTTCACAGGCCAACACTCTGCTCGACGAAAGCAAAAAGTCACAAGCCTGGACTGACACAAACAAAACATTCAACACAGTCTTGACCAAAGCGAACGACGGGAACTTTGGAATAAATAGCAAAGAATTCTTATCCACAATAACGCGAGTTGTCGACTCGTTAAACGCGGTAAGAACGAAGGAAATGGCTTCCATTGCTGCAAATCTTTTAAAGATTCAGGATGAAATATCTTCTGCCTTAATACGAGTTTTCTGTGGCGTTGGTTTTACACTAATCTTGTCATTATCAGTCGCATACTTACTTGCGCGCTCGATAACTCACCCCATTAACCATCTAATTTTTTACGCAAAAGAAGTCTCTGACGGCAACCTTGACGCCAATCTTAACGAAAAGTTTTCGCACGAACTCGGGAGCCTTAAATCATCTTTAAACGTGATGATTTCAAACTTAAAATCTAAAATTGCTGAAGCAGAAGCAAATAGCCAAAAAGCTGAGGAAGAATCCAAGCATGCCAATGATGCTATGAAAGAAGCTGAAGAAGCAAAAGCACTTGCTGAACATGCAAAAGCTGAAGGCATGACTGCAGCGGCTAGTTCTATTGAAAGTGTCGTAGAAATTGTTAGCTCTGCATCAGAAGAGTTATCGGCACAGATAGAACAATCGACTCAAGGAGCTGAAATTCAGTCACAACGAGTAGCAGAAACTGCGACTGCCATGGAACAAATGAACGTTACGGTTATGGAAGTAGCAAAAAATGCTTCTCAAGCAGCAGAAACCGCAGACCAAGCTAAACATCAAGCACAAGATGGATTCACTGTGGTAACTGAAGTTGTCACAGGCATTGCTGAAGTAGAATCTACAGCTCTTGAATTGAAAAACGATATGACTTTACTTGGAAAACAAGCTCTAGAAATTGGGCAAGTTCTCAATGTTATTTCAGATATTGCTGACCAGACAAACCTTCTAGCCCTCAATGCAGCAATTGAAGCTGCTCGGGCAGGTGATGCAGGACGAGGATTTGCAGTAGTAGCTGATGAAGTTCGGAAATTGGCAGAGAAGACCATGACCGCGACGAAGGAAGTAGGCGATGCGATCAGGGGCATCCAGAACGAAGCCAATAAAAACATTGGAAACGTTGATTTAGCAGTAAAAAGGATCAGTTCGGTTACGATTCTAGCGACAAAAGCAGGTGATTCTCTCAATGAAATTGTCACGCTTGTTGATTTAACTACGGATCAAGTGCGGGCTATCGCAACAGCTTCCGAACAACAATCCGCAACTAGCGAAGAGATCAACCGAAGCATTGAAGACGTCAACAGGGTTTCCATGGAAACCTCCGATGGAATGAGACAATCGGCACAGGCAGTCGGTGAGTTGGCCACTCAGGCACAGGTCCTAAAGCGACTCATTGATGAGATGAAGTCGGACGGTGGTTCTAGTGCGTCTGCTCTTCCTGCCGGCAAGAAGTCACTTGCACTAGGGAAATAATGATGGAAAATAATATTTAAGCATATCAACCTACTGTCTGATCCGTTAGTGCATATCGTCAGTAGAAGCTTTGGCCAAGATCAACTGGGGTGAGTTCATATTATCTGAAAGACATTTGAGCTCACCCCCCAACCCTCAGAAAAAATATGCCCTACAAAGATCTTAGATTTATATCAAACGGCATTCTCGGCGAAACATATCCGTCCTCTTTTGAACGAAAGGTTCTACTCGTCATGTATTATTCTGAATTGTTAGCAATCAACTTTGAAGAGATCGAAAGTTTCCTGAATATGTATAGCAGGAAAAAGCTGCTCAAGATTTTTTATTTAGACATAAACTTTGTTGAACATATTTACACTGATTTTGTAAACTCAGGGATAGACACCATATTGCCTAAAATTTTCGATAGGCTCATAAAGATCCAAGAACTACTCCACCAGAGAGAAATGCTTAAATCTTGTAAAACTTTGGGACTCGCCCAATAATTGCTTTTCAGTCCAGTCAAAAACGAAAGAAAACTCGTATTTGAAAAATATATTATATTTTAGACAGATAGCTATGCCGTACGGCCCCTCCCCCACTCCAGGTCCAGGTACTGGACAGTTTCAAAGGGTTTGGTCGCTACCGGGGGCTGGAAATGGCAGGATTATGCCATCGGAAACCATCATTTTTGGTTCGAAATGGCATTCAGAGCCAACTAAGCGAACTTTCAAGCTATCTGCTGAAAATCAATAGTTCCAGTAAACTGGAATTTTCAAAAGTCGGTGATGTCACAGTTTATCTGTATACAAACAGCTAAAGCCCTTGCCCGGGATAAATTTGGGCTTGCGTTTCCCTTGGACACCCCAAATCTCTCTACCAGCCCCGTCTTGAGGCTTTTCCAGTGGCCGGATCCTTGGGGTTCCCTCTGGGGCAAAAACCCAGGAAATCGCAAACGTCATTGTTTAAAAAACATCTGCTTTAAATAGCAATTTTCTATGCCAGACGAGACATATATCTGTTTACAAATGCAACGACAATGCAAATTCCACTTTGAGCGTAAGCTCCCAACCCTATAACTTATCCCACTGATTTTTTTTGCGCAACTACTTTGCTCAAAACATTTAGCTTGAAAAAATTTTGCACCGGAGGTAAAAAGTAAATATATTTCCATAACCTAACAGTTTCTGCAAAGTGATGTTTGGGAGCGTATATGAATTGCTTTTTAAAAAATCACCACTCTCATAGCATTAGTACAACGCGCGATGCTTCATCGAAAGAAATAGCACGGCCACTCACCCTGAAACCCGGGAACCTGACGGGAGAAATCGATGAAAGAACCAACAGATAGCTGCGATGACCAGTACTTAACTTTTACCCTAGAAAAAGGGTTATACGCCTTAAGCATTAATCATGTAAGAGAAGTTCTTGAGTATGTGACCATCACCAGAATGCCCAGGACGCCGGACTATATCTGTGGTGTTATCAATTTAAGAGGGCACGCAGTCCCAGTAGTCGACCTCAAAGTAAAGTTTGGCCTCGGGCAAACCGAAAAAACCATCAATACGTGCATTATAATTACAGAAGTTAATTTTGAAGGCGACCAAACTATTTTCGGTATTCTATCTGATTCTGTCCGTGAAGTCTACGAAATGGATGAAGGACAAATCGAGCCACCACCCAATATGGGTACTGCCATACGAAAAGATTTCATTGTCGGGATGGGTCGGTCAGATGAAGTATTTATCATAATTTTGGACATCAACAAAGTTTTCAGCTCACAAGAGTTAGCTGTCGTTCTTGATGCTGTTGGGCAAGACAAAGCGCCGGTCATAGCTCTTTGATAGTTTTTTTACTGATGCGCTGATTTTTTAAAAACACACATCACCGGAGGATAAAATGCGAAATCTTAAACTTGGCATGAAGATTGGCATTGGCTTTGGCATACTTATATTAATAGCGTGTTCGCTTGGTGGAATGGCTGTTTTCAATATGACAACTGTTGAGAAAGATGCAAAAAAACTATCTGACCAGTACGTACCAGAAGTAGCGGTTGCCACAAATGTTGAGCGGCATTCATTCCTCACAATGTATGCGTGGCGTGGATACAGTCTTTCAGAAGAAACATCTTTTCTCGAGGAAGGTAAAAAGGAACTTAACCAGGTTCAGAAGTATTTATCTGATGCAAAAACACACGCTGACAAGTACTCTGACCTGGTCAAACTACGGGAAAACGTTGCTCTGGCCCAAAGCAAAGTCAATGAGTATTCAAAACTTGCCGATCAAACTGTAACTCAAATCCAAGCACTAGATAAAGACCGAAAACTGCTTGACACAGCAGCTGCTAGTTACATGAAAAATGCCAATGATTTTCTTAAAAGCCAAGAAGATGCCCTTGCCAAAGAAATTTCCAACGGAACATCTGGCGACAAACTTAAAGAAAGGACAAGCAAGGTTTCTTTAATAAATGATGTCATAGACATCGGAAAAGAAACACGCATTTTGGTCTGGAAAGCGCAGGCACTTCGAGAGCCCAAGGTACTCGAAGGAGCAATGAGTAACTTTCAAAAAATTGAAGACTTGCTCTCGAAAATTAAAACCATCACTTTTAATGAAATCAATCTCAAGCAACTCGCAGTTATATCTGATTCTGCACAATCTTACAAAGTTTCGATGACGGGTCTTTTAACCAACTGGAATGAATTGCAAAAGATCAACGTCAAAAGCACAGAAATCGGTCAAGCAGTACTAAGCGCTGCCGCACAAACTTCAATGGCTGGGATGGATCAAACAAGTGAGATTTCGAAGGAAGCAGTCACCAGTCTTGGGACTGCCTCTACTACCATGGTTGTAGGACTTTCTATCGCCCTTCTCCTAGGTATTATCGTTTCAGTCGTTTTAACAAAAGCAATTACGGGGCCAGTTCAAAAGGGTGTTCAGTTTGCCGAAGCCATGTCTAACGGAGATTTCACCAAAACCCTTGAAATAGATCAAAAAGACGAAATCGGTATTTTGGCAGCATCCCTTAATACTATGGTTGTAAAATTGCGTGAGGTTGTGGCTGAAATTCAATCTGCCTCAGAGAATGTTGCTTCTGGTTCAGAAGAATTATCTGCTTCAGCTCAAAGCATGTCTCAAGGTGCAACAGAACAAGCGGCCAGCGTTGAAGAGATTTCTTCATCCATGGAGCAAATGTCCTCAAACATAAAACAAAATGCTGAGAATGCCCAGCAAACCCAGTCTATTGCAGTCAAAGCCGCACAAGACGCTCAAGAAGGTGGAAAAGCTGTCATTTCAGCTGTGACCGCCATGAAAAATATCGCTGAAAAAATTTCGATCATTGAAGAAATAGCACGTCAGACCAACCTGTTAGCCCTTAACGCAGCTATCGAAGCAGCTAGAGCAGGTGAACACGGTAAAGGGTTTGCGGTCGTAGCCGCAGAAGTCAGGAAACTGGCCGAACGTAGTGGAAGTGCTGCTTCGGAAATTTCTGATCTTTCTACCTCAAGTGTTCGAATTGCTGAAGAAGCTGGAGAAATGCTGACCAAAATGGTTCCAGATATTCAGAAAACGGCCGAACTAGTACAGGAGATAGCGGCTTCAAGTATGGAACAAAATTCAGGTGCAGATCAGATAAACAAAGCCATTACTCAACTTGATCAGGTTGTCCAACAGAACGCATCTGCTTCCGAGGAAATGGCATCGACATCTGAAGAACTCTCAAGTCAAGCTGAACAACTTCAAAGCACAATTGAATTTTTCCAAGTTGGTAATACCGTTAGACAACGAAAAAAAACCCTCAAAGCTTTACCCACTAGCCACGCACGTAAGACTAATACCACAAGACAAACATCAGCCGCTAAGTTTGATATCGATATAGATGACAACGATTTCGAAAAATTCTAACGATTACAATCAGGGAGGTGGGGGTAGGAACTACTCCACCTCTCCTGATATGAATAGAATACCAACCCACCTTAGGAAGAGAGCTCACATGGAAATTTCCAGAATAATTGAGACTAATCCAGCTTTAACAGAAGCCATTCAGTCCATTGGAATCAAACTCCTTGGCACTCCAGAAGAACGCACTCAAATCAATAAAAGTTATTTAGCTATTTACCTACTAAATAT
The DNA here is from genome assembly GCF_009856865.1 of Solidesulfovibrio aerotolerans. Classification (GTDB taxonomy): domain Bacteria; phylum Desulfobacterota; class Desulfovibrionia; order Desulfovibrionales; family Desulfovibrionaceae; genus Solidesulfovibrio; species Solidesulfovibrio aerotolerans. Next base: position 17,511 of record NZ_WVUD01000015.1, on the reverse strand, counting down.
AATTATTCTTCACGAATCACGGCTACTCAAAGCGTACAAGAGGGTCGGAAAAGAAAACGTCCTTATTGCCTTGTACAACACAGAGACATTTCTTGAAGACCTTGAAATCAATTTTTTAGAATTAAATTATAAAAAAATAATGCAAGACTTGGCGAATTTTTTAACGAATTTATCTGCTCGTTCTTTAAATTCTAAAATAAAACCCTACTGACTCATATCTACATCTTGACCGTTATCTTGACCTAAACTCTTTTACAAATTCAGAGCATGTTTGTTAAAAACCAAGATTTTTACAACACAAGCTTCAGATTTTTTAAACTTTTTATGTTTATTTTAGCTGCAAGTATTCTACAGCAAAAAATATTTTAAGCCTGGATTTGTTATTTTTTGGTGATTTCCCGAATTAAACCTGACTTGTGGCTATTTACGCCAAGTCAAAAACCTTCATCTACTACAAGCTAGGACGGTACATGACTTATTCAAAATGTCTTGACATCATTTGTCAAAAAAAATTTAATTCTGCCATCAATCGCATCAATGGACTTGAAGACTACATTAAATCTTCGACAGAATCAAATCATCTAAACACAATAAATTTGCAGAATTCATTAGAAGATTTGAAACAAAAATTTTCGATAATAGTAGGCCATTGCTACGACTGGGAATACTGGAAGGGATTAGACAACAAATATATTTGGGTTTCTCCTTCATGCGAACGTATCTGTGGCTACACACCGAACGATTTTATTAATAGCGAAGTATCTATTCAAAAAATAGTTTACGAAGAAGATGCAATTTTATGGGAAAACCATCTGGAAGAAATGAAATTCTGTAGAGTCCAGTCTCCACACATCGAAATCGAATTCCGCATAATAAATTCAAGAGGGGAAATCGTATGGATTAGCCATACCTGCAAGGCTATTTACAACTCCGAAGGGATTTGCCTAGGACGCCGAGGATGCAATCGAGATATTACTGAAAAAAAATTTATTGAAATATCTCTCAAAAAAAACCAATCGATTCTAGAGAAGCATCTTTTATGGAAAGAAAATATTTTAAAAACTCCTGCAGTGGCAATTCTTGTTGTCAAGAAGGATCGCATTATAGCAGATGTAAATATCGGCTTTGAAGAAATGTTTGGATACTCTAGAGAAGAAGTCATAGGGCATCCTGTCAGAATAATCCACGTTAACAATGAACTTTTTTTGAAATATGGAGAAAGTTATTGGTCAAAGGCATCAACAATTAAAGTTGTCAATTGCGAATGGCAACTAAAAAAGAAAGACGGCTCAATAATAACCTGTGAAGTGAGCGGTTCTGCAATAAATCCCTACGATTTATCTGAAGGTATCATATGGATCGCAAAAAATATCACTGAAAAGAAAAAATTCGAATCAGAATTGATCTTTTCAAAGACAACAGCAGACGCAGCAAATAAAGCAAAATCTGAATTTTTAGCCAACATGAGTCATGAGATAAGGACACCCCTGAACGGCATCATGGGGATGCTCCAGTTGCTTGAGTCAACGGACACGGACAGCGAGCAAAACGAGTATATCGACATCGCTTTGAATTCAGGAAGGAACTTGACTAATTTAATTACTGATCTTTTAGACTTGTCTCGTATCGAACAAGGTTACGTCGCCCTAGAGAGTCATGGATTCAGCGTCAACCAACTTGCCGAAGACGTTATAAATACTTTCATTACAGAACTAACTTCAAAAAACTTAGAGATTAAAACATTTATCGATGAATCAATCCCTGGATTTATTTATGGAGATTCTGGCCGGTTAAGACAAATCATATTCAATATATTCGGAAATTCAGTCAAATTCACATCTCAGGGACACATTTTCCTATCGATTACGTCGCTCACATATAAAAATATTATTCACATTTTTATTGAAATTTCAGACACAGGCATTGGGATACCTGAAGACAAATTAGATGAAATTTTTGACCCCTTCACACAAGTCGATGGATCTTTGACGCGTAAATACGGAGGGGTGGGTCTTGGACTTTCTATCGTAAAAAAGCTACTCCTTGTTATGGGAGGAAGTATCACTGTCGACAATAATGACGGAGGGGGCACTACGACTTGTGTTGCGATTCCTTTTAAGATCACTGAGCCTCCGATCCTAGAATATACAGATCAAATTAACGACATCGCTCGCGGAAACATTTCGACCCTAAAAATACTTATCGCAGAAGATGATAAAGTCAACCAATTGGCCATATCTAGCTTTGTAAAAAAAATCGGCCATATTTCAAAGTGCGTCAACGACGGGGCAGAAGCGTTACAGCTATTGCAATCAGATCAATTCGATTTAATTCTCATGGACATCCAAATGCCGAATCTTGATGGAGTGGAAACGACCATAGCGATAAGGAATTCAAACAAAAACTTCTCCAAAATACCTATTATAGCTCTGACTGCTCATGCGATGGCTGGAGACCGAGAAAATTTTCTGGCCCATGGCATGAACGGCTACCTATCAAAGCCAATCATCCTCGAAGACTTAAAGAACGCAATAGATCAAATATTTAGCCCCGACACAAACGTTTAAGCTTCACAAAACGTACAAGTGATAAAAGCCCACGCCCCAACTTGGACCACGTGGGCTTTAATTTTACTCTACCGAAACAAGCTACTTCTGCTCCAGCAATATCTTCCCTTCTTCCAAGCTCGAAACTTTAAATTCGTCACCCAAGGTGAAACCGTAGTTGGACAGAAGTGTCGGGGACAAGCGGAGACCATTTTTCGAAAACTTGGCATTCCCAGAAACCGCCCGAGCTTCCATCCCTTCGATCTTATAAAACTTCTCATCCATCTGCATCAACTTCAGAAGATGGTTTTTCAAAGTCACTTTATCAATTTCAAAACCATCTATGATTTGCTGAGCCGTCTTCCCTTCGGTGATCATGGTACGAAGTTTCATCGCGTCGAATTTTGATTCTCTTCCAGGCATGGGTAAAACTCCTTAAGAAATGTTTCGGATTTGATTTCCAGAATGTAGCTTAAAACGTAAAGATGTCAATACAGTTAGTGATTAACGGCAACCGCTGATTTACTCGCAAAACGTCAAATTTCGTCCAGTCAAAAACGAAGGAAATTTCGTATTTGAAGAAATTGAGCTATTACTAGGTGTTAACGCCACGATTCAGCGTACCCAATGCTCAAGGACCAGGAAACAGGCCAGTTCCCGTGACATTGTCACCATCACGGGTCTTAAAATTCACAGGATCCTGCGATCCGACACCATCGTTCTGGTCGAAAATGCCATACCCGCGCCGTTAACGCTTACCCAGTACCGATAAGCATAATTTTTTACCATCAGCTGAAAATCAAAAGTTCCAGTAAACTGGACTTTTCAAAAGTCGTCGAAGTCACAGTATTTATCTGAGCAAAAAGCTGGAACCCTTCCCTTGGGCAAATCTGGGCTTGGCCTTCTTCCCTAGACACCCCTCCCCTGCTCTCTACCGGCCCATTCCTGGGCCTTTTCCAATGGGCGGGGCCTGGGGTGTCCCTCCGGGTCAAAATCCCAGGAAATCGCATCCTACACGCAACTTCCGATTTCCATAGGGCTTTGTCCAACGCCACGCCAGTTCGTTCTAATCGAAATCTAGATTAGCCAACTTTAATTACATTTTCGATCAGGGTGAAATTTACCCAAGTAAACCTTGGCACAACGGGCTCAGTCGTGTAAAGATAAAAGCCAATCCCAAGGAGGTCCCTTCGATGAAAGACCATTTCGACCCCCTGAAACATCTCCGAGAACAATGTAACTGCCAAGTATACCTAGATAATTTTCAAAATGTTTGTCTTCGGTTTGGACCAGGGAGCGGCTTGGAAAGCATCATGACAGCGCAATCATTAGCCAAGCAATACAATACGCAGCTACAACTTAGGCTTAAAAATCAATGCATCATAAGCTATGCAAAGTTTTCAAATCCAAACTCATCGCAACATCATGCAACCCTTCTCACCAACAAGACAAAGAAAAACTTTGCAGCCTAATAGATGCTCTTCACTGGACTACAGCAGAAATAACCTTCTCTTTCGAAAACTGAATGCGCAACAAAAGACCTACGAAATTTCTTTATTCTGTTCAAAAACAGCAACATCATTTTTCCCAGCCATTTTAACTTTATACATAGCCTTGTCAGCAACATCAACCAGATCATCAGAAGTCATCCCCCTGACATACTCACCGATGCCGATGGAAATTGTAAACTTAACACTAGGCTTTTGGACTTTTTCGTCTTTTCTCGTGTAAAAATCATAATTCTGGGCAGCAATTTTAATTGCATCTGCATGTAGCATAACTTCTTCTGCTGATGACTTACAAACGACGACAAGCTCATCCCCACCATACCTAGCTGCATACCATTTATACATTGCAGCATGGCTATGAACTATTTTAGCCAAAGCTCTAAGGACATCATCCCCAATATGATGACCAAATTCGTCATTTATTTCTTTGAAATTATCTATATCCATCATCAAAACAGTGAGTTCACTGCCAGTTGCCGAAGAATTAGCAATTTCATTCCGTAGATATTTTTCGAGGGCACCTCGATTGTGTAACGGCGAAAGCAATGAGTCTACGTTGACCATCTGCTCTAAACTTTTTGCTTTCTGTTGCCACTCTTCAGCTTCCTGCCTGTACGCAGTCAGCATTTCTGTAACCATGACTTTCATTTTATTTACAATTTCAGCTGGTTCAACATGTTTGTTCAGAACTTCAAGCGACTCGTTACCATACTTTGTAACTAGATCACTTCGAGACGACTCAGAAAAAAATAGCTGTTTTAAAAATCCATCAATTTCTCCAGTCATGCCACCCAACATTTCATTCTGGCGAGCAAATTGAGTTTTTAAATCCTTACATTTTTTATTGTCTTCAAAGAAATGCTCAAGGCGCTGGATCACTTCATCTAGATGCTCAGGCGATGCATCTTTTTTCTTAAGCTCAGAAAAAACATAACTTTTCAACATAGATTTTTGAGACTCAGAAAAACACGAAAACTTTGCCAATAAATTCCTGACGATTAAGATAATCGCTAACCACGCAGGATCGTCTCCATATCCGAGCTTATGAATTTCAGAACAGACATTCTGTACTTTACACTTATCACTCGGACAAGATTCTACCATCGGAACAATCCTTCTTGTATTTTCGTATCATCAAAACTTTAGTTAAGCACTAACTAGAAAAGTCACGTTTACAGTCAAATAACCTTATTGGTCCGCCCTTACCAAATGCTCTAAGACCAGGGAAAGGACAGTTTCAAAGGTTTTGGTCATTACCAGGGGCTGCAAATGGCAGAAGTATTCAGAGGAAACCAACGTTTTTGATTCGAGATGTGATCCACCGCCGTTGTCGCCGATCAAGCTCTAAACGAACCGATATCCTGGCGCATCTGTCTAATATTAAAAAATGCAGGAACCTGCAGTTTATAACTAGCTGGAATAGCATTACTTTCTTCAGGGAAACAGTCGAAGCTTCCCTTTGGGGGAATTTGGGACTTGGTCTTTTCCCTTGGACACCACGCTAATTCACGCCCTACGCCCCATACCTATGGCTTTGGGCTGGCCCCGGCATCCAATCAATTAGCAACAGACTTCATAATTGCTAAAGTTTTTGCAAAGGATTTATTATAGATCGCGTCTACCACATCAAGGTCCAACGATAAAGAAGTCACTAATGTTTTGATTTTATTTACATCCCATTTCTCATAGGCCCGAACAAGCTCGATAAATGGAGTTAACTTCGCATCGGTATCCAGCATAACATTTTTTATTTTATCATCCAAGGCCAATGGTTTCAATATGTCACTTAAAGATATTTCCATTATAGAATCAACTAGAGTAAGGATCCCAATTAAAAACATTGTCTCCGGCTGAAATTCATAACAACTAACAAGATTCGACAAGGCTTGAAAGAAAAAACCACGGTTAACAGCCATAAATGAAAGTTCATTAGCTTTCATCGAAGAGCTCATATCTGAGAGGATTACCGCTCGAAGCCATTGAACCAGCTGGCGTCGCCCCAAGACTGTAATTGCCCGTTCTACAGAATCAATACAACGCCCGGTGTTCTGCCCAGCCATATTAATATATTTCAGCAATCTAAAGCTAATGGAAGGATCAGATTTAACTATCTCTGACAAACGAACAACGTCTAAATCATCTTTCCCTAGTTCGTTTAATAGATTGATTTTTGAAACTTCTTGAGCAGAAACTTTCTTCCCTGGAACCACTTCGGGACGCGCAAAAAAATACCCTTGGAATAAAACAAACCCCATATCCATCAGCTTTTCATACGTAAATATGTCTTCAACTTTCTCTGCCAACAGAATCACACCATTACCTTCGAGGCTTTTCACAATTTCATTTGCTTGATCGAGGCTATCCAATGCAAGGATATCGATTTTAACAATTTTTACAAACGGCAAGAATGGTTTCAGCTCTTCCTGACCAATGTAGTCATCGAGTGCTAATGTGTAATTATTTGCCAACAGCACATGCAGCGAATCTAAAACATCTTTGCTTGGATAAACATTTTCAAGTATTTCTACGATACATTTATCTGATGGCAGGGCAAAAGCTGCTTCAGATGTCAATAAGCTACAAGGGAAATTAACTAATAATTTCTGACTGTTGAGCAAACTTTCACACACCAAAGAAAATCCATCAGAAATTACTTTGATCGTTGCCAAATTTTCATCATTAATCTGTGCGCCGACAGCAGAAGCCGATGAACGGTACAAAAGCTCATAACCCCAGATATTTCCTGAAGTGTCAAATATCGGTTGCCGTGCAACAAAAATATCTTCGCAACTACTTTCCATTCATAGACCTTTGATGTCCACAGAAATACACTCCAATGTGATGCTGGGATCTTAGTTTAAACACCCACCCCCAACGCACCTACGCCCCCTTTCCTGGAATTATTCCAATGGCCTCCCCCCTTTGTCTCCCCCCGGGCCAAAAGTCCCGTAATTCCCAGTATAACTCCAACGTCCGATTTCAATAGGGCTTTTTCCGGGCCAAGGAACTAGAGAGGATGGGCGAACAATTCACTTGGGTCAAGATGTCCAAAATTTCACGGTGCTGACCATAAATTTCTTCTGGCCGCATCATCATTGTCAATCAGTCCGAAAGAATGGCACAAAAAAACTCAGGATATGGTGGTTCACCCTTTTGCTCTCATTTATCCAAGTAAGTTGAAAATCTCTCATGCTCTTTTACTTGGTCATGACTATCCTTCACCAGAATGAACCACCAGGGAGATAAAACAACTTCTCTTTACCTATAACGACAAGACTCAGGCAAGAGAACCTTCAAAAACCATTTCCACAACGCCTCCCAACTCTCCTCCCTCATTGTAAAAAGGGACGTTTACGATGGTCAAAGTCCCATCAGGTCCATCCATGGTCAGATGATTGATTTTAATTTTTTTGGATGCAAAGTCCTGATAGATCATTTTCAGTTTTGTCATGGTAGCTACTTGGTGGCATGCGGCCATATTCTTACCAACTTCCAATCCGGCAATCTTCAACTCTTCAAAAAGAGTATAAGCCCTCTGATTGGCATACGTCACATTGAAATCAGGGTCGGAAACAATCAGTGCCGTGTTCAGATTCTCCCAAACCTTAGTCACATCACACATTTCAAATCCTCCATAGATAAATAACGTAATAGCGTCGCAACATGGCATCGACAGCCTTTCAACGATACCACAAGACACCAAGTTAATTAACAAAAAATCTTTTTCAGCCGAAGTTCGAAACTTTACTACCATATAAACTGGACGATGGTTCCTGTCAACTCAAGCTTGTGCCAAGGAAGAATGGAGAACGATGAACCGTTAGCAGTGAGGTATCCACACCTCCATTTACTTCTCCGGTCGAAGACGAGCTGACTCTTTCATCCCGGACCAACCACTGGGATTTCCTCTCGGACACCCCTCCCCTGCTCTCTACCGGCCCGTTCCTGGGCCTTTTCCTATGGCCGGGGCCTTGGGGTTCCCCCCGGGCCAAAATCCCAGGAAATCGCGTCCTACAACCAACGTCCGATTTCCATAGAGCTTTGTCCAGTCCAATTCCCAGCCTATCCCAAACTCCCGTGACCGCCCCACTGGTCCAGGCTATTCTTCTACTTAAAAAACAAAGGAGGCCATATGGGTCAAAAAGATCATGATCTTCTTCAAAGCAAGGACGAAATATTCAATGCTTTTCGTTCGATTGAACAGCTTTTCAAAATAATGGATACATCGTCGATCGAAATCTATGGGGAACTAACGCGCTCATACGCCGATGTTGGAATTACACTGTGTCAAAGTTTCCGTCAAAAACTCGATGCCATTTTAACTGCCGAATCTGGAGATACCAAAAATGACCACCGATAAAGACTGGAACGTCATCTACAGCTACACCCGGGCACAGGCTATCGAAGATGGTGTCCTAATTGACATCACCGCCGATGCCAAAGCAACCGGGTTCAAAGTCCACACTGTCGTCACCGATAACCTCTACCACCAATATATTGAAGTTCCTACCGGATTGGACAGGAGTTATGGGCAATCCAGTGCTGGCCGACTCCATGATCTGCTGACACTGGCGATGTTCGCCGCCCGGTCCAGCAAAGGGACAGATCGGGTGTACTTCAAAGTGTCGTTCCTGATGGGGCCAGATAAAAAAGAAACCGTTGATATCATCGCTCACATCGGCCCTGGTGACAATGCTGAGCCAGTGCTGACGATTATGCTGCCCGAGGATGACTGAATAAAGTTACTAAACTTACCATTTCGTCTTATCGAAGACCCCACGCTTGGAAAGTTCACGTTCTTTGTATCGGTCAAAACTGAAGAATCCAGGACCGGAGCGTTTCTTATGGCCTTTCTTTTTGCCAAGAAACAGCCCGAGAACGACGACTATGCCCATGACCAGGGTTGATCCGATGAACCATTCCATGCCGTCGATTTACCAGAAAGGGTCACTGGCTGTCATGTCAGAAAATATTACGCAATAACAGACTATTAGGCAATTGTTCTTCGATTTGCAACGCACTAATTCCATACGAAAATCCGAGGAAATAGCTGCGTTGCTCTTCGAGCAAAAGTGGCTGAAGAATTGTACAAAAGAGCTAAAAATTGACCATTGGTGGTAGACCTAAAAGTCAAAACCCGCTTTTTGGAGCACCGGACAATCCAAACAAGGGGTGAAGTGGGAAACCTGCGATAATGCTTCCAAAGTGACCCTGAAAATTCGCAGGATCCTGCGTGTTGGAATAAAAAATTTCGACATTTACGAGCTGAAAAACGGGCCCTCTTTTAATTTGGTATTTCTTCTGAAAAACTCACACTCATTTATCCTCCTTCATCTGTTTCGGCAACAACCCAAATTCTCTGAGTTTATTACGACATGTTGACTCGTTAAGCCCAGCATGCCTACAAACTTGCACAACAGTATCGTAATTCGAGCGTAAGTATTTATAATAGGAGCGCAACAGTTCATCTTCAGTACATTTATATAAGACTGATTCGCAAACCACGCGGTTTTCTACTGGTTGAACTTGTCCTGACGCAACACCGGGAGTATCATCATTCCGCAGCACTGATTTAACATACTCACCCCAATCTGTTTCGACTCGATACTTTTTTTTAAAAATCAATTTTCTTCCGGAAGCAAACTTAAGAGCTCCTGGAACCAAGCCGGCATCAACAAAAGCTGTTATTATAGATTTTTGAACTTTTCCAAAAGAATCAGAACCGGCGAGGTGAACCTCCGCCTGATCGAATACATTCAGATGAGAAGAACTATTTTTCAAAAAAAAATTGCATATACACGAGAAACACACACCAATTTCCTCAATTTTATTTACCCTAGAAACTACAGCTACATTCTTCAAATGGCCAAGGCGCTGCATGTTCTCTTCGAAACAAATTTTTATTTTTTGATAGAAACTTGCCTCATCGTTTATGTTGTTTTGCATTTTTTGAATCAAATCAAGCATAGGGTGATTGTCGTATTCTTTTTGGAACCCATCAGGATAATAATACAAAATGAATCCTTTATCCGTAGGTCCAAGGATTTGGGGTTTCCCAAGAAATTTACGATTCAACTCCCAGTCTAAAATTGGTTTTGTAAAAGATCTTTCAGAAAATGATTTTTTGCCAAAATAGTAGTGACTAGTTTGCTTTTTTTCTAATTCTGCATAAATTTTTTTGATTTTTTTTAATCCATCTGAGATAGAAAAAGAATAAGGGACTTGCAAACCATAACATGATATTATCGAATTAAAAGACTCGATATCAAAATCTGCAGCAAGCAAGTCGCTACAAAAACGGCTAAGATACATTTCAGCCAAAGATGTTTGCCTTGTGTCCACAGGAAAAAATAAAGGGATAGGTTTATTTTGAACATGCTCGCCGGTCAGGGGCTGTGATTCACGCATCAAATCTTCAGACATTATTATTGAAATGACCCGTTCGAGTTCACGAATATTCCCAGGCCAATTATGCGCCAACAAACTCAACGCATGCTGCGGTGTCAACCGATTAAATATAAGTGGATACTTTAATGCAATATAGTAGAGGACATCAAGCCTACGTTCATGCAATGCCGGGATAAATATTGGAAAGAATCTATACCAAAAATCAGCCCTAAATTTACCCTGCTTTTGATTCGTAGTTCCAATAATAAATACATTCGAGCGTTCTATTTTATTCGAACCAACCCTTCTAAACTCTCCTTCTTCAATGAATATAAGTATCTTTGCTTGTACAGATTCTGGAAGTTCACCTATTTCATCTAAAACCAACACACCTCCGCCAGCCTCCTCGACAATGCCTTTCTTCTTCTCAGTTGCACCTGTAAACGCACCTTTCTCATGTCCAAATATTTCGGATTCAGCTAAGTCTTTTGTAAATGATGCACAATTAATTCTGATAAAAGGGCTGGCATTTTTAACGGCTTGCAGAGAAGGAGCTGATTCAGCTCTGCATTCGAAAAGTTGCTTTGCACACTCAATAAATAGACCCTTACCGACACCAGAATCACCTATTATCATTAATGGTTTATTGTGAATGGCTGATTTTCCAGACAAATATTCTTTTGCAATAGATAGATAACGGAGAAAAACTTGGGTCATCCCAGGAAGCACTAACCATTCACGCCCAGCCATAAGTACTCCATCTATCCAACATGATAGAAATCATTGGTTTTTCTACAGGCCCGCAGACTAGTACGTGCATACCGCAAATCCTTTCAGTTTGGCAAAAAAATTCTGCCCCATAGACTCAATGCTGACCAACCCCTCAGCCGCACCTAAGTCTCTCCCACATGCGAATTTAGCATGACATGAAAACCACACGGCCGTCAAATACGACGGTCGTCCGTTTAGTATGACGGATATATTTAACACCTCGGAAGCTCATAAAAAAATACTTGTGTTATTTTAGCAAGTTAACCGACAACACTTCCTGGCACGATCCTTGATACTATAAGAGGCAGAACGGCGCTGCGAAAAACTTCACTGGGAAGTAGTTTCAAAGCGACACCCTCTCCCTTAACTGGGAAGATCAAGGAGTAAGAAATGTCAGCTGATCATGATCATAAATCTGAGTTGCCAATTGGTGGCACTGGCGGTGCTGGTGCTACACCGAAAACTGGCGATGCACGCGGACACGCAGTTCCCACCAAGTGTCAACCGAACGAGTCCCAATCCTATGAACAGTTTCGCGCCCAGTTAGATGATGAAGCTGTTACCATCATGCACAGCGCAACTGGTGGAATTGGACGTATTCCTGACACTCTGGAAGAAGTGAAGGCCAAAAAGATCACCCCCGTTGACTTCTTGGATGAAATTCGAACGGGTGAATTTAAGACCCTCTCCTTGGATGACAAATACAAGAAGATTGTCGAAACCAACATCGGTTTCCAGCCAGTCTTCGCCGCGGCACAAAGACAGTTAGGTATTGTTGCACTCACACTCGGCGAAATGGCAACCATCACCCAAATTCAAACATGTGCGGAAAAAGGCGGTCTCAAAGGTTGGACACGATATCGTATGGAACGCTTGGACCCGCACATTCATCCCAGCACGTTACGAGGTTATATGAGCGCGGCTTCTCTTGGTGATGCCGTGGAACATCTGGAATTAGGCATTGACCGCCTCGTACGGATCGCGTCAATTGTTAAGGATTGCCACCTGGAAAAGGATCCCAAGCCTATCGCGACGGTGATGAAACTTCTTGGGGACAACATTAACGTTAACAGCGACATGCCAATGTACGAGTTCAAAGCCAATTGCGACGCTGCCATTTACCGCCATCGGCTGAACCGTGAAGGACTTGAGATTCCGTTCCAAACCCTTCGGATGGTTTGCGGCAGCGGAATCAAGATCGAAACGGCGGACATCGACGAGATGAAACACCGCAAGGACGCCGGCATGGAGCCAGTCGAATACCTGCTGGAGTTGGTCAATGAACCTGAAAACCGCAATGACCTGTTAACCCATAAGAAGCCTGGGAGCAAAGAAGGCTCTTCAAAGGCCCGCGCCCAGCGCCCAAAAGATATCAATGTTGCTGTGCAGCTGTTGAAGGAGACGGTCATTGATATCATCAATCTCGACTCCTACGAAACCCCTGTCGAAACTGACCGTATTGATGCCTTAATTGCGCAACTCGAAATCCTCAAGAAGAAGGAAGAGTTAAAGCGCAAGCCCAAGCAAGTAGCTGCATAACACATAAAGGCTCCCCTGGTCACGTACTGGGGGAGCCACTCAAGGAGTATATTATGCGCGTGTTTATCTCATCGCCCAATATAAATGTCTTACAGGAACTACTCAAACGGTGCCCCGACATTTTGCTAAGTATTCTTTGGACGGCAGCTAGGATGCCCAGAAAGTACAAAGAATATCTCAAAGAATTTGAGTCAATCATCAGCAGTATTGTTCTAGACAACGGAGCATTCAGCGCAATGTTCTCGAATCTCGACGTTACTGTAAGTGAACTCATCACTCGATTCACTGTACATTGTTCGATGAACCCAACTGGTTATCTAATGGTGTTCAGCCCTGATTTCAACTTTGGACCACAAGGATTCGCAAACAACTACGAAGAATTGGTCAAGCTAGAGAATGCAAACGTAGTTGGCGTACCGGTTATCCATAACCTGAAAAACCATGAAGCTTGGTCCTACACGGAAGATTGTCCGGAATTTATAGCCATCGGCCAAAGTAAAGGGAGATTAATCCCGGAAAATTTATTCCCGCCGGTATTCTGGTTGCACCAAACAAGGAAAGTCAGGGTGCATTTGTTCGGTATTAGTGATTTCGAACTGATTTCCAACTGCCCAGCATTCTCCTGTGACTCTAAATCTTGGCTCAACGATGCCATAACAGGAGTCGTAAGATTTTGGAATCCTGAACGGAAAGAACGGAACAAAACAGATATCATTTACTTTCCTGAGGAACTGGACAAAAAGAATGGACATATGTACACGCGTTACAATTATCCATACATGGATGTGTTCGAAAAATTCTTGAACGACAGACTATCGCTAACGATGGATGAGTTTACCGGGTCCAAAAGGGTTCTATATAGGCAAGTAGCACAAGTAGTGTACTACAACACCTTGGAAAAGGTGGTTACAGAACTCCAGATCAAGGACGGTCTAATTTTCTAAAATATGGGAGAGAAGGATTCGCAGGAATCGGTGGACTCATTCTCCGACCAAAACATGAAGGGTCGCGAAAGCGGCCCTTTTTCTTTTATTATCAGCTAGAAACGACAAGAATGGGTATTTGGAGCAATTCCACAACTTAAAACTCGCAGGATCCTGCGACTGACCATGCTCAAAAATTGCCGATTTGACGAGATTCACCGACTTCTGGGCCGGCAGCCAGCGACAACAAGAATGAGAACTTGCCCTATGATAACGGAGCGTTTTAAGCAGGTTGGCACGAGCGCCCCGCTTTCTGCCCGGCGGCATTGTCATTCTCGGTCTGGGCATCGGCCAGGATCGTTCCCAGCTGGGTAAGTTCTGGTTTTCATGTGTCCCATAGGGTCCAGATAAGAATACCCATGAGCCAAAGTAGGGTTTGTCAATCTTGATGGGTAATAAACTTAGACAAAAAAGTTCAATTTGTGATGAAAAAGCCGGGATACCCCTGTCCTATGAAAACAAAAGAGAAAACAGCATGTCCTGATAATATCTTTAACATCAAAAACTTTTAAAACTGGCTTAACTATCCCACGAAAGAAGCCGCCGAAGTGGCTCTTAAAAACTATGCCAATAGCTCTCATTCTGAATAAAATAGCAATAAACCGGCGATTAGATCGGTTACAAAAAATGTAACCTACGAGAAAAATGACAATATCTGGTGAAAATATTATTTGCACTTGGATAAAAATAGCCGGAAGTCCATTACGTTCCTTCAAAAGCAAATCTTCTTCACCACAAACATCACCCTGAGCAGGAGAACTTTTTCATCGACAAATGGACAAAAACCCGTCCATAGACTACACTTTTTTAGCTATATTGGATCCATATAGGACAAGGTTCTTTATGATCATGGCGAAGAAATCCAAGTTACATCTTTTACCATCAGCTCCAGCGAAACTTAAGAAGCCAAAAATCCGATACTTTCTAAACTTTGTTTTGAACTTGGATGAAATTAGCAAAGTTTGTTTCAAAAGTTGCTGGAAGTTCCTTTTCGTTCCTTTAAAAGGAAAGTTTCATCGCCATCAACATTGCTAAACTATTGTGAGACAGGAGGGGGTGCGAAAGCAACCCCCCTCTAATATATAACAGAATTTTTGCAGTTGAACCTTAAAAATTTCAAAGGGTTACAGTTGCAAACCGCAAACTTGCAGTTGCAGCTGAAAAACAGCAGTAACAATCTAAAATCTTTCGATTTTTTGTTGCAAATTTGAAATTTGTCGAAAGTTGCAACCGTTGCAACCCAACAAAACTTGCAGGTGGAGTGTCAATATCTTAGGTCAAAGCTGATAGGATATTGATCCTTTCGCACCATGGATGGTTTTAACAGCTTTCTTGCCAACGGCATCCTTAATGTACTTGACAGCAGTCACGGCAGTAATACTTTTACCTGGATTCTCCGCTTTGTATACATTGACAACTTCATTTTTCAAAACAGTTTGGGTCTGAGCAACTCCGTTCAAGTTTTGCAAAGCTTTGATGACAAAGTAAGTAGTATCGTTCTTTAAGCTACCCGACTGAACGCTAACAGCAAACCTCAAGTTGCTCAATTCAAGTGAAAGATCATCGTTTAACATGAAATTTCTAGCTTTCTTATGAATGAACTTAAATTTCTTATCCTTTTCTTTGTATTCGAGTTCCCAGGTGTTAGGAGACCAATCACCTATAGCACTCGCACCGCGTCCTCCACCGACTCCTCTTTCTTGCTTAAATTTTCCGTGGTGGTGTATGATTAACGGCGAGACCTTAAGACTTTCACAAAAGTCAGAAAAATTGTCCAAGAGTCTACGCATCTCGTCATTTGAATTTTCATCCTTACTGTGAAAACTTATGAGCGGGTCTATCACCAGAATATCGAATTTTATCAAATCATGCTGTTTCTTGATTACATCTTGAAACCGTGGACTATCAAGATCGCCAGTAGCACGAATATCCTTTTTTCTACCGACGAAAAAAAGCTTCTCTCGAATAACATCGTCTGGGATAGCATAAGCGCCGCGTATAAGCTCGAGTCTTCGCTTCATTCCAACTAAAGAATTTTCAGATTGTACAAAAAGGACGCGATGTCCTCCATGTAGTACTTTGTATTTATTTAAGAACCCATTGGCTGGAGGGAAAACCAGATCCATTGCTATTTGCAAGGTCAGGACTGACTTACCAGCCCCACCATATCCAGTGATTAACAACGGCTCATCTTTAGGCCAGAAATTGTCTATAAGAAACTCAAAGTTTGTTTGCGCCGTTAACACATCAAACGCATTGACAATACCATACTCAGAATCAGAAGAAGAACCATTCGTCCCAGAAGAGAAACCAAGTTGCATATGAACCCCTATTGGATTCTGAGCTATAGTTTTCTTAGCTGCTTCAATTTCCCGTTCAAACCAATCAGATTTTTCCCTAGACTTTTCACCAATGGGATAGCTTTGGTAGATAGACCTGATTGTCCTTTCATCAACACCAGCGTTGAGCAGACCAAGCAGAACCGACCAGGATGGTTCTGATCTAGTGCCCCGAAGATATGGCGTCATGATCTTTTGCTTAATGTCTTCAGAAATAGGCAATCCTGCAATAAGACTATCAAGATCAACCGAATTAGCTTCTAACGTCTCTATTTCAAAAGCTTTATTTCGAGAGGCGGGAAGTAAATTTTTTTTGGAACGTCTATCTTGATCATCTTCTGTGAAAATATCTCGTGCCCCTGAAGAATATTCGAGCAACCAGTTTGGAGCATCTAAAATATCTTCATTAGTGGCAATAACATAAGGCTTTTGAGTCTCTGGGTGTAAAGACCCGGGACAGATTACTTGTCCTCCTGTTCCTCTTACGTCAAAGCATTTGGCCTTAGATCGGCAGGAGTATTTCTTACCATCATTAGGATATCTAAAATAATAGTGGTAACGATCACCTCTTCCTCCGGATTTAACGGCAAAAGTAGATGGGAGCATGGGATCAATACCATTGAACTTAAGGACTTTCCAAAATTCATCAATGTAATCAACATCTAAGACCAGCACGCCACTCGCTGGGCCACACGCTATTCCTGCCCTGTCAGCTTTAAAATCTTGATGGTTGAACGAGCGAATCGTTTCGCACCATTTTTCCCAACCGCTTTCAATTGGTCTTTTCAACTTGTTAGCCATTCGCTTCATTTCATCTGGATCACCAGAAGCTTCTATTGGAGAAGCAAATCCACCGCGCAAGGGGATTATTGAAAATTTCTGCGACAAGTATTCAAAGATTGACAGACGGTCATCATCTTTCAACTTATCTGATCTCTGAATCATCTGGTATATGTCGTCTTGAATGAAACTCATACGCAACCATTGTTTATGTGTAATTCCATGACTCGGTTCAGGAAAGCTCTGTGCCTCCCCGAAATGACAGGTAAAAATAGCACAGCGATTCGCCGCCCTCAAGCCCCAGAGCGGGAAACCATGCCAGCCCGGAAATGCTACTGCTGACCTACAGAAAGCAAGCTAATTTACTCAGTAATTTGCTACAGTTATTAATATCCAGCAAATTGTTTAGAATTTTACTTTGCGGTTTACAAACGCCATGGGTGCTTTGTATATTTTAAATCCTATCCTAGCAAAAGCTAGGAGATGTCTTCTCTTGAATAGACATCAAGTCGAAAAATAAACACGTCTTAACATTACTGTCCGGCTAAGAAAAGGCTTGACGCCTGAAAGCGACAACTGGTGCAAGCTCATGATGCCTTTCCACTTAGGCGATCAATTTTGAAAAAATGGCATAAATTGCCATGACATCAAGTTCAAA